>NZ_JBEPAM010000042.1:0-77524 GCF_040298605.1 Kitasatospora sp. NPDC001527 | reverse complement strand
GTCACGGCCGCCCCGTCGGTGGTCCGGGCGAGGGGGGGCGGGCCCGCCGTCCGCGCCTCGGGCCCGGCGTCCTGCGCCGGGCCCGGTGCCCGCTCAGCGCAGTCGCGAGGAGGAGAGGATCGATGCCAGGTGCGCCACCACCATCCCCCAGGTGATCACGGTGATCCCGGCGACCGTCGCCTGCGTCGGGTCGGTGTGGCCGACCACCGCGTCCACGACCGCCGCCGCCAGCAGCACCAGCGAGGCCTCGATCCCGTTGGTCACCCGGTGGATCTTGAACACCGACGCCAGCCGGCGCGCCGTCGCGATGCCCTGCGAGCGCGGCTGCGTCGACTCCTCGTCCGCCGGCGCCAGCCCGCTGCGCGCCCGCGCCACGTCCACCAGGTCGGTCGACGCCTTCAGCAGCACCACGCCCAGCGCGGCCGCCAAGCCCACCGACACCCACAGCTCCGAGCCGCCCCGGGCCGCCCGGATCCCCGCGCCGATCATCAGCGCGGCGTCCGCCAGGTAGGCGCCGAGGCGGTCGACGTAGACGCCGGCGATGCTGAACTGCCTCTTCCAGCGGGCCACCTCGCCGTCCACGCAGTCGAACAGCAGGAAGCCCTGCATCAGCACCGCCGCCAGCACCGCGCCCGGCAGCCCGGGGATCACCAGCGCCGCCCCGGCGCCCACCCCGCAGACCACCATCACCCAGGTGAGCGTGTTCGGCGACACCGAGGTCCGCACCAGCTGGCGGGTGACCCGCAGCGACACGTCCCGCATGTAGAGCCGCCCCGCCCAGTGCTCCCCGTTGCGGCTCGCCAGCTTCGCCTGCGGCTGGCAGACCTCCCGCAACTCGGCCAACGCCGGAGCAGCGACCGTCATGGTCCGACCCTTCCCTTCACCTGTCTGATCCCAGCTGTGTGATCGTCCGGCCGACCGGGCCAAACGATCACACAGGCTAGAGGAGGCCAGCCCGTCCGGCCGACCCGGGCTCAGACCAGCGCCACCCCCGCGGGCTCCGGAGCGCCGTCCCGGTACAGCCAGGCGCGTTCGGCGGCGGACCAGGCGGTGGTGGTCAGCAGGTAGACGCCGGCCGCGAGGGGGACCAGGGCGGCGAACAGGACCGTGCCGAAGGACAGGTACGGCAGCACCGCGAGCCCCGGCTGCGGCGCGGTGCCGCCCGCGGCGGCCTGTGCCGCCTGCGCCGCCTGCGCGCGGCGGGCCCGCCGGAAGCCGACGTACGCCACCGCCGCCAGGCCCGCGTACAGCACGGCGAACACCGCCCCCTGCCCCGCGCCCTGCGCGCTGCCCACGTGCAGGCCGAGCGGGGCGCCGAACAGGGTGTGGCCGAGCAGGTCGTTGGGGGTGGTGAAGAGGCGGTACATCACCGAGAAGAACGGGATCTGCACCAGCATCGGCAGGCACCCCGCGAACGGCGAGGCCTTCTCCTCCCGGTACAGCTCGGCGAGCGCCGCCTGGAGCTTCTCCGGGCGGCCCTTGTGCTTGCGGTTCAGCTCGGCGATCCGCGGCGCCAGCCGGGCGCGCGACTTCTCGCCGCGGGCCGCCGCCCGCGCCAGCGGGTGCAGCGCCAGGCGGACGCAGACGGTGAACAGGACGATCGCGAGCGCGGTCGGGACGACGTGCGCGAGCGCGGCGACGACGTCGTGGGCCAGGCCGACGGCCGGGTCGAGGACAGCGAAGACGGACATGGTGGAGCGAGCCCTCCGGGGTCTCGGGATACGAGTGATCGGCGGAGGACGGCCGCGCCGGGCGGCGTTCCGGGAAGGGACTGCTCTTGCTACCGGGACTACGCGGCCGCCGGGGCCGCTCCCGGGGCCCTCGGGCGTCGACGGCCCCGGGCGTCGGGGTCACGCTGCGGCAGGAACGCCGTCCGGAACGCGCGCCTGCGCAGCGCCCCGGCCCGCACGTTCGCCGGCGCCCGCGCCCCCAGCAGCCGCGCGACGACCAGCGCCCCCGCGACCGCCCCGGCCACCAGCACCACGGCCGCCGCGGCCGCCACCGAGGTCAGCGACCCGCCACCCTCGGCGAGCCACTCCCCGCTCAGCACCCGGAGCACCCCGAGCAGCATCGCGACCACCGCCACGTCCCTGCCCTCCTCTGCGTTCCGGATCCGGGTCTTCAGAGCAGGAAGACGAACGGGCCCGTGCCGCGGTTCCCGGTTCAGGAGGTCTGGAAGGCTCTGACCCACACCTGGCCCGTCCCGTCCGGTTGCGGAGCGAGGCACACGCGGGTGGCGATCCTCTTGGCCGGGGCCGGAGAGAGGAAACCCCCACAGGTCAACGGATGCGCGTCCGACGGGTCCGGTGCACCGGCGTGCTGGAAGCCGTCCATGTCGATGGCCAGTTGGTGCCCGCTGTCAGTCCACTCGGAAACAGGAAGACCACTTTTGAAGTCCTCCAGACCGGTCTGGGGCAGCCGGAACGCGAGGAACGCGAGGTCGTCCTGGAACCCGTTCTGATAGGCCCACCGGACGTCGACCGCCGACGCCGGGATCCCCACACGGGCGAACCGGGACACCTCCTCCGAGCTCACGGTCATCCACGCCCCCGGCCGCCCGCTGTCGGGCTTCGGATGGCGGTCCTGCTCGTAGGCCCAGTACAGCAGAGCCACTCCGGCCGCCAGCAGGATCAGAGGGCCGGCGACCAGGACCCCGATCAGCCGACGGCGGCGGGTCCGCCGGGGATCGGAGAAGGGCGGCCTCTCGCTCATCGAGTCTCCCGTCCGGGGTTCGAGCGCGCGGCATCGCGGGTACCGTCCTGCCCGGCGCCCGCCCCGGGCGGGGAGGACGGCGTGCCGGGAAGCGCGACGGTCACCGGAGTGCTCCGGCCGGTAAGGTCGAACTCTCTGGCCAGTCCGGTCTGGTGGAGCTTGGCCAAGTCGCTGTCCTTGATGTTGGTGAAGGCGATCGGTGTGCTCTTGCCGGGATCCCAGTTGTAGCGGTCCCAGATGTTGACCTGGTACTGGACCGAGACCACAGGCTTCCCATCCGGGCCCGGACGGGCGGTCACCACGCCGGAGGTGGCGTACGGGTGGCTGCCGATCGCCAGGAACCAGTTGCGCTGGGCGGACGCATCGATGTCGCGGTGTGCTACGGCCTCGACCGGGACGGCCACCGGGGCCCCGCCCGACCGCTCATAGGCGTCGAGCGCCAGTTGCCGCCACTCTGCCTGGTGGTCGGTGATCTGCTTGTCCACCCGCCAGCGGAAGTCCGGGTCGTCGTACAGCATCCGGTCCACGTCGACGGCGAGCGGTTCACCCGTCGCGGTCAGGAAGTGCTGCAGATGGCGTGCGGCGTCGGTGTACCCGACGAAGTTCCCGCCGCCCACCAGCAGCGCCTCGGCGGCAGCTCCGTTGGCATAGTCGCCGGCGCTGGGCGGTCGCTGGGCGTAGTCGCCCGCTCCGGCGTCCGGGGCGTGCCATTCGTAGTCGACCGGGCCCAGTACTCCCGCCGCGCGCAGCCTCTCGCCGTCCGATGCCAGCAGCCCGGCGCGGACGGTCGGGTCGAGCGCACCCCACCAGGCCCGCAGCGCCTTCGGGTCGGAGGGCATGCCCGCCGCCCGGACGAGGTCATCACCCGCATTCGCCACCGCCCCCGGCCGGGTGGCCGGGTCGACCTCGGCGGGGTCGAGGGCGCGCAGGGCGGCAGCTGCGGCCGTGTCGGCCTCGGTGGCGGCGGACACCGCCTTGCCCATGGCCTCGACGTACTGCTGGAGCTCGTCCCACTTCCGCCGCTGGTACGCGATCGCGTCCGGGTCGTTGCGGTCCTCCGGCGGCAGGGGCGGCAGCGTCACGGTGCCGTCGGCGGCCACGGTGGCGCCGAGGGCCTCGGCGTCGCCGATGGCGCGCAGCAGGTTCTGCTGGGCCTGCGCGAACGCGGACCGGGCGCGGCGCAGGGCGGCGGTGACGGCGAGCGCCTCGTAGTGGAAGGCGGTCAGCTCGTCGGCGAGCAGACCGATCTCGCGGGTGGCCTCGTCGGCCGCGACGCCGGTCCAGGCGCGGCCGACGCCGGGGGCGAGGGAGCCCGGCGCGGCCCCGGTGAGCGGTTGCAGGACGCCGGAGCGTACCTGGCCGGCGATCTGTTCGGTGTGTCCGGCGACGCCGTTCCAGGTGTCGCCGGCCTTGTCCAGCGATTCGAAGGAGGCGTGTCGCAGCTGCGCGAAGGTCACCACGGCTCACGGCGCCTTGAACGCGGAGGCGGAGGAGGTGTCGGTCGACCGGTAGGCGGCGGCGGTGGCCTCCAGACGGTCCGCCGTCATGCCGAGGCGGTTGTCGAGGCTGGTCCACCGGGCCTTCCACCAGGTGAGGACCTGCGTGAGCGCGGCGCCGGAGGAGAAGCAGTCGGCGGACAAGGCCTGGGCGGCCGCGGCGGTGTCCGGCTCGGCGTGGCTGACCGTGGACCGCAGCTCGCCCTGGAGGCGGCGGGACGCCCCGGCCGCCTGGCGCAGTGCGGCGGGTTCCACCCGGACCGGGGCGCCGGCCGAGGGGCCGCTCGCCCAGGCGCCGGAGGGGCCGCCCGGGTGCGGAATCCCGGAGGGTGGCCCGTCCTGGCCGTAGAGCCATGGATTCTGCTGCGCCTCGGTGGTGACATCGGCCATGGTCGGAGCCCCCCAGCGTGATCGGTCGACCGTCGTACGGTAACGCGGCAACGGTCCGTAGGCGGTTGATTTCGGTGAATGCCGCGCGAGGTGTAGCCGCAGGTGCTACACGGGGCTACCTTGGAAGGATGAAGACGATTACCCAGCGGGAGTTCCGGAACAACTCCGCCGCGGTGATGGACGCCGTGGAGGCGGGGGAGACCTTCCACATCACCAGGAACGGGGTCGAGGTCGCCGAGCTGCGGCCGGTCGTGGGGCGGCGGCGGCTCACGGCGGAGGAGCTGGTGGCGCGGCACGTGAAGCTGCCGCGGGTGGACTACCAGCAGATGCGCAAGGAGGCCGACGAGTACTTCGGGCCCGACGAGCTGGTCGGGGACGAGGACGGCGACCCGTTCGAGCGCCCGCGTGGCTGAGCGGCGGCGGGCGTCCCGGCGGCGGCCCGCCGGGGTGCTGGACACCTGCGTCTACATCGACCTGGCGCTGATCGGTCCGGCCGACCTGCCGGCCGTGCCGGAGCTGACCGCGATCACCTTCGCCGAGCTGCAGCAGGGCGTTTCGATGGCCCGCGACCCGGTCAGCCGGGCGGCCCGGATGGAGGTGCTGGGCGCGGCGATGGCGGACTTCGAGCCGCTGCCCTTCGACGCGGCCGCCGCCGCCCGCTACGGCACCCTGGTGACCCTGACCATCGCCGCCGGCCGCCAGCCGCGCCCGCGCCGGATCGATCTGATGATCGCCGCCATCGCCTCCGCGCACGGCCTGCCGCTGTACACGCGCAACGTCGCGGACTTCAAGGGCCTGGGCTCGGCGGTGGAGATCATCGGCGTCTGACCCCGGTCAGCCGCCCGCGGCCGGGAGGGCCGCCGCGCCCTCCCGCTCGACGCGGTCGGCGAGTTCGGCGGCGGCGAGCGCGGCGGGCCCGACGTCGCGCTCGCGCCGCACGACCACGTGCTTCCCGCCGGGCCCCGCGGCGCCGACGACGGCCCAGCGCGGACCGCCGGACCAGCGGAGGAACAGGCGGCGGACGACGTGGTGGAGCCCCACCAGGAGGGCGACGGCGAGGAGGATCAGGAATCCCAGGCCGTCGCCGATCGCACCGTGCGTGAGCGACCCGCGGAAGGCCCTCGGCACGGCCCGGAACCTGCCGAGCCAGACCACGGCGATCCGCACCGGCTCCCCACCGTCCGGGCCGGCGATCTCCGCGAACGCATGGCTCTCGCCCCGCTCGCCCCGTGCCCAGCACGCCCGCAGCGCCGCCGCCCTCCCGGCCCGCTCGCGTTCCGCCCGCGCCGCGTCGGCGGCCGCCGCCTTCCGCTCGAACTCGGCGGTCCACTCCCGCTCCCGGCGCCGCTGCTCCTCCCGGGCGGCCCGGCGCTCGTCCACCTCGGCTGCCTCGTCAGTCATCGGTCGCTCCCGGCGTGAGGGCGGTGGTGCCCTCGCGTTCGACGCGGTCGGCGAGAGCGGCGGCGGCGAGCAGGGCCTGCCTGCGGCGGCGGGTGCGATGGACGGCGACGGGGGTGTTGTCGGCGGTGGCGAGGACGGCGTAGTGCGGGCGGCCGGTCAGCTCGATGAACAGCCAGCGGAGGGCGAGGCCCAGGACGAGCAGGACGCCGCTGAGCTCGGACAGGAGGACGAGCAGGCCGAGGAGGAAGGCGATGAGCTCGTGTCTGCCGGAGTGCTTGTCGGAGTGCTTGCCGGAGGGCAGGCCGACCGGCCGGCCGTCCGGGGTGGTCACCGTGACGGGTGCCCAGTTGATGGTCTCGCCCCGGGCCCAGCTGCGGCGTTGCCGCACGATCGCGCGGGCCCGGGCCCGCTGCCGCTGCTCCGCACTGTCCGTCAGGCCCTGCTGGTACCGCTCCCCCCAGGTCTGCATGCGGTGCAGCGTAGGCGAACGGGAGAGTGGGGCAGCAGGGCCGGCGGGGGCAGTTCAGCGAAGTTCAGCCGTGGGCCGGGCCCACCGTCGCGGGGATCCTCGGCGGGACGTCAGCCGGGGAGGCCTTCGAGGCGCACGGTGGTGCCGGTGGCGGCGGAGGCGCGGGCGGCCTCCAGGACGGTGAGGGTGGCGACGGCGTCGCGCGGATCGACCGGGGGCGGCGTGCCGGGGGTGGCCAGGGCGGCGGCGACGCCCGCGTAGAAGGCGGGGTAGTCGCCGGGGTCGGTGGGCACGGTGACGATGGACTCGTCGGTGCCGAGGACGCCGTCGCGGGCCGGGTCCTCGGCGCCCCAGGGGGCCGCTGCGGCGGGGTCGGGGCGCAGGCCGGAGCGCAGGGCCGCCTCCTGCGGGTCCATGCCGGACTTGACGTACCCGGCGGTGTCGCCGAGGACCCGCAGGTGCGGGCCGACGAGCGGGGCGAGGGCGCTGGTCCACAGGTGCGAGCGGGTGCCGTTGGCGTGGGTGAGGGCGACGAAGGCGTCGTCGTCGACCACCGCGCCGTCGCGCCGGACGTCGATCTCGGCGTACACCGTGTCGACCGGGCCGAAGAGCGTGAGCGCCTGGTCGACGAGGTGGCTGCCCAGGTCGTAGAGGGTGCCGCCGACCTCGGCGGGGTCGGCGAGCTCGCGCCAGCCGGGCTTGGGCTTGGGGCGGAAGCGCTCGAAGCGGGACTCGAAGCGGTGCACCCGGCCGAGCGCGCCCTCGCGGACCAGCCGGGAGGCGGTGAGGAAGTCGCCGTCCCAGCGGCGGTTCTGGAAGACGGTGAGCAGGGTGCCGGTGGACTCGGCGAGCGCGCAGAGTTCGCCCGCCTCGGCGGCGGTCCCGGCCAGCGGCTTGTCGACCACGGTGGCGAGCCCGGCCTTCAGGGCGGCGCGGGCGAGCGGGGCGTGGGTGCGGTTGGGGGAGGCGATGACGACCAGGTCGAGCGCCTGCGGGTCGGCGAGCAGCTGCTCGGGGGTGTCGACGGCGCGCGCCCCGGGGTGCTCGCGCCGAAGCTGGTCGCGGCGCTCCGGGTTGGCGGTGACCACCGCGTCCAGCCGCAGTCCCGGGGTGGTGGCGATGAGCGGGGCGTGGAAGGCGGAGCCGGCCAGGCCGAAGCCGATCAGACCGACGCGGAAGGGCGGGTGGGTGCCGGAGGCGGTGGCCGGGGCTCGGTGCGCGGAGGTCGTCATGGGCCCTACTCAACCACGGCGCGCCCGGTTGCTCCCGGTTTCGGCGCCGCTTCGGGGCTGCTGCGGGTGAGGGGGTGAGGGGGTGTGCCGCCGCCGCGGTGGGGGGCGCGGCGGCGTGGCGTTCACGGTAGCCGGACCGGGGCCGTCCCGCCGAGGGGGGAACGCTGCGGTTAGGGGCACCTTAAGGAGCCCTTGAGGCGGGCATGCTGACCGGCACGGGCGGACGGGCACACGGACGTCCGGGCGGCCGGACGGGCACACGGGCCCGGGGTCCCTCCCCGCACGGAGGACCCCCGGGGCGCGCTCAGATCAGGTCGACCAGATCGGCGATCGACTCGACGACCCGGGTCGGCCGGTAGGGGAAGCGCTCCACGTCCTCGGCCTGGGTCAGGCCGGTGAGGACGAGGAAGGTCGACATGCCGGCCTCCATGCCCGAGACGATGTCGGTGTCCATCCGGTCGCCGATCATCGCGCTGTTCTCGGAGTGGGCGCCGATGGCGTTCAGCCCGGCCCGCATCATCAGCGGGTTGGGCTTGCCGACGAAGTACGGCTCCACGCCGGTGGCCTTGGTGATGAGGGCGGCCACCGCCCCGGTGGCCGGGAGCGCGCCCTCGGCCGACGGGCCGGTCTCGTCGGGGTTGGTGGCGATGAACCGGGCACCCGCGTCGATGAGCCGGACGGCCTTGGTCATCGCCTCGAACGAGTAGGTCCGGGTCTCGCCGAGGATCACGAAGTCGGGGTCGGTGTCGGTGAGGACGTAGCCGACGTCGTGGAGCGCCGTGGTCAGGCCGGCCTCGCCGATGACGTAGGCGGTGCCGCCGGGCCGCTGGTCCTCCAGGAACTTGGCGGTCGCCAGCGCCGAGGTCCAGATGTGCTCGACGGGGACGTCGAGCCCCATCCGGGCGAGCCGGGCGTGCAGGTCGCGCTGGGTGTAGATCGAGTTGTTCGTGAGGACCAGGAACGGCTTGCCGGACTCGCGGAGCCGCTTGAGGAAGGTGTCGGCGCCGGGGATCGGCACGCCCTCGTGGATGAGGACGCCGTCCATGTCGGTCAGCCAGGAATCGATCGGCTTGCGCTCGCGCTCTGCCACGTGGGTGTCTCCTACGTCTTGCGATGGTTCTGGATCTCGCGCATCGCTCCGGCCGGACACCGGTGGCCGGCCGGGCGCCGCTCGGCTGCCCCAACGTGGACCAGCGTAGTCGTCCCCCTCTCCGGCTCCCAGAGCCCGCCCACACCGCGGACCGGTCCCGTCCCGGTCCCGTCCCGGCCCCGGCCCCGCCGCCGTGCCGGGCCGCCGTGCCGGGCCGGTGGATCGCGGCGGTGGCCGGGGTGCTCTAGCCTCGGGGCTGCTGTTGCGGGCCGTGCCCTGGCCGAGGGCCGGGGCGGGGCCGTTCGCCGGGTGCGTCGGGGAGGACGAATGGGCGGCACGGGGGAGTTGGCGGGGGAGCCGGGGGAGAAGCGGGTCACCTGGGCGGAGTTGTACTTCGACCTGGTGTTCGTGTTCGCGATCACCCAGGTGTCGGGGCTGCTGCACCACCATCACGACTGGGCGGGCGTCGTCCGGGCGCTGGTGGTGTTCGTGCCGGTGTACTGGTGCTGGGTGGGGACCACCGTGCAGGCCAACATCCGGGACGTGGACACCGCGCGCGACCGGCTCGGCATCCTCGCGGTCGGGCTGACCGGCCTGGTCATGGCGCTCGGCGTGCCCGGGGCGTACGAGGGGCGGGGGGTGCTGCTCGGGGCCGCGTACTGGGCGGCCAGGATCGTGCTGCTGCTCCTGCTGGTGCGCATCCCGGGCGTCTGGCGCGGGCCGTACGGCGTGGGCGTGATGGTCAGCGGGCCGCTGCTGGCGGTGGGCGGGCTGCTGCCCGAAGGGCCGCGGGTCGCACTGTGGGCGCTCGCGGCGCTCTGCGACCTGTCCGCGCCGGTGGTGTTCCGCCGCCGGCTGGCCGATGTCGCCTACCACCCGGCGCACATGCCGGAACGGTTCGCCCTGTTCCTGCTGGTCGCG
The DNA here is from genome assembly GCF_040298605.1 of Kitasatospora sp. NPDC001527. Taxonomy (NCBI): domain Bacteria; kingdom Bacillati; phylum Actinomycetota; class Actinomycetes; order Kitasatosporales; family Streptomycetaceae; genus Kitasatospora; species Kitasatospora sp. NPDC001527. Next base: position 67,813 of record NZ_JBEPAM010000042.1, on the reverse strand, counting down.
CTCGGCGAGTCCATCGTCGGCATCGGCGCCACTGCGGCGGCGGCCCGCCTGGACGCGGCCGAACTCGTCGCGGTCACGGCCGCGTTCACCATCTCGGCCGGGCTGTGGTGGCAGTACTTCGTCTACGCGGCCGACGCCATGCGCCACGCCGTCGCCGTCGCCGACTCGCGCCGGGACGTCGTGCGCCGGGTCTTCCAGTACGGACACCTGGCGCTCGCCGCCGCGGTGATCGCGGTGGCGGTCGGCTTCGGCGAGACGGTGGCCGACCCGCGCCGGGCGCTCGGCGCGGGCTCGGTGGCGCTGCTCTACGGCGGCTGCGGGCTGTACCTGCTGACCTTCGGCTACACGCGCTGGATGATGTTCCGCTCGGTGGCGACGACCCGGCTCGCGGCGGCGGCGGTGGTGCTGGCGCTCGCGCCGGTGACGGTGCGCTGGCCGGCGCTCGCCGCGCTGGTGGCGCTCGCCGTGCTGCTGGTGGCGCTGAACGTGGTCGAGCACCTGCGGGTGGCGCGGGCGGTGGCCCGCGAGACCGTGCGGCCCGCCGGCGGCGCGGTCGGTGACGCGGCTGGTGGCCCGGTCGGTGGCGCGGGCGGGAAGCCCGTCGGCGAGGCGGCGGGCGAGGCGGCCGGGGAGCCGGTTGTCGGTGGGGCTGTGTAGCGTTCGGGGTGAAAGAGGGCGTACGGCGCGAGGGGCGCGATACGCCCGCGGGTCGGGGCGGTGCCGCGGTGAGCGGTCGCCCGGTGGGAGGTAGAGGTCGTCGTGACGGACACGGTCGAGGCGGGGACGGTCGAGGCGAACGTGGGCGAGGCGCAGGCGGGTAGCGGCCTGGAACTGCCGGATTCCTGGCGGGAGGTGCTGGGCGCCGAGACGGAGAAGCCGTACTTCGCCGAGCTGGCGGCCTTCGTGGCGGCGCAGCGCGCGGAGCACCAGGTCTTCCCGCCGAGCGGGCAGGAGTTCTCCGCGCTGGAGGCCACCGCGTACGACAAGGTCCGGGTGCTCGTCCTCGGCCAGGACCCGTACCACGACGACGGCCAGGCCCACGGCATGAGCTTCTCGGTGCTGCCCGGCACCAAGACGCCGCCGTCGCTGCGCAACATCTTCAAGGAGCTGGACGCCGACCTCGGCATCCCGGCGCCGGACAACGGCTACCTGATGCACTGGGCCGAGCAGGGCGTGCTGCTGCTCAACGCGGTGCTCACGGTGCGCGCGCACGAGGCCAACTCGCACAAGGCGAAGGGCTGGGAGAAGTTCACCGACGCGGTGATCAAGGCGGTCAGCGCGCGCGAGGAGCCGGTGGTCTTCGTGCTCTGGGGCAACTACGCGAAGAAGAAGCTGCCGCTGATCGACACCGACAAGCACGTGGTGGTCCAGGGCGCGCACCCGTCGCCGCTGTCCGCCAAGCTGTTCTTCGGCAGCCGGCCGTTCTCGCAGATCAACACCGCGCTGGAGGGCTTCGGCGTCGACCCGATCGACTGGCGGATCCCGGACCTCAAGCAGGCCTGAGCCGCCCTGCCCCCTCGCCCGGTCCGACGGGGCGCCTCCCGATCTGACGGCGCGTCTCCCGGTCTGGCGGCGCCCGCCGTTCATCCCGTAGTGGACGGCGGGCGGCGCCCCCGTGTGCGAAGCTGGGGGCCGGCCGGGGTCCGGCCGGACCGGACCTGGGCGGGGGAGGGGCGGCAGGTGCGCCGAGTGGGGCGAGGGGCGGGGTTCCGGCTGGCCGTGGGGGCGGCTCTGCTGGGACTGGTGGCGGGTGTGACGGGGTGCTCGCAGGGCGGCCCCGAGGGGAAGGCCGACGGCGCCAAGGGCACCGGCGGCGGGAGTCCGACAGGGGCGCCGGCGGCGCCGACCGCGGCGGCCGCGTCGCCCGGGGCGGCCGGCGGCACGCTGCCGCAGCTTCCCGGCCAGACCTTCTACGTCTCCGACCAGACCTCCGTCGCCCGCCAGGCGGCCGCCCTGCGCGGACAGGGCCGCACGGCCGAGGCCGACACCCTGCTGCGGATCGCCGCCCAGCCGTCCTCGCAGTGGCTCGGTGACCAGGCGGCCCGGGACATCGCCGACCAGGTGAGCCGACGTGCCGCCGAGGTCGACCGCACGCCGGTCTTCGTCGTGTACAACATCCCGCACCGGGACTGCGGCCTCTACTCGGCCGGCGGCGCGTCCGACGCCGCCGCGTACCGGGCCTGGATCACCGGTCTGGCGGAGGCGATCGGGGACCGCCGGGCCTGGGTGGTGCTGGAGCCGGACGCGATCGCGCACACCCTGGACAGCTGCGGGGTCAAGGGTGATGCCGCCGCCGAGCGGTACGCCCTGCTGGCCTTCGCCGTCCAGGAGTTGAAGAAGCGCCCGCAGGTGCGGGTCTACCTGGACGCGGGCAACCCCGGGTGGACGCAGGACGAGCGGGCACTGGCCGAGGCGCTGCGCAGATCGGGGATCGCGGCCGCCGACGGCTTCGCGGTGAACGTCTCCAACTTCTTCACCACCGAACGCAACGCGGCGTTCGGCGCGCAGCTGTCCGCCCTGCTGGACGGCAAGCACTTCGTCGTCGACACCAGCCGCAACGGCAACGGGCCGCTGGACGCCGAGGCGTGGTGCAACCCGCCCGGCCGTGCGCTCGGCGCGCCGCCCACGACCGAGACCGGGCGGCCCGGCGTCGACGCGTACCTCTGGATCAAGAACCCGGGCGAGTCGGACGGCGAGTGCGGCCGTGGCGAGCCCGCGGCGGGCCAGTTCTGGCTGCCGTACGCGCTGGGGCTGGCGGCGGCCGGCGCCGGTACCGCCGGGTAGCCGGCCGGCTGGACGGCCGGGTCCTGCGGGGGCGCCCCGCGGCTCAGGGGGTGACCTGGATCCAGCGGGCCTGCGACGGGGTGCCGGCGGCGTCCGTGACGAAGAGCATGTACCAGCCGGGCGGCAGCAGGTTCGGGTTGGCGGGCAGGGTGAGCGTGACGCCGTCCGCCGTGCGCGCGGTGATGTCCAGGGCCACCGAGCGCTGTTCGACGTCGGTGGCATGGGTGACCGAACTCGGCCGGACCAGCTTGGCGGTGGCGATGCCGTCCGGTGCGGGGGTGGTCACCCGGGCGGTGCCGCCGAGCCTGGCGGCGGCCGGGGCGTCGGTCACGCGCGGCCGTTCGCCGCGGAACAGGTAGGGCGGGCTGTAGATCTCGATCCGCTGCTCGAAGGTGCCCGGCTCGGTGTTCGCCCTGTCGTTGAAGAGCGGGTCGGAGCCGAGCACCGCGACCCGACCGTCGGGCAGCAGCAGGGCCTCGGCGTGGTAGTTCCGGCCGACGGTCGGCTCGGCGGCGGTGGTGAAGGTGTTGCTGTCCGGGTGGTAGGTCTGCGCCTTGAGCAGGTCGCTGCGGTGCTTGCCCCGGTAGTCGCGCGAGCCGCCGGTGGTGAAGACGGTGTCGTCGGGCAGGATCACGCTGTTGAGGTACCGGGTGCCGCCGGCCGGAAGGTCCGGGCCCGGGGTGAACGCGGGCTGCGCGGCGGTGAGGTCGGCGATGTCCGTGCGGGCGGTGGAGAGCGGGGACTCGCCGACGCCCCCGCCGCCGAGCACCATCACCTTCTGCGCCTGCGCGGGCGGCAGCAGGACGGAGGAGGACGTCTCGGTGAGCTGCGGGTCGCGCAGACCGGGGACGGGGTGGAAGCTGTTGTCGGTGAGGTCCCAGAGCCCGGGCTCGCGGCCCTTGTCGGCGGGCCCGTAGCCGGCGTTGGAACCGGAGTAGAAGAGCTTGCCGGACGCGGTGAGGAAGATCGACGGGTAGGTCGGGAAGTAGCGGTCGGGCGCCTTGGACCAGGTCCTGCTCGCCGGGTCGTAGATCTCGTTGTCGTTGCCGCTGAGGATCTGGCCGGTGTCGTCCAGCCCGGAGACGGTGACCACCCGGCCGTCGCCCAGGCCGGTCAGCGTCGGGTACCAGCGGGCGTAGGCCATGTCGGTGACCTGCTCGTACATCTCGGTGTCCGGGTTGAACTCGAAGGCGGCGCGGATGCCCTGGTAGTCCTGCTTCTCCAGGGTCATCCGCTCGGCCATGCCGTAGACGTTCCTGGCGTCGGCGCCGGTCAGGCCCTTGACCGTGTACTGGGCGGGGGAGTCCAGCACCGACTCCGGGCCGGCCGCCACCGCCTCCGCGAACACCCTGGCCTCGCCGGCCTTGACGACGGTCGCGGCGCCCGCGCCGGTCTTGGTCGCGGCGGGGACGACCAGGTCGTCGGTGGAGACGTACTCGCGGCCGTCCGGCGCGCGGAAGACGGTGCCCCTGGGGAGGCTGTGGGCGGCGTCCGGGTCCTCGTTGCGGACCCGCATGGTGCCGGCCGCCTTCTTCACCGCGCCGTCCAGCGCCTCGTAGCGGCGGGTGCCGCCGGCCACCAGCATCCGGCCGTCGGGCAGTGCGGTGTGGCCGCCGCAGAACATGTCGGCGGGGGTGGGGACGGCCTTGTAGGTGTTGGCGGCCGGGTCCCAGAGCAGGCTCTTGAAGGTGCCGGCGTCGAAGTTCTTCTGGTTGTTGCCGGAACCGGCGATGATCAGCACCTTGCCGGTGCGCAGCAGGGCGGCGTGGATGGCGTTGATCCGGAACTCGGCGGGGAGCACCAGGGTCTGCCAGTGGCCGTACTCGGCCTTGTAGGCGGGGCGGTTGATCACGTAGTGGTGGTACTGGTCGTTGGCGAAGCCGAGGACGGCGGGCGCGTTCATCCCGGCCACGGTCAGGGCGACGGTGCTGCCGAGGGCGAAGCGCCGGGTGCGGCCGGTGTGGCGGATCTTCACGGTGGTTCGTCATCCCCTCGTGGCGGGTGCGGAGGTCGGTGCGGCGGCGGCGGGGTCCGGGTCGGACGCGGGTGCGGACGCGGGTGCGGAGGTGGGTGCGGGGTTCGGCTCGGGTACCGGGGTGGCGGTGGCCGCCCCGGTCGGGGCGAGCGAGAGCGTGGAGACGGGCCTGGCCCGGCGTCGGCGCACGGCGTCCGCGGCGAGCAGCAGCATCGGCAGCAGGCTGAGGAGGAGGGCCAGGCAGGCCCACGTCCGCATGGCGACGTGGTCGTGGCCGGTCCGGAAGGAGGCCGCGACGGCGCCGCCGAACACCAGGGCCCAGAACAGGTGGAGACGGAAGGTGGCCGGCCGGTCCGGGCTGGTCGAGGCACCCTTCGGTGTCACCACGAACCTGCTGCGGATCCGCAGCAGGGCCTGAAGAAACGATGCTGCGTAGATCGGACCGCACAGCGCCGACATCACCATGCCCGCCACGCCCGACGAACCCGCCGGCTCGTGCGGGCTCACGTTGTGCTTGCGGTTCCAGGTGTAGAGCAGCATCTGCAGCGCGGCCGCGTCGCTGTAGAGCGCCATCCAGATATCGGACGACACGTGGACGCCGGAGGCGCCGAACCCCAGGTAGAGCACGCTGGACACCCCGCCGAGCAGCCAGGTCAGCGCCGCCATCGGGTAGAAGGAGACCATCAGCGTGTAGTTCAGCAGCCGCCCCGGCGACAACCCCCGTGCCGCTTTCGCGAACTGGGTCAGCAGGGTCTCGTACGTGCCCCGGCTCCAGCGCAGTTGCTGGGAGAAGAAGTCCGTCCAGGAGGACGGCCCCTCGCCGACCGCCAGCACGTCCGGGGTGTAGACCGACTTCCAGCGCGCGCCGGTGGCCGGGTTGCGGCTGCGGTGGAACTCCAGGCCGGTGGCCATGTCCTCGGTGACCGAGTCGTACAGTCCGCCGATCGAGCGCAGCGCCTCGATCCGGACGGCGTTGTTGGTGCCGACGAACATCGGCGCGCCGTAGCGGTTCCCGGCCCGCTGGACCAGGGCGTGGAAGAGGTACTGCTGGCTCTCCGAGAACCTGGTGACCAGCGAACCCGAACTGCGGTAGTTCCCGTACACCTGCGGGCCGACCACGAACGCCACGTCGGGGTCGCGGAAGTAGCCGAGCATGCGCTCGCAGAACTCCGGCAGCGGCACGTGGTCGGTGTCCACCGAGATCCAGAAGTCGTAGTCGGCGCCGTACGCCTGGAGCCAGCTGTTGTAGTTGCCGTGCTTGGTCCTGGCACGGAACCGGCCCTTGCGGGTGTTCCACTGCTCGATCTCGTCGCGGCTGAAGTGGCGCGCGCCCAAGGCGATGCAGAGCTCGCGCATGTCGGGGTCGTTCCCCTCGTCCAACAGCCAGACCTCGTACGGGCCTTCGTGCCGGACGGCGAGGGCGGCGGTGAGCGTGGCGCGCACCATCTCGGGCGGCTCCTTGCCCGGGACGCAGGTGGTGAGGAACGCGACCCGGGTGCCGGGTTCGGGCGCCACCGGTACCGGGTCGCGGGCGGCGAGCGTCGCGTGGGCGTTGGAGACGACGGTGACCAGCCGGAACGCCTCGACCACCGCGATGATCCCGAGCATCACCTTGTCGCCGACCAGCAGCCAGGTGTCGGTCTCGCCCGGCCTGACCGGCCAGTGGCCCGGTTGCAGCAGCCAGACCAGCAGCGCGCCCTCGACCAGGGGCGCGGCCAGCAGGAGCAGCGCCGCCCGGATGCGGTGCGGTTCGCGGCTCAGCAGGCTGCGGTACTGCACCCGGTAGGGCTCCTCCACCGCGCCGGCCTCGACCGCTCGGCCGGCGAGACGGCTGAAGTAGGCGTAGTCGTAGGGGGCTTCGGGAACGGCGACCGGTTCCGGGGCGGGGGCCGCGGCGTCGGCGGGGTCGGGGGCGGGGGCCGCGGCGGGGCCGGGGGCGGGGGCGGGGGCCGCGGCGGGGCCGGGGGCGGGGACCGGAGTGGGTGGTTCCGCGCCCTTCGCCCGACGCGAGAACGGCCCGGCCATGTGCGCTCCCCCCGTGGCCGGCCGCGCGGACCCGCCTCTTCGTGCGTGCTCCGACCGGGGGTGTGCGACCCGGTGCGCCGCACGGTCGCGCGGCGGCGGACCGGTCCCCGGAGCCCAGCCCCGATGCCCGGCCACCGTCGGTTCAACCGCTCCGCCTCCGGTGGGCCGGGCGGTCCCGGTGGTTCCGGTGGTTCCGGCCGTTCCGGTGGCCCCAGCCGTTCCGGACCGTCAAGCGTGACGCGTCCCCGGACTCCCTTCCGGGGACACCGGGGATCCCCGGGCTTCCCCAACTGTCGCGGAGGGCCCGCCTGATTGCAACCGGTCCGAAAGACGATCAGCGTGCGGGGACGGGGATCTGGCGATTCCCGGCCAATCGCGGGTGCGTCGGTGCTATGGGGGACGAATCGTGTACGGGCGCCCGGGGTTCGGTCTCAGCGGTTCAGCGGATGGGCCGGACCGGCGGCAGCAGGGCGGCCCCGGTCGCGGCCCGCACCTCGTCGGCGGTGACTCCGGGAGCCGTCTCCACCAGCCGCAGCCCCTCCGGCGTCACGTCGATCACCGCGAGATCGGTGACGATCCGGTCCACGACCCCTCGGCCCGTGGCGGGAAGTGAGAGCCGCTCGACGATCTTCGGCGAGCCGTCCCGCGCGGTGTGCTCCATCACGACGATCAGCCGCCGGGCGCCGTGCACCAGGTCCATGGCGCCGCCCATGCCCTTGACCGTCCTGCCCGGGATCATCCAGTTGGCGAGGTCCCCCGTGGCGGAGACCTGCATCGCACCGAGCACCGAGACGTCGATGCGGCCCGCCCGGACCATGCCGAAGGAGAAGGCGGAGTCGAAGGTCGAGGCCCCGGGGGCGAGCGTCACGGTCTCCTTCCCGGCGTTGATCAGGTCGGGGTGCTCGTCGCCCTCCGCCGGGTACGGGCCGACGCCCAGGACACCGTTCTCGGACTGCAGCACCACGTGCACGCCGGGCGGGAGGTGGTCGGGGATCAGCGTGGGCAGGCCGATGCCCAGGTTGACGTACTGGCCGTCGCGCAGTTCGCGCGCGGCCCGCGCGGCGAGCGCGCTCCGGGCGTCGAGGGCGGTGCCGTCGGTGCCGTCGGTCTCGTGGGTGCTCGCCGTGGTCACCGCGCGGACGGTGCGCCGTTCGATCCGCCGGTCCTGCGGGTCGGCGGCGACCACCCGGTCCACGTACACCCCCGGCAGGTGGACGGCGTCCGGGTCCAGCTCGCCCGGCTCGACGATCCGGTCCGCCTCGACGACGGTGATCCGCCCGGCCGTCGCGCAGAGCGGATTGAAGTTCCGGGCCGCGGCGTGGAACACGCAGTTGCCGTGCCGGTCCGCGACCTCGGCGCGGATCAGCGCGAAGTCCGCCGTGATGGCCTCCTCCAGCAGGTAGCGGCGGCCGCCGAACTCCCGGACCGTCTTCGGCGGCGAGGCCACCGCGACCGAACCGTCCGCCGCGTAGCGCCACGGCAGGCCGCCCTCCTCGACCTGGGTGCCGATCCCGGCGGGCGTGAAGAACGCCGGGATCCCCGCGCCACCGGCCCGCAGCCGCTCGGCGAGCGTGCCCTGCGGCGTCAGCTCCACCTCCAGTTCGCCGGAGAGGTACTGCCGCGCGAACTCCTTGTTCTCACCGACGTAGGAGGAGGTCATCCGGGCGATCCGCCCGGCCCGCAGGAGCAGCCCCAGTCCCCAGTCGTCCACCCCGCAGTTGTTCGACACCACCCGCAGCCCGGTGGTGTCGCTGGCCGCGAGCGCGCCGATCAGCGTGCTGGGGATGCCGCAGAGGCCGAAGCCGCCGACGGCGAGCACCGCGCCGTCGGGGATGTCGCGGACCGCGTCCGCAGCGGAGTCCAGGACCTTGTCCAAGGTGTCACCTCATGAGGGGATCGGGAGTGGAGTGGAGGGGAGGGAGGGGAGCGGAGCGGAGGGGGAACACGGGAGCGGCGGGAGCGGCTGGCGCCGCCTGCGGGCCGCGGGGGTCGCCGGGGCCGCGGGGGTCGCCGACGCGCCGGAACTGCCGGGACCTGCGGCGGACCGTGGCCCCGAACCAACCGTCACGTCGGCCGGCCCTCCGCGACCATGGCGGCCACCGCCACGCCGTGCCGGGGACACATGGCGCGCGACCACACCGGGACGCCGCCGGGCCGTCGTCCGGCGGGCGGTATGGAGCCGACCGCCACAGCCACGCGGGCTGATGCGTCGGCCGGGCACATGTCGCCGCCCGCACGCCCCACCTACGGTTCCGGCAACCACCCCCACAGCACCCCCAGGAGCCGGTCACCATGCGCAGCTCGAAAGTCCCCACCACGACCCGCTCCGGCATCCGCCCCGCGCGCGGGCTCGCCGCCGTCGCGGCCTGCGTCCTCCTCGCGGCCGGCTGCGCCAAGGCCGGCACCGCGGGCACCGGGGCGGCGGACGGCGCCGGTGCCAAGAGCCCGGTCAAGGTCGGCCTGGTCTACTCCAAGACCGGTCCGCTCGCCGCGTACGGCAAGCAGTACCTGGAGGGCTTCAAGGCGGGGCTGAACTACGCGACCAAGGGCACCGGCGCGGTCGACGGCCACCGGATCGAGTTCGAGGAGCAGGACGACGCGGGCGACCCGGCCAAGGCGGTGTCGGCCGCCAAGGATCTCATCGGCAAGGGGCACAAGATCCTGGCCGGCTCCACCGCCTCCGGCGTCGCCCTGCAGGTCGGCCCGATCGCCGCCCAGAACAAGGTGCTCTTCATCAGCGGCCCGGCCGCCGCCGACAAGGTCACCGGACTCAACAAGTACACCTTCCGCTCCGGCCGCCAGTCCTACCAGGACATCCGGACGGCGGCCTCGTTCATCGGCGACGCCAAGGGCCGTAAGGTCACCGTGCTCGCCCAGGACAACGCCTTCGGACAGGCCAACGTGGCCGCCGTCAAGGCCGTGCTGGGCGCCCAGGGGGCGACGGTCGACGCGGTGCTCGCCCCGCCGAGCGCGACCGACCTGACACCGTTCGCGACCCAGGCCAAGAGCGCCAAGCCCGACCTGCTGTTCGTGGCCTGGGCCGGCGACACCTCGGCGGCCCTCTGGACGGCGCTCAACCAGCAGGACGTCTTCGCGGACACCAAGGTCGTCACCGGACTGGACCTCGCCGCCTCCTACCCGCTGTTCGGGCCGGCCGGCGAGAAGATCTCCTTTCTGAACCACTACTTCGGCGGGGCCGCCGGCACCCCGGTGGAGAAGGCCATGGACGAGGCCGTGACCGCGGGCGGCGGCAAGTCCGACATCTTCACCCCGGACGGCTTCACCGCCGCCCAGATGATCGTGCACGCCGTCGAGGCCACCAAGGGCTCGGCCGACGACACCGCCGCCCTGGTGAAGGCCCTCGAAGGCTGGAGCTTCGACGGGGTCAAGGGCCGGACCACGGTGCGTGCCGAGGACCACGCCCTCCTCCAGCCGATGTTCCAGGTCCGGCTCACCGGCACCGGTACGGCCGCCAAGCCCTCGGTCGAGAAGGCGCTGACCGCCGACGAGGCGGCGCCCCCGGTCACCCCGATGGCGGGCTGATCACCGTGCCCCGACCTACCTCCTCCCCTCCGCCCGTTCCTGTTCGGGCGCCCCACGGCGGTTCTCCGGCCGCCGGGACCACCCCGGTGCTGCGGGCGACCGGCCTGGGCTGGTCCGTCCGCGGTGTACCGATCGTCGAGGACGTCTCCTTCGCTGTCTCGGAAGGCGAGTTCATCGCCTTCATCGGACCCAACGGCGCGGGCAAGACCTCCCTGTTCAACCTGATCTCCGGCCTGTACCCGGCGAGCCACGGCGGGCTCGAACTCGACGGCGCCGACATCACCGCTGAGCCCGTCCACGCCCGAGCCCGCCGTGGCCTCGGCCGGACCTTTCAGACCTCCTCCCTGTGGCCCGGGATGACGGTGGCGGACCACGTCCGCCTCGCCGCGCAGGCCGCCGCCGGGCCCCGGGTCTCGTACCGGCTCTGGCGCCGCGCCGCCCGCTACCCGGAGCAGGTCGCCGACATCCTGGAACGCACCGAACTCGCCCACCGCGCCGACACCCTGGCGAGCGCGCTCTCCCACGGCGAGAAGCGCAAACTCGAACTCGCCGTCCTGTTGGTCTCCGACCCGCGGCTCATCCTGCTGGACGAGCCGATGGCCGGGGTCAGCGCGGAGGAGGTACCGGCCCTCACCGCCCTCATCCGCTCCGTCCACCGTGACCTCGGACGCACCGTGCTGATGGTGGAGCACCACATGGACGTCCTGCTCGGCCTGGCCGACCGCCTGGCCGTGATGCACCACGGCACACTGCTCGCCCTGGACGCACCGGACGCCGTGATGGCCGACTCCACCGTGCAACAGGCCTACCTGGGGGAGGCGTTGTGACCGGGCCCGAGTCCTCCGCCTCCGACCGCTCCCTCCTCTCCGTCCGTGATCTGCGGGTGGTCATCGACGGGCTGCACATCCTGCACGGCGTCGACTTCGACGTCGCGCCGACCGGTGTGACGGCCCTGCTGGGCCGCAACGGCGCCGGCAAGACCACCACCGTCAAGGCCGTGATGGGCCTGGTGCCGAGGACCGGGAGCATTCGCTTCGCCGGCACCGAACTCGCCTCCCTTCCCACGCACCTGGTGGTCCGCCAGGGCGTCGGCTACGCCCCGGAGGACCGCGGGATCTTCGCCGGTCTGACGGTCGCCGAGAACCTCCGCCTCGCCGAACGCGGCGGGGGAGAGCCCGACTACCGGCTGGTCCACGAGCTGTTCCCCGAACTCGAACGACGAGCGGGCCAGTTGGCCGGCACGCTCTCCGGCGGGCAGCAGCAGATGGTGGCCATCGGCCGGACCCTGCTCAACCGGAACCGGCTGATCATCGCGGACGAGCCCACCAAGGGCCTGGCGCCGAAGATCGTCGGCGAGGTGGCCGAGGTGCTGGCCCGCGCCGCGCAGGCCGTGCCGGTCCTGCTGGTCGAACAGAACCTCGCCCTGGTCCGCCGGCTGGCCGGGACCTGCGCCGTCCTGGCGGACGGCCGCACCGCCCACCGGGGCGACACCGCCGAGCTGTTGGCCGACGAGGACGCCGCCCGCCGGCTGCTCGGCGTCGGCGGCCGACGCCCCGGTGGCACCGCCCCCGCACCTACGGAGGTGAACCTCTGATGGACACCGTCGTCCTCCTCTCCTGTACCGGGCTGGGCCTGGGAGCGCTGTACTTCCTGGTCGCCTCCGGTCTGTCGCTGATCTTCGGTCTGATGGACGTGCTCAACTTCGCGCACGGCGCCCTGCTCTCGATCGGCGCCTACGCCACCTGGTGGGCGGGGGCCGAGGCCGGTCTCTCCTTCTGGCTCGCCGTGCCCTTCGGCACGCTGGTCGGAACGGCCGCCGCCGTCCTGCTGGAACTCGCCCTGATCCGCCCGCTCTACAGCCGCCCGCGCGACCAGATCCTCGCCACCGTCGGCGTCGGGCTGGCCGTGCCCGCGCTGCTGATGGGCATCTGGGGTGCCGACGCCCGCCCCTTCCCGCAGCCGGCGCTGCTCTCCGGCACCTGGCACGTGCTCGGTGCGACCGTCCCGGTGAACCGCTTCGTGCTCGTGGCCGCGGCCGTGCTGCTCCTGCTCGCTCTGAAGGTGTTCCTCGCCCGGACCCGGTACGGCCTGATCGTCCGGGCCGGAGTCGAGGACCGGGCGATGGTCACCGCGCTCGGCATCGACGTCCGCAAGGCGTTCACACTCGTCTTCGCCATCGGGGGCGCCGCCGCCGCGCTCGGCGGCGCCCTCGGCGGCCTCTACTTCGGTTCGGTCAATCCTGGCCAGGGCACCGGTCTGCTCGTCTTCGCCTTCGTCGTGGTCGTGATGGGCGGCATGGGCTCCGTCACCGGTGCCGCCGTCGCCTCGGTGTGCGTGGGCCTGGTGCAGCAGTTCGCCAACTACTACACCGCCGCCGGCCTCGGCGACCTCTCGGTCGTCGTCCTGCTGGCCGTCCTGCTCCTGGTACGACCCCGTGGACTCACCGGGAGGCTCGCGTGAGTGCAAAGACCCCCGCCGCGAGCACCGGTGGCACCGCCGCCGACCGCACCGCCGGGACCGTTCGTCCCGGCACTGACATCGACGCCGCCGAAGGCCGTCCGGGAGGTCCCGAACGGACTGGAATCGCTCGAACAGGTGAATCGATCACAAATCGCTCGACAATCCTGCGCCGAGGGCTACGCTCGTGGCCGATCGCTCTGCTGATCCTGCTCCTTGTCGCCCCATACAGTGCGCTTCCCGTCCCGGGACTGCTCGACGGCCCGCTCGGCAGCCCCGGGAGTCTCCAACTCATCGCCCTGTGCCTGCTCTACGGGGCCCTCGCCTCCGGCTACGACCTCCTGCTCGGCCGTACCGGACTGCTCTCCTTCGGCCACGCGCTCTACTTCGCGACCGGCCTCTACGCCACCGACCTCGCCATGCTGGAGCTCCGGCTGCCGTTCGCGGCGGCGGCCGTCTTCGGCGTCGCCTGCACCGTCGCGCTGGCCCTGCTGCTCGGCTCGGTCAGCCTCCGCGTCACCGGCATCGGCTTCTCCATGGTCACCCTGGCCTTCGCGCAGGCCGGTTCGATCCTCGTCCAGCGCAACCCCGGTGGCCTGACCGGCGGCGAGGAGGGCCGGTCGGCGCCGGCCGACCGACTGCCCGCCGCCCTCCTGGGCATCGAGAACACCGCCAACCTCTACTGGATCGCCCTCGCCTACCTGGTCCTGACCCTTGCCGTCGTCCACTGGGCCGTCAGCTCCCCGGCCGGCCGGGTCTGGGAGGGCATCCGCGAGAACGAACGCCGGGTCGAGGTGCTCGGACTGCGGCCCTACGGCTACAAGTTGGTCGCCTTCGTACTCGCCGGAGGCCTCGCCGGGGCGGGCGGGGTGATCTACCTGCTGCTCACCGGTGGTGCGACCCCTCAGGCCGCCACGTCGGACGCGACCCTCTCGCTGCTGGTGATGGTCGTGCTCGGCGGATCCGGCACCCGTTGGGGCCCGCTGCTCGGCGGGGTCATCTACACCTGGGCCGGCCACCGGCTCGGCGACCTCGCCAACTCCACGGCCGTCGCCGACCTGCCGGCGATCCTGCGGGTCCCGCTCTCCCAGCCGCTCTTCCTGCTGGGTGGCCTCTTCGTCGCGGTGGTCTACGTCCTGCCGGGTGGCCTGGCCAGGCTGCCCGCCCGGATCCGCGCCGCCCGTTCCACCCGTTCGGCCCGCGCCGCCGGCCGGGTCGCCGTGCCGCCCGGCGCCAACCCCACAGGAGGTAGTCCAGCGTGAGCCAGTCCGAGAGTCCCTCGATACACCGGACGACCGACCGATCCGCCGATCCCGCTCCGCCGCCCGAGCGGTCCGGGGCCCCCGGCGGGCCGGCGGCACCGGAACAGCTGGGCGTCCCCGTCCCCGGCGGGGAACTGTCCGTGCTCCGCTGGCCCGCCACCGTGCCCGGCGCCCCGACCGTCGTGGCCGTGCACGGCATCACCGCGAACGGCCTCGCCTGGTTCGAGGTCGCCCGCCGGCTCGCCGGGCGGGCCACCCTGCTCGCGCCGGACCTGCGCGGGCGCGGTGGCAGCCGGGATCTCGGCGGCCCGTACGGACTGGCTCGCCACGCCGACGACGTGGCGGCCCTGATCGCCGCGCTCGACCTGGGGCCGACCGTCGTGGCCGGCCACTCCATGGGCGCCTGGGTGACGGCCCTGGCGGCCGTCCGCCACCCGGACCTCGTCAGCAGAGTGGTGCTGGTCGACGGCGCGGTCACCTTCCCGCTGCCCGAGGGTGTCAGCGAGGACGGTGCCCTGGCCGCCGTGCTCGGTCCGGCGCTGGCCAGGCTGTCGATGACCTTCCCCGACCGGCAGGCGTACCGCGACTTCTGGCAGCGGCACCCGGCCTTCGCCGACGACTGGTCCGACGGGATCGACGCCTACACCCAGCGCGATCTCGTCGGCGGGGAACCCGAGCTGCGCTCCTCCTGCGTGCTGGCGGCGGTCGAGACCGACGGGGCGCAGGTCCTGCTGGACCAGGAGGCGGCCGCCGCCGTGCACCGGCTGCCCTGCCCGGGCGAGCTGATCTGGGCGGAGCGCGGCCTCTTCGACGAGCCCCAGGGTCTCTACGACGAGAAGCGGCTCGCCGCCCTCGGGCTGGACCACACCCACCCGGTCGCGGTGTCCGGGGTGCCGGACACCAACCACTACTCGATCCTCTGGGGCACGGCCGGTGCCGAGGCGCTGGTCCGGGCCCTGCTCGGCACGGCTCCCGTCGCCGAGCAGCCGACGATCAGCCACTGAGCAGCCGTCGCGACGGGTCAGCCGGCCGTGCCGAGGAAGGACTCCCAGCCGCCGGCCGGCGCCTGTCCGACGTTGAGGGTGCGCAGCTTGCGGAGGGTGGACTGGTCCTGGACCTCCAGCCACTCGACGAGCTGCTTGAAGGAGACCAGCCGGACGTCGGGCTTGCCCGCGATGGTCTTGAGCGTCTCCTCGACGGCGTCCATGTAGATGCCGCCGTTCCACTGCTCGAAGTGGTTGCCGATGAAGAACGGCGCGCGGTTGCCGTTGTAGGCGCGGTCGAACCCGGCCAGGTAGGCGTCCCGGGCCTGGGTGCGCCAGTCGTTGTACTTGGCCGGGTCGCCCTTGGTGCTGCCGGCCGACTGGTTGGCCAGGACGTTGTAGTCCATGGAGAGGACCTGGAAGGAGTGCCCCGGGAAGGGGATGCTCTGCAGCGGGAGGTCCCAGACCTTGCCGTCCTGCACCTTCTGGGGCCAGATCTGCTGGCCGCCCGAGGAGCTGGCGTCGTACTTCCACCCCAGGTTGGCGATGGTCGGCAGCAGGGCTTTCTGCCCCTCCAGGCAGGGGGTGCGGCCGCCGACCAGCTCCTTCCGGTAGTCGAAGGGGAGCGGGTCGACGTCGGTGAAGCCGGTGTTGGTCCTCCACTGGGTCACGAAGCCGATGGCCTGGTCTATCTCGCTCTGCCAGTCCTCGGGGGTCCACTTGTTGACGCCGTTGCCGTCCGAGCGGGTCGAGCAGAAGTGGCCGTTGAAGTGGGTGCCTATCTCGTGGCCGGCCTGCCAGGCCTGGCTGATGAGCTTGAGGGTGTTCTTCACCGCGCCGTCCGACAGGTAGGGGATGTCGGAGGCGCCGACCCCGTGCTTCGGCGGGTGGTACAGGTCGGCCTTGCCCTTGGGCAGGGCGTAGATGCCGGAGAGGAAGAAGGTCATCGAGGCCTTGTGCTCCTCGGCGAGCTTGAGGAACCGGGGGAACTGGCCGTCCTCGGTGGCGCCGGCGCCGTCCCAGGAGAAGACGACGAACTGCGGCGGGCGCTCGCCCGGCTTGAGCTTCTCCGGCTTCGGCTGGTTCGGCTGCGGGCCGGTGTCGGAGGTCGAGCCGTCACCGATCGGCGTGCCCTTGGCCGGGGTCCCGGTGGGGGTGCCCGTGGTGGTCGGTCCGGCGCTGCCCGTGCCGGTGGTGGAGGCCGGGACGGAGCCGGGGGCCGATCCGGTGGGAGCGGTCGGGCCCGAGCCGCCCCCGGAACAGGCCGCCACCGCTCCGAGGGCCGCAGTCGCGGCGGTGGCTGTGAGCACGGTCCTGCGCGAGATGCTGCCCATGGTCTCCCCTGGCTGTCCGGACCGGGTCCTGGTCGCGACCGAGGCCGCGCCGGTCATATCGGACAATTGATTGATTATCCGTCGTTAGCATGTCATGCGAACACGGAGGTCACCAAGGGCCCGCGGTCCGCCGGGACTGAACACGCGGGGTACGCCTGTGCGGGATGCGAAGAAATGTCTTCTGTTGCCGTCCTGTGACGCTTCGCCCGATTCGTGGAAGGGGCGTTCGTGGAGGAACGGCCGCCGAGGCGTCAGCCGAGGGAGAGCCGGCGATTGCGGCGCACGACCCGCGCGATGGCGGTGCTCACCACGGTGGCGGCCGTGCAGGAGACCGCGAGGCTCAACCAGGCGGTTTCGAACCAGTGGCTGTTGAGCCAGCCCAGGGTCACGATGTACGCCGCCCAGATCATCGCGGCCAGTGCGGACCACCGCAGGAAGCGGTGGGGATGCGCGGGGGAGTGGCCGATGGCGAGGTCGAGGATGGTCCGCCCGGCCGGTACGAAGCGGGCGATCACCACCATGGCGGCCGCCGCCCGGGTGGTGCGCTCGTCCAGGGCCTGCTGGACCCGCGCCACACTGGCCGCCAGCTTCGGGCGGTGCTCCAGGCGCCGGTTGACCATCGGCGCACCACGGCGCGCCAGCCGGAGCAGCAGCAGATCGCCGAGGAAGGAGGCCGTGGCCACCCCGAGCCCGAGCAGCACGGGGGCGCCGTCTATCTGGGCCGTCTTGAGCACGGCGAGTATGACGAGCGTCCCGCTGGGAAGAAAGGGGAGGAAGGCGTCACCGAGGACGGCGCAGAGCGCCAGGGCACAGATCCACGAGGATCCGACCAGCGTCGCGATGTCCAAGACCGTTACTCCCTCCAGGCTGCCCGGGGGAGCAGTGGTTGCAGGGGACAACGCTAGCGCCTCGACTTTTCATGCCATGAAGCACCCCGGCTGTGCGCAGGGCCACAGCCGCCGCGTCCCGCAGTCGCCGTGTCCCGCAGCCGGTGCGGCGCGCCTCGGGCGGGGTGGGTGTCCGGCCCTGGGCCGCACATGGCACGAGCCCCCGGAGCGGGGTGCCGCTCCGGGGGCTCGCGGGGATCGGTCGGCGCTGGTCCAGCCCGACGATCTTGCTGGTGAGTGCGGATCCGGTTGGGTGATCCGCCTGAGCCCAAGCCTGCCGGAAGCCGGCCGCCGACCGCGAGCCCTCGGGCTGGCGACTTCCCGCGCTGGCGTGAAGTCGCCACGGGTGTTCGTCCGCTGGCTCTGCGTCAGCCTGCCGGCCCCCGGACGCCCCTCACGGAGCGGCCCGGCCGGCTCGCAGGTCGGACCGCCGGACGGGGAACAAGGGCACCCGGGGGCGGGGTTGACCAGTGTCGGCACCGGCCGCGGCACCGACCGCCACCGGTGGGCAGCACCGGTGGACCGCACCGGCGGACGGTACCGACCACGGCCAGGAGGACGGCAGGCATGACGAGCGAGGACAGGCAGGAGAACCAGCGGGAGAACGGGGCCGGGCAGCACCCCGCGGACGCCATCCGGGGCACCGTCCGGGGAACGGCGCCCGCCCCGCTGTCGATCCTCGACCTGGCCACCGTCGGGGCCGGTCACACACCCGCGCAGGCGCTCGCCGCGACCACCACCCTCGCCCGCAGCGCCGAACAGTGGGGCTACCACCGCTTCTGGGTGGCCGAGCACCACGGCATGCCCGGCGTCGCCAGCTCCACGCCCGCCGTCCTGCTGGCCCACCTCGGGGCCCACACCACCACCCTGCGCCTGGGCTCCGGCGGCGTGATGCTGCCCAACCACGCCCCGCTGGCGATCGCCGAGCAGTTCGGCCTGCTGGAGTCGCTCCACCCCGGTCGGATCGACATCGGCCTCGGCCGGGCCCCCGGCACCGACCAGGCCACCGCCAGGGCCCTGCGCCGGGGCCTCGGCGAGGGCGCCGACGACTTCCCCCGCCAGCTCGCCGAGCTGACCCACTTCCTCGACGGCAGCTTCCCCGCGGGACATCCGTACGAGCGGCTGACGGCCGTGCCGAAGGGGGAGGGGCGGCCGCCGGTCTGGCTGCTCGGCTCCTCCGGGTTCAGCGCCCAGCTGGCCGGCCGGCTCGGCCTGCCGTTCGCCTTCGCGCACCACTTCAGCAGCGCGAACACCGTCCCGGCGCTCGACCTCTACCGCTCGGAGTTCCGCCCCTCGGCGGTCCTCGACGAGCCGTACGCGCTGATCGGGGTGAGCGCGGTCGCGGCCGACGACGAGGCCTCCGCCCGCCGCCTCGCCCGCTCCGCGGCGCTCGGGATGCTGCGCCTGCGCCGGGGCAATCCGGGGCCGATCCCCACCCCCGAGGAGGCCGAGTCCTACCCGTACAGCCCGGTGGAGGCGGACTTCATCGACGAGTGGCTGGGCAATGTCGTCCTCGGCGCTCCGGGTGAGGTCGCCGACGGGCTGGAGGCGCTGCGCAAGCGGACCGGGGTGGACGAGCTGATGGTGACCTCGCACATCCACGGCCACGAGGCGCGGCTGCGGTCCTACGGGCTGATCGCCGAGGCGTACGGCCTGACCGGTACCCGGCCCGCGACCGCCTGAGCGGGCCCGGGGACACCCCGCCCCGGCGGCGCCCCTAGCGCCCGCCCGGGATGTCCCCGGCCTCCCGGACCTCCCGGACCTCGCGGCCGTCCCTGCCCTCGCGGCCGTCGCGGAGTATCGCCGCGACCAGCTCCGCCTCCCCGGGGCGGGCGAAGTACCAGCCCTGGGCGGTGTCGCAGCCGGTGAGCCGCAGCCGCTCGGCCTGGGCCGCGCTCTCGATGCCCTCGGCGGTCACCGTCAGGCCGAGCGTGTGGGCCAGCTGCACCATCGCGCCGACGATCTGCTCGTCGGCGTCACTGCGCCGCGAGCGGAGCTCGGGGAGCTCCGGCCGGCCGCCGGACGGGGCCGGGTCGCGGAACCCCTCGATGAAGGTGCCGTCCAGCTTCAGCACGTGCACCGGGAGCCGGGAGAGGTAGGCCAGGTTCGAGTAGCCCGTGCCGAAGTCGTCGATCGCGATGCGCACGCCCATGTCGGCGAGCGCCTGGAGCGCCTGGAGCGGGCGTCCGCCGGGGCCGAGCAGCGCGCTCTCGGTGATCTCCAGCTGCAGCAGCCGCGCCGGCAGGCCGGTGCGGTCGAGGGCCTGGGCGACGTCGGCGACCACGTCGGAGTCCCAGATCTGGCGGGCGGCCAGGTTGACGCTCACGAAGGTCTCGGTCTCGGGGAACTCGGTGAGCCAGCGCCGCGCCTGGCGGCAGGACTCCTCCAGGACCCACTTGCCGAGCGGCACGATCGCCCCGGACTCCTCGGCGAGCGGGATGAAGCGGTCCGGCGAGAGCGTCCCGTACCGGGGGTGGCGCCAGCGGACCAGGGCCTCGGCGCCGTGCACCGCGCCGTCGGCCAGGCCGACCAGCGGCTGGTACTCGATGGTGAACTCGCCGCGCTCCAGCGCCGGGCGCAGCGCGGTGGCCAGCAGCTGGCGGGTCAGCTGGTGGGCGCCCCGGTCGGGGTCGTAGAGCGTCCACCGGGCCCGGCCGTCGGCCTTGGACCAGTACAGGGTGGCGTCGGCGTCCTTGACCAGGTCGGTGGGCGTGGTCTCGTGCACGGAGCGCTCGACGACGCCGACGCTGGCGGTGACCACCAGCCGGTGCCCGGCCACGTCGAAGGGGCGCTCCAGCGCGTCGAGGATCCGTGCGGCGAGGTCGGTGAGCTGGTCGCTGCCGCGGCTGTCGGTCACCAGGACTGCGAACTCGTCGCCGCCCATCCGGGCGACCAGCTGGGTGCCGTGCGCGGAGAAGCCGCGCCGCAGGCGGGTCGCGACGGCGATCAGCAGCTGGTCACCGATGTGGTGGCCGAGGGCCTCGTTGATCGAGGCGAACCCGTCGAGGTCCAGGTAGCAGACGCCGACCCGGGGCCCGTCCGCCCCGGTCCCGCCGGCCGCGTCCCCGGCGGCCTCGACGACCCCGGCGAGGCCGGCGCCCCCGGCAACCGCCGTAACGGCGGCACCCCCGGCGCCCGCGGCGGGGACGCCGACCGCGCCGGTGGCCCGGTCGGGGGTGAGGCAGGCGGCGTCGAGGCGTTCGAAGAAGTACGTCCGGTTGGGCAGCCGGGTCAGTGGATCGTGCAGGGCCTGGTACTCCAGGCGGTCGCCGAGGCGGCGCTGTTCGGTGATGTCCTCGACCAGGGCGAGCGTGTACAGCGGGCCGCCCTCGGCGTCCCGGATCAGCGAGACGGTCACCTTGCTCCAGACCGTCCGCCCCGCGCGGTGCTTGAGCTGCTTCTCGACCCGGAGCCGCTCGTGCTCGCCGTGCACGAGCGCGCGGAACAGCCGGCGCGGCATGCCCTCGGGGTCGACGATCTCGTGGATGTGGGTCCCCACCAGGTCGTCGACGGTGCGGCCGGTCAGCGCGGCGAAGGCGGGGTTGACCTCGATGATCCGGTCCTCGGGATCGATCAGGGCCATGCCGATGCCGGCGTCGCAGAAGGCGGCCCGCAGCCGGGACTCGCTGGCCCGCAGGGCGGCCAGCTGCCGGTCGTCGCCCCCGGTCACCGGCCGTCCGTCCGTACCGCTGCCGTCCGTGCCAGTGCCGTCCGTGCCAGTGCCGTCAGATCCGCCGCCGTCCGTGCCACCGCCGTGGGTACCGCCGCCGTGGGCGGCGAGCGGGGCCGAGCAGGCGGGGCAGTGGAGGGCGCCGTCGCCGACCGGGTGGCCCTGCGGCCCGGCCAGGGCGGCTCGCAGCGCGCCGCCGGCGGTGCCGGTGGTCCTGCCGTTGGCCGTGCTGCCGGCCGTGCCATTGGCCGGGGCGGCGTGGAGGGCGGGCGGCGGGAGGCGGCGTGGCCGTGGTTCCTCGTGCCGCACGCCTGGGTGGTGTGCGTCGGCCCCCTCGTTCTGGCCCGGCACGGCATGCTCCCGTCCGCTGCTGACGCTTGACGCTGGTCCGGCCGGTCACCCGACTTCGGCGGCCGGCTCCGCGCTCTGCCGCACTCGCGGAGGCCGGACTCCGGTGCGGGACGCTCGGGACGGAGCGGCCGGGTGGAACCCGCCTGAGGAACCGTGAGGAACAGGGCGCTGCGGCCGATCATAAGACGCGATGGCAACGCGCGGTGACCGCCGCCGGAGTGATTCGTCTGGTTTGGGGGCAAGTGTGGTGATACATGCGGACGCCCCCGGTGCACATCACATGATGTGCACCGGGGGCGTGTGCTCCGAGCGTGCGCCCTCGGGCTCCGGTCCAGCGCTGGACGCGCGACCGGCCGCAGCCGTGGGGCGCACCGCGGACCGGGAAGGCCGGTCGGTCGGGTCAGCCGGCCAGGTTGGCCGTGAGGGTGATGGTGGTGCCGGTCAGGGCCTGGCTCACCGGGCAGTTCGCCTTGGCGTCCTCGGCGGCCTTCACGAAGCCGGCCTCGTCCAGCCCGGGCACCTCGCCGGTGACCGTCAGGTGGATGCCGGTGATGCCGGTGCCCGGCTGGAAGGTGACGTCGGCCTGGGTGTCGAGCTTGGTGGGCGGGGTGCCCGCGCCGGTCAGACCGTGCGAGAGGGCCATCGAGAAGCAGGCGGAGTGCGCGGCCGCGATGAGCTCCTCCGGGCTGGTCTTGCCGTTCGGGGCCTCGGCGCGGGCCGGCCAGGAGACCGGGTACTCGCCGATGCCGGACGACGCGAACGTCACCTGGCCCTTGCCGTCGACCAGGTTGCCTTCCCAAGCGGTGCGGGCGGTGCGGGTGGTTGCCACGATCGGTACCTCCGTTACTGAGGAACTGCTGCTTCGTCACGTCCGGTCATGCCGTGACTCAGCCTACGGGCAGGTCGGGGGCTTGCCACAAGTAGCGCACCGGCCCGCCGCGTCCGAAAATGCCCCAGGGGTGCGCGCGGGCCGGGCCGTGCGCGGGCGGACCCCGGCAGCTCGGAGCCCGGTCCGCGGGTCGCTCCGTGTGCCGTCCGTATCGTGGACGGTTGGGCCGAATGGTGCGGGCCCGTGCCGGGCGCCCTGTTAGATTGGCCCGGGCCCGGGCCCGGCCGCAGCACGGTCGGGCGCACCACCGACAGAGCCGCGGAGCCGCCCCGATGACGGACCACCCCACGACCCCCGACGCCGGACTTCCCGAGGGGGTCGACGATGCCGTGCGGGCCGAGCTGACCAGCTTGCGCGAGAGCATCGACAACATCGACGCCGCGGTGGTCCACATGCTGGCCGAGCGCTTCAAGGCGACCCAGCGGGTCGGCCGGCTCAAGGCCGAGCACAAGCTCCCGCCGGCCGATCCGGCCCGCGAGCGCACCCAGATCAAGCGTCTGCGCGAACTGGCCGCGGGCGCGCACCTGGACCCGGTGTTCGCGGAGAAGTTCCTCAACTTCATCATCGCCGAGGTCATCCGCCACCACGAGGCCATCGCGAGCGACGCCGTGACCGGCGGCGCGACCGGCGGTGTGACGGGTGGCGCCCGCGCCTGACGGCCGGCCCCGCCGACGGGTCCCGCGGGGCCGGCGGGATGTCTGGTGCGGGTAAACGACCGATTTCGCCTGGCTCCCCGGTTGGCGTAGCGTGCAGGTTCCCCCGCAGCCGGAGAGTGGAGCAGCGACGATGGCGGTGAACCTGCCCGATACGCACGGCGGCGAGGCCGGGGCCGGGCCCGCCGCCCCGGTCGGGGGCCGGGCCGAGGCCCGGCGGGCGCGCCGCGCCGCCGAGGGCCGCCGGAGCGGGTCGCCGAAGAAGGCGCGCAAGTCCGGTCCCCGCAAGTCCGGCCGCCGGCCGCGGCCGTGGTGGATCGAGATCCCGGCGATGGCGGCGGTCGGCCTGGTGGTCGCCCTGCTGATCAAGACCTGCCTGTTCCAGGTGTTCACCATCCCCTCCGGTTCGATGGAGAACACCCTGCGGATCGGTGACCGGGTCGCCGTGAACAAGCTCGCCCCGCTGACCGGCTGGGAGCCGGAGCGGGGCCAGCCGGTGGTGTTCAAGGACCCGGGGGAGTGGCTGCCGCCGCAGCCGACCGGCGGGAACCCCGTCACCAACGCGCTGGGCTCGGTGCTCTCCTTCGTCGGCCTGGTGCCGCCCAAGGACGACAACTACCTGGTCAAGCGGGTCATCGCGACGGGCGGGCAGACCGTCCAGTGTTCGGGCACCACGCTGACCGTCGACGGCGCCGCGGTCGACGAGCCGTACCTGCACCCCGGGAACGACTCCTGCGCCGGGATGGACTTCGGTCCGGTGACGGTGCCGCAGGGCTACGTCTGGGTCGAGGGCGACCACCGCAGCGACTCCGCGGACTCGCGCTACCACCAGCACGGCCCCGGCGGCGGGGCCGTGCCGGTGGAGAACGTGGTCGGCCCGGTGTCGGCCGTCGTCTGGCCGCTCGGCCACCTCGACTGGTTCGGCTGGGTCGGCCGCTGACCCCGCCCGGGGCGACGCGCCTCGGCCCGTACCCCGTTCCCGGCGCTGCTCCCGGGTTCCGGGCGCCGTTCCCAGCGCGGTTACTGCTGCCGTACTGCCGCCGTTCCTGGCGCCGTTACTGCCGCCGCCCCTGCTCCCGGCCCCGGTGGGCCTCGGCGCCGCCGGCCCGGGCGGGTCGCTTGCCGAGCGCCGTCGCCCCGGCCGGCACCGCCACCGGACGCGGGCCCTCGGCCTCCGCCTGCACGCCCACCGCCTCCGCCTGCACGCCCACTGCCTCCGGCGGCAGGCCCGCCGCCTGCACGCTCACCGCCGGGGCCGGTCCGGACGCCGCCGCCCCGGTGGGCTTGCTCGCCTGGGCGGCGAACGCCCCGGCCAGCACCAGCAGGCCGCCGGCCGTCTGCGGCACGCCGAGGTGCTCGCCCAGCAGCACCCAGGCCAGCGCGGTGGCCACGACGGCCTCCAGGTTGGCCACCACTCCGGCGACCGGCGGCGACAGGTGCTGGACGGCGACGACGCCGGTCAGATAGGCGAGCACGGTCGCGACCAGGACCATCCAGGCCGCCGGGAGCAGCGCGGGCAGGGAGTGCCCGTTCATCACCACGTCCCCGCCGAGCTTGCCCCAGTCCGCCTCCCACGGGCGGGTCAGCGCGGTGAGCACGACCGAGCCGATCAGCAGGCCGTACGCGCTGACGGCGACCGGGTCGATCGGGCGCTCGCCCCGGCGGCCGGCGTCGGCGAGCACGAAGTATCCGACCTGGCAGCAGGCCGCCCCCAGGGCGAACAGCACGCCGAGGGCGTCGAAGCTCAGCCCGTTCCAGACCTCGACCACGCAGGCGAGGCCGGCGACCGCGACGCCCGCGCCGATCGCCGCGCCCCGGCTGATCGGCCGGCGCTGGACGAACCGTACGTAGCCGAGGAGCAGCGGCGGGCCGAGGTACTCGATCAGCAGGGCGACGCCGACCGGTATCCGGGAGATCGCCGCGAAGTAGCAGGCCTGGACGCCGGCTACGGCGAGCAGGCCGAAGCCGATCAGCAGACCCGGGCGTTGCCGGACGGCCGCGCGGTGGCGGTAGGCCAGCGGCAGCAGGACGACGGCGGCGCCGGTGACCCGGAGCCAGACCACGTGGACGGGGGAGAGCCCTGCCTCGATCAGCGGTTTGGCCGCGGTGCCGGAGCCACCGAAGGCGAACGCGGAGACCAGGGCGAGGGTGAGACCGAGGGTCCGGCCGGAGAAACGGCCGGTCAGGGGCTTGGAGCTGTACACCGACGAATTGTGACAGCCGGACCGGAGATTGGTAAGGGGTCATTCCATCATTTGGTCCTGCACGGTCCCGTGCGGGCGCTCACCCGTGCGCGGGACCGCCTGCTCACTCGTGCGCGGGACCGCCCGCCCACCCGTGCGCGGGACCGAACCGACCGCCCGCCTGCCCGATCGCCGCGTGCTCGCTATCCGCCGGATCCGGTCCCGGCCCCGGTGCCCGCGTCCGTCCCGCTGCCGCCGGACCCGGAGCCCGACCCCGACCCCGAGCCACCGGTTCCCCCGGTCGGCTGCGGCGGCGTGGTCGGCCCGGTGGTGGGAGCGGTGGTCGGCTGCGGCGGCCTGGTCGGCTTGGTGCTCGGCTGCGGTGTCGACGGCTGGGTCGGCGCGGTGCCCGACCCGCCGGACCCGGACCCGGACCCGGACCCGGACCCGCCCGAACCGGAGCCGCCCGACCCGGAACCGCCGGACCCCGAGCCCGACCCGCCCGCGCCGCCCGGGGGCTGCGGGGCGGTGGTCGGCCCGGACGAGGGCGCCGTGGACGGCGCCGAGCCCGTGTCGCCGGAAGAGCCGGAACCGCCCTGGCCGCCCTGGGAGGACGGCCCGCCGGACGGCGTCGCCGACCCGTCGGGGGTGCTCGACGGCGTGTTCGAGGGACCGGAGGAGGCACCGGAGCCCGAGGAGCCCGAGGAGCCCGAGCCGCTGCGCGCGGAGTCGTCCGCACCCGAGGGAGCGGGGAAGTCGGCGACCGGCTGGCCCTTCAGGGCGGCCTTCATGTACGTGGTCCAGATCTTCGCGGGGTACTGGCCGCCCGCCGCGCCGTCGATCCCGCCGGTGCCGCTCAGGCTGACCTGCGCGCCGGTGGCCGGGTCCTGACCGAACAGCGCGACCGAGGTGACCAGCTCCGGGGTGTACCCGACGAACCAGACCGACTTCTGGTCGTCCGTCGTACCGGTCTTGCCCGCCGCCGGCCGGCCCAGCTCCTTCGCGCGCCAGCCGGTGCCGCCCTGGTTGCTCACCACGCCCTGGAGCATCGAGGTGACCTCGCGCGCGGTCTGCTCGCTGATCGCCTGGGTGGTCTTGTGCGCGGGCAGCTCGACCGGCTCGCCCTCGCGGTCGACCGACTGCACCAGCCACGGGGTGATCTGCTTGCCGCCGTTGTCCAGCGTGGCGTACACGCCCGCCAGGTCGAGCACGCTCGGGGTGGCGGTGCCCAGCGGGATCGACGGCACCGGGTCCAGCCCGGGGGTGTTGCTGGGCAGGCCGAGCGCGATCGCGGTCTCCCGCACCTTGGCCAGCCCGGTGTCCTGGGCGAGCTGGGCGAAGGCCGAGTTCACCGACCAGTCGGTGGCCTGCTGCAGGGTGATCTGGCCGTAGCTCTTGTCGCCCTCGTTCGGCGGCGCGTACGGGGTGCCCTTCCCGCCGCGGACCTTGCGGCCGCTGGTGCCGTCGTAGACGGTGCGCGGGGTGATGGTCTGGCCGGACTGGGTCTTGGCGTCGTTCTCCAGCGCCGCGGCCAGCGCGATCGCCTTGAAGGTCGAGCCCGCCTGGTAGTCCCGCCGGGTCGCGTTGTCGACGTAGTGCTTGGTGTAGTCGACGCCGCCGTACAGGGCGACCACGGCACCGGTCTTCGGGTCCACGGAGACGGCGCCGGGCTGGGCGGCGGCGTCCTTCTTCCGCTTCTCCGGGTTGAGGGTGTCGTGCAGCTGGGCCTGGACGGCGCCTTCGAGGGCCTGCTGGCGGGCCGGGTCGACGGTCAGCCTGATCGTGTAGCCGCCCTTGGCCAGCTCCGACTCGCTGATGATCTGGTTGGTGGTGAGGTACTCGGTCGCGGCGTTGACCAGGTAGCCGGCCTGACCGGAGAGCCCGAGCTGCGCCTGGGGGCCCCTGACCTCGGGGAACGTGGTGGCGGCCCGCTCCTCGGCGGAGAGCCAGCCCTCCTTCACCATGCCGTCGAGCACGTAGTTCCAGCGGTTGACGGCGTTCTGCTTGCCCGCCGGGGTCGCGGTGGCGACGTCGTAGGCGCTCGGGGCGTTCAGCAGCGCGGCCAGGTAGGCGCCCTGGGCGGCGTTGAGCTCGGAGGCGTCGACGCCGAAGTACTGCTGCGCGGCGGCCTGGATGCCGTACGCGCCGCGCCCGTAGTAGGAGGTGTTGAGGTAGCTGGCGAGGATCTCGTCCTTGCTCTCGGTGGCGTCCACCTTGATCGCGATGAAGAGTTCCTTCACCTTGCGGCTGATCGACTGCTTCTGGCTCAGGTACGTGTTCTTCACGTACTGCTGGGTGATCGTGGAGCCGCCCTGGGTGCCCTCGCCCTTGGCGGTGTTGACGGCGGCGCGGACCAGACCGGGTATGTTGACGGCGCCCTCGTTGTAGAAGTTGCGGTCCTCGGCGGCCAGTGTGGCGTGCTGCGCGGCGGGGGAGACCTTGTCCAGTGCCACGTTCTGCCGGTTGGTCTGGCCGGTCCGGGCGATCACCGAGCCGTCCTGGTAGAGCCAGTTGTTGCTCTGCGCGGTCGCGGCGGCGTGCGCGTCCGGCACCTTCACCAGGGCGATGCCGAGGGCGAAGAGGCCGACCCCGAGCAGCAGCGCGGTCGCGAAGCCGATCAGGGTCATCCGCCAGGTGGGTATCAGTCTGCGCCAGCCGGTGCGCCGGGTCCTGCGGGGCCGACGGGCCTTCGGTCTGCGGGTGCGCTGCGCGCCGCTCAGGGCGATACGGGACAAAGCGGCGGCCTTTCCTGCGGGCGGGCGGCTGAGCGGGCGGCGGGACGCATGGCGGTGCCGTGCCGGCTCGCTCAGACGGGATCGTCGGCGGTCGGGGACCTTTGTCCCTTTTCCGGTTTACAGCCCAGAACGCGCCGAAGGTACCGGTTGGCTCCGCGGCGACGGGAAGCGAGACCGACATCACACACAAATCGGACGTCAATGGGCAGCGAAAAGCCGGGGAGCCCCTCGCTGTGTACGAGAGGCTCCCCGGTGTCGGTGCGCCGCCAGGGACTCGAACCCCGGACCCGCTGATTAAGAGTCAGCTGCTCTAACCAACTGAGCTAGCGGCGCCTGCTGACGGGGAAAACAATACACGCTTCCGGGGGGTGCCTCGAACCGCGCGCGGCGTCACCGGGGCGGAGCTGTCCGTTTCCTCCTGGTTGGGGAGGGGTTTACGGCCGGTTAGGGTGGAATCGTGCCCAGCTCCCACCCCGGTGGCGCCCGTGCGGTCGCCGTCCTGTTGCTGCTCAGCGCGGTCGCGTACACCGCGTGGGTGCTGGAGGTCGTGCTCAGCACCGGGCTCGACCCGGTCCAGGCGTACATCAGCGAGCTGGCCGCCGAGGACCAGCCGCTGGGCGGCCTCTTCCGGGCCACCGACCTGGTCGCCGGCCTCGCGGTGCTGGCGGCCGCCGTCCTCGCCCTGACCACGTTCCACGGCCCGGCCCGCGTCCGTGCCCGCCTCGGAGCCTCCGCCCGCCGCGGAGCCGGCGCCGGAGCCTCCGCCCGCCTCGGAGTCCGCGCCGGAGCCCGCGCCCGCTTCGGCCACGGCGGCCGGAGCCGCTGGGCGGTGGCCGGATGGGCCGCCCTCGCGCTGTTCGGCGCGGCCACCGCCGCCGACTCCCGGCTGCCGCTGAGCTGCGCGCCCACCAGTGACGAGATGTGCGCCGCCCGCGAGACCGCCGGCCTCGTCCCCGCCACCCACACCGCCCACGCCGTGACCAGCAGCCTGGCCATGCTCGGGGCGCTCGGCGGGCTGATCGCGCTCACCGTCGCCGCCCGGCGCCACGGCTGGTGGTCGCCGGTGCGCCGGTACGGGCCGTGGCTGCTGGGCGCCGAACTGCTCGCCACCGGGTGGAGCCTGGGCGCGATCGCCGCCTTCGAGGCGGGCCGCGGCACCTGGGCGCTGGGGGCCGGTCAGCGCCTCCAGGTCCTGCTCGTCGCGCTCTGGCTGGCGCTGCTCGCGGCCGCCCTGCGCCCCGGCGCCACCGCCGGGGAGATCCGCCCCGCCGCCCCTTCGTCCGCCACCGTCCCCGCGCCCACCGTCCCCACGCCCGCCGCCGCCGAGGCCCGGCGGGCCGAGCGGCGGGACCCGGTATGACCGGTGCCCGCCCCGCCCTCCCGTCCGGCGCCGGCCGGGCCGTCTTCCTGCGGATCGACGGCACCCCGCTGCACGTCCGCGCCGAGGGCCGGGGCCCGGCCTGCCTGCTCACCGGGGGACTCGGCAGCAGCTGGTTCGACTGGGACCTCGTCGTCCCCTTCCTCACCCCGTACCGCACCGTGGTCCGCTTCGACCGCCCCGGCTACGGTCTGAGCGCGCCCGAGCCGGCCGACCGGCCGCCGCCGACCGCCGCCGGCGAGGCGCACCGGATCCGGGCCGTGCTGGACGCGCTCGGCCTGCCCGGTCCGTGCACGGTGGCCGGGCACTCGCTCGCCGCCTTCCACGTCGAGGCCTTCGCCCGGCTGTACCCGGCGCGCACGGCCGGTCTGGTCCTGCTGGACGGCAGCGTGGAGGCCGATCCGCGCCCGCTCCCGGCCCCGGGCCTGCGCGATCTCGCGGCGCGCGCCGCCGCCGGGGCGGCCACCGCCGTCGCCGTGCCCTACCTGCTCGGTCCCACCGCGCGCCGGCTGGCCGCGCGGGCCACCACGGTACGGCGCGAGGACCTCGCCCCCGCGCCGCTGGTCCGGCACTGCTACCGCACCGGGCGCTCCCTGCGGGCGCTGCTCCGGGAGAACGCCCGCTACCTGGACGCGGCCGCCGAACTGGCCGGACTGCGCCGCACCGCCCCGCTGCCCGCGGGCCTTCCGGTCACCGTGCTCGCCGCCGACGACGGCCTGCGCGGGCGCCGGACCGAGCAGTGGCTGGCCGCCCAGCGCGACCTGGCCGCGCTGCTCGGCGCCGAGTACCGCCGTACGGCCCCGGCGGGGCACCTGCTGATGTTCGACCGCCCGGACGCGGTGGCCTCGGCGGTCCTGGACACGGTCCGCTGAGGGCCGAAGACGCTCCGCCCCGGTCGCGGGGAACGCCGAAGGCCCCCTCGCTGCTGCGAGGGGGCCTTCGGCCGTCGGTGCGCCGCCAGGGACTCGAACCCCGGACCCGCTGATTAAGAGTCAGCTGCTCTAACCAACTGAGCTAGCGGCGCCTGCTGACCTGGAAGACATTACACGCAGTCGGACCGTTCCGCCGAATCGCCACCGATCGGCTACCGAGGGTGACGGACGGGTCGATCTCAGCGGCTCGCCGGGAGCCGGTTCAGGAAGACCTGGAAGGCATCGGGCCGGACGGCGTTCACGCCGTCGAAGGGGTAGTTCATCTCCTTGATCACGATCAGCACCACGCAGATCATCGCGGTCATGGTCAGCGCCATCGTGAGGTGCAGCCGGACGCTGGAGGTGCCGAACGCGAAGGCGAAGCCGACGGTCAGCACCGCGCCGGCGATCAGCGGGATCCAGAGCAGTGGCGGCACCGCGTCCTGGACCTGGTTGAGCCGGCCGCGGCGTTCGGTGGCCAGGCCCTCGACGTGCTGGAGCGCGTTCTGGAACTGCGCCTGCTGGCGGAAGTCGAGGGGCTGCAGGGCATTGGTGGTGTCACGGATCCGGTACACCAGTTCGGTCATGTTCGGGTCGGTGCGGTGATCGGCCATCAGGTGCCACTCGTCGTCGACGACGGTGTGCGCGTACTGGAGGGTGAGATTGGTCAGCTCGATCCCCGCGGGGCTGTCGAACTGACGGGACGTCCAGTAGAGGCCGGCCAGCTGGTCGGCCTCCCGGAACGTGGTGGCCCGGGCGGCGTCGGCGGCCTCCCAGACGACGATCACCACGAAGGCGAGCAGGACGGCGTAGAGGACGCCGACCATGGCGAAGATGGCCGCCGTCACATCGTTGTGCGGCTTTCGGTCCTCGGCGGACACGAAGCGGGGCAGCAGCAGGAGCAGCACGGTGACGATGGCCATCGAGCCGAACAGGATCGTCAGGTTGGACCAGGTCATAGCAGCAGTTGTCGCACGGCCGCCGGGGGCCTGCCAGGCAGGTGTCCGCCGTTCGGAGGCGCCCGGCCGGGCGGTTCCCTCACCCCTCGGGGAAGTGGCAGGCGGCCTGGTGGTCCGTGCCCGCCGGGCCGGCCGCCGTGAGCGGTGGCGCCTCGTCCGCGCAGCGCCCGCGCGCCGCCGCGTCGAGCCCCGGGTGGACCGGACAGCGGGCCCGGAACGGGCAGCCGGCGTGCCGGACGGTGGGGGAGGGCGGGTCGCCGGCCAGCAGGACGCGGGTGCGGGCGCGTTCGGCGGCCGGGTCCGGCCGCGGGACGGCGGAGAGCAGGGCGCGGGTGTAGGGGTGCCGGGGGCGGTCGAAGACGGCGGACACCTCGCCCTGCTCGACCGTCCGCCCCAGGTACATGACGCTGACCCGGTCGGCGAGGTGCCGGATCACCGAGAGGTCGTGCGAGACGAAGAGATAGGAGAGGCCCAGCTCCGCCTTGAG
This sequence comes from Kitasatospora sp. NPDC001527, assembly GCF_040298605.1. Taxonomy (NCBI): domain Bacteria; kingdom Bacillati; phylum Actinomycetota; class Actinomycetes; order Kitasatosporales; family Streptomycetaceae; genus Kitasatospora; species Kitasatospora sp. NPDC001527. Next base: position 36,347 of record NZ_JBEPAM010000042.1, on the reverse strand, counting down.
CGACTGGAGCAGGTTGAGCACCCCGGCCTGGATCGAGACGTCCAGCGCGGAGACCGGCTCGTCGAGCACCAGCAGCCGGGGGCGGACGGCCAGCGCGCGGGCGATCGAGATCCGCTGCCGCTGCCCGCCGGAGAACTGGTGCGGGTAGCGCACCGCGTGCGCCGGGTCGAGGCCCACCTGGCGCAGCAGCGCGGGGACCCGGCGGGCGATCTCGTCCTTCGCGGCGCGCTGGGCGCGCAGCGGTTCGGCGACGATGTCGCCGACCGGCATCCGGGGGTCGAGGCTGGCCATCGGATCCTGGAAGACGATCTGCAGGTCCGACCGCATCCGGTGGGCCTCGGCGCGGGAGAGTCCGGCGGTGTCCCGGCCGAGCAGCTCGATCCGGCCGGACTCGGGGGCGGCGAGGCGCAGCAGTTCGAACAGGGTGGTGGACTTGCCGGAGCCGGATTCGCCGACCAGGCCGAGCGTCTCGCCCTCCCGGATCGACAGCTCCACGCCGTCCACGGCGTGGACCGAGCCGATCCGGCGCTTGAGGACGGTGCCCTTGAGCAGCGGGAAGGTCTTGGTGAGCCCGTGGACCTCCAGGACCGGCGGGCGCCGCTCCCGGGGCACCGGCGGGCCGGCCGGCGCCGGGAGCTCGGGCACCGGGTACACCTCGCCGGGCGCCGGCCGCCGTTCGGCGAGCTCGCCGGCCCGGACGCAGGCGGCCAGGTGGCCGGCGGCGCCGGCCAGCGGCGGTTCCGCCGTGCGGCAGCGGTCCTCCGCCAGCGGGCAGCGGGCGGCGAACGGGCAGCCGTCCGGCAGCCCGGCCATCGGCGCGGGCGTGCCGGGGATCGGGACCAGCGGTCCGCGCCGCCCGTCCAGCCGGGGGACGGCGCCGATCAGGCCGAGCGTGTACGGGTGGCGCGGCGCGGCGAACAGTTCGTCGACGCTCGCCGTCTCGACGACCCGCCCCGCGTACATCACGGCGACCCGGTCGGCCATCCCGGCGATCACCCCGAGGTCGTGGCTGACCAGGACGAGCGCGGCTCCGGTCTCCCGGCGGGCGGTGCGCAGCACGTCGAGCACCTGCGCCTGGATGGTGACGTCGAGGGCGGTGGTGGGTTCGTCGGCGAGCAGCACGTCGGGGTCGTTGGCGACGGCCATGGCGATCATGGCGCGCTGGCGCATGCCGCCGGAGAACTCGTGCGGGAAGCTGTCCAGGGCGCGACCGGGGGCCGGGATGCCGACCAGGTCGAGCAGTTCGGCGGCGCGCCGGCGGGCGGCGGTCCGGTCCAGGCCGGGGCGGTGGATGCGCAGTGCCTCGACGAGCTGGTCGCCGATCCGGTGGACGGGGGTGAAGGCGGAGAGCGGGTCCTGGAAGACCATGGCGATCCGCCGGCCGCGCACGGCGGCCAGTTCGCGCCCGGGCAGGCCGACCAGTTCGCGGCCGTCCAGCCGGACCGAGCCGCGCACGCGGGCGGTGCCGGGCAGCAGGCCGAGGACGGCCAGCGCGGTGACGGACTTGCCGGAGCCGGACTCGCCGACGATGCCGAGGGTCTCGCCCCGGCGCAGGGCGAGGTCGACGCCGCGCACGGCGGGGACGGGGGCGGCGCCGCGCGGGCCGGTGAAGTCGACCCGCAGGTCGCGCACGTCCAGCAGCGGGGTGCCGGCGGCGGTGGTCGCGGTGCCGGCCGCGGCGGTGCTGGTCACGCGCGGGTCCTCTTCCTCGGGGCGTGGTCGGGGGCGCCGTCACGGGTGCGGGCGGGGAAACGGGTGCGGGCGCGGCGGGGCCGGCGGGCGGCCTCGGCCGTGGGGTCGAGGGCGTCGCGCAGCCCGTCGCCGATCAGGTTGACGGCCAGCACGAAGAGCACCAGCAGCCCGGCGGCGAAGTAGAACAGCCAGGGGAAGACCGGGGCCTCGCTGGTGCCGGCGGCGAGCAGGGTGCCGAGCGAGACGTCCGGTGCCCTGACGCCGAAGCCGAAGTAGGAGAGCGCGGTCTCGCTCATCACGGCGCCGCCGACCGCGATGGTGGCGTCGATGATGAGGAAGGAGGCGACGTTCGGCAGCACGTGCCGGGTGATGACGCGCAGCGGGTGGACGCCCATGAACCGCGCGGCGCGGACGAACTCCCGCTCGCGCAGCGAGACCGTCATCGAGCGGACCACCCGGGCGGTGATCATCCAGTTGAACAGGGCGAGCAGGAGCACGAAGGCGAGCCAGCCCGCGCCCTTCAGCCGGGGCGAGACGATGGTGATGACCAGGAAGCCGGGGAAGACCAGCATGAGGTCGACCAGGAACATCAGCAGCCGGTCCGTCCAGCCGCCGAAGTAGCCGGCGCAGGCGCCCACCAGGGAGGCCAGCACGGTCGAGAACAGCGCCACCAGCAGGCCGATGACCAGCGACTTCTGCAGGCCGCGGAGGGTCTGCGCGAAGACGTCCTGGCCGATCCCGTTGGTGCCGAACCAGTGGGTGGTGGAGGGCGGTTGGCGCAGCGCGCCGTAGTCGGGGGTGGCGTAGTCCCAGGGGATCAGGTGCGGGCCGGCGAAGGCCAGCAGGAACAGCAGCAGGACGACGGCGGCGCCGAACACCGCCTGGCGGGCGGCGAGCAGGCGGGCGAGGACGATCCGGCCCCGCCCGGTCGGGCCGGGTGCGGCCGGGCCGGGGGAGACGGGCTCGGCGGGGCCGGTGATCGCGGCGGTCACGGGGTTCCTCCTCGGGTCAGGACCGCACGCGCGGATCGAGCGCGGCGTGCAGGGTGTCGGCGAGGAAGCCGGAGGCGAGCACCACGACCGCCGCGAACAGGTTGACCGCGACGACCGCGTTGACGTCCTGCTCGTTGACGGACTGGATGAACCACTCGCCCATGCCGTGCCAGCCGAAGATGGTCTCGGTGAAGGCGGCACCGGTGAAGATGCCGAGGAAGCTGTAGGCGAACATCGTCGACATCGGGATGACCGCCGTCCGCAGCCCGTGCCTGACCAGTGCCCGGCCCCGGGTGAGGCCCTTCGCCTCGGCGGTGCGCAGGTAGTCGGAGCCGAGCACGTCGAGCATGGTGCCGCGCTGGTAGCGGCTGTAGGTGGCGAGGCCGCCGAGCGCCAGCGAGAGGGTGGGCAGCAGCAGGTGCAGCGCCCAGTCGGCGAGGTGCGCGCCGAGGCCGCCGGTGAGGCCGGGCGTCTCGTACCCGGTGAAGGGGACGACCTCGTGGCCGACGGCGTTCTTGGCGGCGATGGCGCCGTTCTTGAGGAAGAGCGCGACCAGGAAGACCGGGGTGGAGAGCAGGACGAAGGACAGGACGGTCAGCAGCCGGTCGGAGAGCCGGTACTGGCGCACCGCGCTCCACGCCCCGGCGGCGACGCCGAGCACCATGCCGAGCAGGCTGCCGACCAGCAGCAGCCGCAGCGAGACCCAGATCCGGCGGCGGAAGTCGTCCATCACGGGGGTGTCGTGGATGGTGCGGCCGAGGTCGCCGTGCAGCAGCAGGCCGCCGGCCCAGCGGCCGAACCGCTGGACGACCGGGGTGTTGTCGTTCAGGTTGAGGTCGGTGAGCTGGCGCTCGACGGAGGCGGCGGCCGGGCGGGGCACCTTGGCCTCGAAGTAGGCGCGCGGCTGCAGGGCGGCGCCGGCCAGCGCGTACGCCAGGAAGACGGCGGCGACCAGCAGGACGGCGTAGTAGGCGAGCCGCTTGGTCAGGTAGCGGAGCATCAGCGGCCGCCCGGGGTGGGGGCGGGGCCGACGCGTCTGGTGGGCATCGGAGGCGGCCTTCGGGTCGAGGGTGAGGGTCCCGAGGAGAGGACGGGGTCGGGCGGGGGCGGGGCCCGGGGAGCCGGGTCGCGCGGTCACGCGGTCGCGGTTCTTGACCGTGGTCAGGAAAACTCAGCTCAGAGTGTGGCACCGGTGCGCGGCCGCGGTGTTGCGGCCGTGTTGCGCCCGGTTTCGTTTGGACCAGGTGTCAACTCGACCCCTTGGTACTCGCTCTGATCGGCTGTTACGTTCTGTCCCCGGCGCCGACTTGGCTGCCCACGATCAAGCGCCGCCACACCTCGCGGCGCTCGCCTCTCACCGACCGCCGGACATCACGGGGGACCCTCATGGACGCTTCCGCCACACCCGCGCGCCGACTCGGCCGCGCCGCCGCCCTCGCCCTCGCCGTCGCCCTGGCGGCCACCGCGTGCAGTTCGGGCGGCGGCGGTTCGGCGGACCAGGCGGTCAGGAGCGAGGCGCCCGGGCAGGGGTCCATCGACATCAACGCCAAGCCCCTGGACCAGGTCCGCGACGGCGGCGAGGTCCGCTTCCCGCTCTACCAGTGGATCACCCAGTGGAACCCGTTCCAGGTGGACGGCCGCTACGGCGACGCGGTCGAGATCATGCGCACGCTGGAGCCGAGCCTCTTCACCACCGACGAGACCGGCACCTTCAAGCCGGTCGCGGACTACCTGGTGGACGCCAAGGTCACCTCCAGCTCGCCGCAGGTGATCACCTACAAGCTGAACCCCAAGGCCAAGTGGTCGGACGGCAAGCCGTTGGGCTACCTCGACTTCAAGGCCGACTGGGAGGCGACCAACGGGAAGAAGGAGGGCTACAACATCGCCGACTCGGCGGGCTACGAGCTGATCTCCGCCGTCGAGCAGGGCGCCGACCCGTCCGAGGTCAAGGTGACCTTCTCCGAGCCGTACGCCGACTGGCAGAACCTGTTCCGCCCGCTGATCCCGGCGGCCGGGATCGCCACCGCCGAGGACTTCAACAAGGGCTGGGTGGAGCGGATCCCGATCACCGCCGGCCCGCTGAAGGTCGGCACCGCCGACAAGACCGCCCAGACCCTCACACTCGTCCCGGACCCGAACTGGTGGGGCGCCAAGCCGAAGGCGGAGAAGATCACCTTCCGGGTGATGGCGCAGTCGGCGACCACCCAGGCCTTCCTCAACAACGAGATCGACTTCGCCGCGGCCGGCACCGCCACCGCGTACGGGCAGCTCAAGGACGCCAAGGACGCGGTGATCCGTTCCGCCAGCCCGTGGGACGAGGTGCACATCTCCTTCGGCGGCGGCGGTCCGCTGGCCGACGTGAAGGTCCGCCGGGCGCTCGGCAAGGCCCTGGACCGGGGCGCGCTCGTCAAGATCGCCAACAACGGGGTGCCGGTGGAGTTCAAGCCGCTCGGCAATCACATCTTCATGCCCAACCAGAACGGCTACCGGGACAACTCCGGCGAGTGGGCGAAGTTCGACCTGGCCGCGGCCCGGAAGCTGCTGGACGAGGCCGGCTGGAAGGAGGCCGACAGCGGCCGTCCCCGCACCAAGGACGGTCAGCCGCTGACCCTGCACTGGGTGCTCAACGAGTCCACCCCGCAGGCCCAGGTGGACCTCGCCACCGCCGCCCAGGCGATGTGGCTGGCGGCCGGCGTCAAGGTGGAGATCGACAAGGTCGCGGCCAATGACTTCTTCACCAAGTACGTCAACCCCGGCAAGTGGGACATCGCCAGCTGGCGCAACACCGACTCGTTCCCGCTCTCCAGCAGCCTGACCAACTTCCGGCTGCCGCAGGGCGACAACGTCTTCGGCAACTACTCCAAGCTGGGCAGCGAGGAGATCGACGGCCTGCTGAAGAAGGCGGCCGGCACGATCGACCCGGTGGAGGCCGCGAAGCTCTACAACCAGGCGGACGCGAAGATCTGGGAGCTCGGCCACACCTTCGAGCTGTACCAGCGGCCGACCGTGGTCGCGGCCCGCAAGGGGCTCGCCAACTACGGCGCGTTCGGCCTGGCGAGCACGGACTACGCCAAGGTCGGCTGGGAGAAGTAGCCGCGAGGGCGACCCCCGCCGGAGGGGCGACCGTACGGCGGGCGCTGGCGAGCAGCGCGGTGATCACGAGGCCGGTGGCGCGGACACGGGGGGACCGGCACCGCCGCCCCCGCTGTCCCGCCACCCGCCTTGACCTTCCGCGATGCCCGCAGGCCACCCGTGCCGCGGGGACCGTCCCCGGGCCCCGTCCGCTCCGTACCGGGGACGAATCTAGCGGGCGGTCCGGGCCCCGGGGCCGTACGGCACGGGCGCGCCCGGAAACCCGCCGTGCTGTCACCCGGTTCGCGCACCTGGGCGTCAACTGGCGCTGACGAACGGGCTGTCGGGCGCGCCGGGCCGGGCGCCGGTGCGTGCGCGGCGCCCGGCCCGCTGCCAGGATGCGGCGGGTACAGCCCGCCCGTCCGGAGCCCGGAGACCCGTCGATGAGCAGCGATTCCGCCCCCGTGCCGGGCCGGCGCCGGCCCGGTCCGCGCCCCGCCGATCCGCGCCCGGTGCGCCGGATGGTCCCGCGCAGCAGGAACGAGCCGCACCGGGTGGCCACCCCGCTGGAGCTCTTCTTCGACCTCTGCTTCGTGGTCGCCGTCGGCCAGGCCGGACGGGAACTCGCCCACGACCTCGCGGACGGCCACTGGGGCGATGGCCTCACCGGCTACCTCTTCGCCTTCTTCGCCATCTGGTGGGCGTGGATGAACTTCACCTGGTTCGCCTCCGCCTACGACTGCGACGACGTCCCGTACCGGGTGACCACGCTGGTCCAGATCGCCGGTGTGCTGGTCCTCGCGGCCGGGGTGCCGCGGCTCTTCGCCGACCGGGACATCGTGCTGGTGGTGCTCGGCTACGTGGTGATGCGCCTCGCCATGGTCACCCAGTGGCTGCGCGCGGCGGCGGCCGAGGAGGGGGCGGCCCGCGGGGTGGCGGTGCGCTACGCCGTCGGGATCACGCTCTGCCAGATCGGCTGGGGCGTGGTGCTGCTGCTGCCGCACGACGTCCGGACGGTGGTGATCCCGTTCGGGATCCTGGCCGAGCTGGCCGTGCCCGCGATCGCCGAGCTGCGGCTGTCGACCCCCTGGCACCCGCACCACATCGCCGAGCGGTACGGCCTGTTCACGCTGATCGTGCTCGGCGAGACGGTGGCGGCGGCGACCGTGGCGGTGCAGTCCGCGGTGGACGAGCACGAGGGCCTCGGCCGGCTGCTGCCGGTCGCGGCCGGCGGTCTGCTGATCTGTTTCTCGGCCTGGTGGATCTACTTCGCCCGGCCGGTCCACGAGCACCTGCGGTCCAACCGCCAGGGCTTCCTCTGGGGGTACGGCCACTACCTGGTCTTCGGCGCGGCGGCGGCGATCGGCGCCGGACTGGAGGTGGCGGTCGAATCGGCCGTGCACAAGGCGCACGTCTCCGAGACGGCCGCCACCGCGACGGTGACCGTGCCGACCGCGCTCTACCTGCTCACCGTCTGGGGGCTGCACGCCCGGTACGCCAAGACCGGCCCGTTTCAGCTGTCGCTGCTGCCGGCGGCCTCGGTGGCGGTGCTCGCCTGTACGGCGGCGGGCGGCGCCGGTGTCCTCGCGGCGGGCCTGGTGACGGCGGTCACGGTGGCGGCCGGGGTGGCGCTGCACGCCAGGGAGCGCTGAGCGAGGGCCGCCGGACGGTGCTGCGGTGCGCCCTCCCGCGGCTGCCCGTCGCGGGGGTGCTCCTCGTCCCGGCCGTCGGCCCCGTACGGCGGGCCCGTGCCGTTCACCGGCGCTGTCCCGTTGACCGGGGCTGTCCCGTGCGCCGGTGCCGTTCCGTGCGCCGGTGCCGTCCCGTTCGGCCCGCCCCGCGCCGGCTGCCCGTGCGCGCGCGGCGGGTCCGGCGGGGCCGGCCCCAGCAGGCCGCGCAGCACCTCGTCGTGCCCGGCGAGCCAGGCCCGGTACGCCGGGCTGGCCTGGGCGAGGTCCAGGTAGGCCGCCCGCAGCTCCTCGTACAGCGCCTCGCGGGCCGGCGGGCCGAGCGCGCGCGGACGCCAGACCAGCAGCAGCCGCACGGCCAGCGGGTCGCCGTGCAGCCGGCGCGCCACGGTGCCCGGCCCGGGCACGGAGGTCGGCTGGCAGGGGCGGACCGCCTCCCCGGAGGCGACCAGTTCGGCGGCGGTGGCGTTGTCCCGCACCTGGACCACCCGGGGGTTGAGCCCGGCGGCCCGGAACACCCGGCGCATCGCGGCGTACTCGTGGTCGGCGGTCGGGTCCACCATCCAGGTGTCCTCGGCGAGTTCGGCCAGCCGGACGGACGGCCGGGCGGCCGCCGGATGGCCGGCCGCGAGCGCGACGAACTGCGGCTCGCGGGCGAGCAGCACCCGGTGCTCGGCGTCCGGGGGCAGCCGCAGCGGGAAGCCCTCGCTCTCGTGCACGAACGCGACGTCCAGCTGGTCGGCGGCGATCATCCGCAGCAGGGCGTTGGCCGAGATGTCGATCTGGATGGTGGTGTCGGTCTCCGGCAGCCGCTCGTGCAGCCGGCGCAGCCAGGCGGCCACCGCGCGGCTGCCGACGCTGCCGATCCGCAGCCGCCGGGCACGCTCGCCACCGGCCGTCTCCCGGGCCTCCTGACGGGCGGCGGCCACCAGCGCCGCCATCTCGGCGATCACCGGCCTGGCCCGGGACAGCACGGAGTGGCCGAGCGCGGTCGGCCGGCTGCCGGTCTGCTCCCGGGTGAACAGCGTTCCGCCGACGGCCCGTTCGATGCGGTGCAGCTGGGTGGTGAGCGACGGCTGGGTCATGCCGAGCTGCAGCGCTGCCTTGCGGAGGCTTCCGGTGTCGGCGATCGCGCACAGCACCCGCAGGTGTCTCACGTCGAGCTCCACATCGGGGAGCGTAACGGCCGAAACGGGATGACGCCAGGGACATGACAGGCTGTCGGGCCGATGGACGGCTCCGGGGCGGCGCGGGTGCGGGAAGCGCCGGGGCGGCGCGGTGATTGGTCCGGGCTATCGCCGGTTGACATCATCCGCCGGGCCGCCGGCCTGGCCGAAGCTCTGGGGGCAGCACAAGCATTCATCCGATGCCCGCGGCCCGGCCCCCACCGTCCGCGGCGCACTCGCGAATCGGAGCCCCCACATGAACCGTCTGCCGCGCATGCTCTCCGCCGCGCTCGGACTGGCGCTGGCCGCGGGAACGGCCGCGCTGCCGGCCGCCGCCACCGCCGCCCCGGTGGCCGCCCCCGACGCCGGCGCCGCCCGCCACTACACCCCGGGCACCGCCGCGAAGGGCGCGGGCAAGGCCGACGACCGGGCGTTCTTCGAGGCCGTGATGAGGTCCGCGCGGGCCAAGCAGGCCGCCACCCCGTACCTGCTGGCCGTGACCGTGACCTACGACGCGAGCAACGCGCCGTCGTTCGCCTCGGAGATAGCCCGCAGCGCGCAGATCTGGAACGGTTCGGTCGCCAACGTCCGGCTCCAGGAGGGCTCCGACGCCGACTTCGCCTACTACGAGGGCGACGACCCGGCCAACGGCTCCTACGCCAGCACCGACGGCCACGGCCGCGGCTACATCTTCCTCGACTACACCCAGAACCAGGAGTACTCCTCGGTGCGCGTGACCGCGCACGAGACCGGGCACGTGCTGGGCCTGCCCGACCACTACACCGGTCCGTGCAGCGAGCTGATGTCCGGCGGCGGCCCGGGCCCGTCGTGCACCAACGCGTACCCGAACGGCACCGAGCGCAGCCGCGTCAACTCCCTGTGGCGGTACGGCCTGGCCGGCTGATCCGGCCCCCTGACGGTCCGCCTCTCCGGCGGCCCCCGGCGCGCCCCGGCCGGACGACCCCTCCGGCCGGCCGTGCGCACGTCCACCCGCACCACCGCGGCGCCCGCACCCCGCACCACCGCGGCACGGCCTCACCGCCGTACCGCCCCGCCGCCGCATCCCCACCCGGTTCCAACCCCCAACTCCCACCCCTCGACCCGTGACGGGAGCCCCCCCACATGAACCGTGTCTCGCGCACCTTCTCCGCCGCCGTCGGCCTGGCGCTCGCCGCCGGCCTGGCCGCCCTGCCGACCACCGCCTCCGCCGCGCCGGCCCAGGGCTACACGCCGTCCGCCTCCACCTACGCCGGCTCGGCCGCCGAGGACGCCAACAACCAGGCGTTCTTCGAGGCCGTGATGAAGTCCGCGCGGGCCAAGCAGGCCGCCAACCCCTTCCTGCTGGCCGTCACCGTGACCTACGACGCCAGCAGCGCGCCCACGTTCCGCAACCAGATAGCCCAGAGCGCGCAGATCTGGAACGGCTCGGTCACCAACGTGCAGCTGCGGTCCGGTACGGCCGCCGACTTCCGCTACTACGAGGGCAACGACTCCCGCGGCTCCTACGCCAGCACCGACGGCCACGGCCGCGGCTACATCTTCCTCGACTACGCGCAGAACCGGCAGTACAACTCGGTGCGCGTCACGGCCCACGAGACCGGCCACGTGCTCGGCCTGCCGGACCACTACTCGGGCCCGTGCAGCGAGCTGATGTCCGGCGGCGGCCCCGGCACCTCCTGCACCAACGCGTACCCGAACACCACCGAGCGCAGCCGGGTCAACACCCTCTGGCGGAACGGCCTGGCCGGCTGATCCTCCCGCACCGCAGTGGACGGCCCGGTCGCCGGAACCCCGGCGACCGGGCCGCCCCGCATGCGTTCCCGCCCCTCGCGGCGCACCCGAGCAGGGCCGGCGGTGCGCGCCCCACCGTGTCACCGCCGCGCCCGCTCGCGCCGCGACCCCGCCCCGGCGCCTCGGGCCGGTTGTCGGTGCCCCGTGCGAGCATGCGGACCAGGACCCGTCCGCCGCCGACCGCGAGGTGCCCCGCCATGCCCCAGCACGTCCCCGACCGCCTCGAAGACCTGCCCTACGCGGACCACCTGACCCCGCACACCGGGCCGCTGCGCAGCGACGCGCGCTACGACACCGTCCACTTCGACGGCGGCGAGCACACCGACCGGTCGGCGGCCGGCGCGACCTTCCTGGAGTGCGCCCTCACCGGCGTCTCGCTGAGCGGCGTCAAGCTCCGCCAGGCCCGGTTCAACGAGGTCTGGGTGCAGGCCGGCCGATGGGTGGCCTGCGACCTCGCCGACAGTGAGTGGCAGGACAGCGCCGTCACCGGCGGTGTCCTGGCCGGCATCACCGCCCACGGCTCGGCGCTGCGCCGGGTGGTGTTCCGCGGCTGCAAGCTGGAGGCGGTCAACCTGCGCGCCGCCGTGCTGCGCGACGTCGTCTTCGAGGACTGCCTGCTGCGCGACGTCGACTTCGGCGACGCGCGGCTCACCGACGTCACCTTCCCCGGCTCCACCCTGGAGGAGGTCCGGCTGCGCGGCGCCACCCTCGGCAAGGTCGACCTGCGCGGAGCCGCCGCCCTCGGCCTGCCCGACGGACACCAGGGCCTGCGCGGCGCCCTGATCAGCCCCACCCAACTCTTCGAGCTGGCCCCGCAGTTCGCCCAGGCCCTGGGGATCACGGTGCGGGCCTGAGCGGGCGACTCCGCCGTGACAGAGGCTTTGAACGCGTTCACATGAGGAGGTCGGGAGGTTCCGGTCCCGACCCGCGTTCAGCTTCCGGTCGTTCGGTGACGGAAGGGAGAACAGTCCGCCAATCCTGGCGCCCGCACCTGGTGGGGTGGTTCGGGGCGGGTGGAGGATGCTGCGCGATCGAGTGGGCCCCGACTTGTGTGCACAACATCGCCAGTGAAGGGACGGACCGGGCTGATGGCCGAGTTGAGTCGTAGGAAGTTCGTGAGCCTGTCCGGCGCCGCCGCCGCGGGTCTGGCCGTGACCGGTGCCGGGAGCGCCGGCGCCGGGACGCCGGCCGCCGCGCAGGCCCCCGCCGCGGTCCCCGCGTCGGCCACCGCGCCGTCGGCGGCGCCGTCGCGGACCGGCACCCTCGCCGACGCGCGGCACATCGTGATCCTGATGCAGGAGAACCGCAGCTTCGACCACTACTTCGGCATGCTGCGCGGCGTGCGCGGCTTCGCCGACCGCTCCGCCATCCAGATCGCCGGGGGCTACTCCGTCTTCAACCAGCCCAACGGCCTGCTGGCCCGCCAGTACCCGTGGCAGTTCAGTCTCACCAAGCCGGCCGGCGGAGCCGACCCGGAGCGCCTGGCCCAGTGCAACGGCGATCTCAGCCACGGCTGGTCGCGCTTCGCGTAGCACTGGGCATGTGTGGCCTCCCCACCAAGGTAGACAACCGGTGAGGAGTGAGCCCCATGGCCCCAAAGAAGATCAGCGGAACGGAGACCGCGCCGACCACGCCCTACGACGGGTGCGGGATGTGCCTAGTGGGCGTCCGTCGGCTGTCCCGAGTGAAGCGGCACACCAACAGCCCCGAGAAGCAAATGGGGCAGATTCTCAAGTCCGTCGTAGCGGTAGGCGGGCACATCATCGCGTGGGCTGATGACTGGGAGGTGAGCGGGGCGACCGACCCGTTCACCCGGCCCTCCCTCGGCCCGTGGCTGCGTGGAGAACGGGGCCCGTTCGACGGCCTCGCCGCCGCCGCAGTGGATCGTGTCGGCCGAGACGTGTACGAGGGCTTGCGCCTCGCAAAGCTGAACACGGCCGAGGGCCGGATACTGATCACGGCCGACCACGCTGGGGTGTGGGACCTCACGGACATTGCGCAAGAGATGGACTTCACGTTCAAGCTCTTCGCTGCACAGATGGAACACCGGCAGACCAAGAAGCGAGTGCAGGACGAAACGGCCCGTGCCGTCGAAGCCGGACAGGTGAACAGCAAGCCCTCTTACGGGTACCGGAACGTCCGGGACAAGACCGGAAAGATCACCGGCCGCGAGTTCGAACCCGGCGCGCAGACCAGCATTCAGGAAGTCGCCCGGCGGATTCTCGCGGACACAACGGGCAAGGTCACCGGGTACACCGAAGCCGCACGGCTGACCAGGGCAGGCGTGTTGAGCCCGGATGACTGGCGCGCGGTGCTGTACGGCCGTGAACCGCAGGGCAAGCCGTGGAAGGGTGACAGCCTAAAAAAGATCCTCATCTCTGAAAACGCGCTCGGCTTCCGCATGTACAAGGGACGGCCCTTGATCGGCGAAGACGGACGCCCGATCCGGATCGGGCCCGAGCTGTGGAACCGGGCCACACACGAAGCGCTCAAGGCGAAGCTGGCCCCCACGCGGGTGGTCGACGCGTCCAAGCGCGTCCCGAGGGCACCGAGCGGTGCCCTCACGTGCTCGGGACGGATCACCTGCGGAAACTGCAACGAGCCAATCAAACGAAACGGGTGTGTGAACACGGCGAAGGGTCGACACCCGGCGTTCCGGTGCGAGGCGCGGGCGGCCGGCATCCCAACGGCACAGCACTGCAAGCCGGCTCCGGCGATCGGGGTCCCGGACCTTGAGTCTCGGGTTGAACGTTGGTTCCTGGAGCGGTACGGCTCCGCTCAGATCATGATCAAGGTCTTCGACCCCGGCACCGGGTACGCGAACCAGATTGCCGAGCTAAAGGCTGCCAAGGTCCGCCTACAGGCTGACCGGGATGCCAACCTCTATGAGGACCCCGATGACGCAGAGTGGTTCCAGACTCGCTACCGGCAGATCACCGAGGACATTGCCGCGCTCCGTAAGAAGCCCGAGCGGTCCGCCGGGTGGCACATCGTGCCGAGCGGGAAGACGGTCGCACAGGAGTGGGCAGCGTCGGACGGGCCCGCCCGTCGGGAGATGTTGGATGAACATGGCGTCAAGGTCACGCTGTACCCCGTGTGGGGACGGGGGCGGGCAGGGCGAGTGATCATCACAGCCGAGGTAGCCCATGACCCCGCGGCCGAGGTCACCGGAGCGGTCGACGGCGATCCCGCGCGCCCCGAGGCCGGGCACCAGGCCGAGGCGCCAACAGTAGGCCGGACAACTGTCCGCCTCGGCAAGTCGGCTGCGGCGGTCACCGGGGCCTACCAGGCCGAGGCTGTCGCCCTGTCCGACCATGCGCCCGAGGGGGTGTCGAAGCCCGTCCGGGCGGCGTAGCGGCCCTGTCAGCGCCCGAGGTGGTGACGGGTGACGCTGGAGACGCTGAAATCAGGTTTTCTCTACACAGCGGGCTTATAGAGAAGAACCGAAATCTGCCTCACCAACGTCACCTCACCACCCGCGGGTCATCTCTGGCCTCCCCTACAGAGTGAGGGAAGTTCGAGAAGCAGGCGCCGACGGCGCAGGTCATCTCTGGCCTCCCCTACTAAGTGAGGCCGGGACTACCGCGCACCCCACCGACGGGAACCGGCGGACCGAGTTCCCGTGCCTCTCTTGCTGCTCTGCTCGTGCACCACGCATCCTCTCGGGGGTGGCCGCCGGAGTCGTGAGGCAGAGCGCGGGGACCGCACCGCCCGTAGTAACCCGTTCGCCAGGGCGAGCCGAACCGGGGTGCGGTCCCCTTGTCTGCGGGGCTATTCGCCAGGCCGCAGTGCCTCGCGTACCTTATCCAGCCCGGCGGCGCGGATCAGAGGAGCGGTGCCGACTCGGCGCGTGGCCCCGAGGGTGATCACGTCGACCGGATACGTGCCGTCGGCGGCTCGGCGGCGTCCAACATCCGCGGGCAGCCCGAGGATCGCCGATGCGGTGTTCAGGCTGACAGTCGGCGGCAGTTCGTAATTCGGGGCCGTGCCGGTGCCGTCGCCCCGGACGGTGATCACCAGGTCGTCGAGCGGGTCGACACCGGGGCGGATCTCGGGCCTCTCGTTGTCTGTCATGAGTTCAAGTTACCTACCCATGGGGGCCGTTGTGCGCTGTACTGACTGTTCGGACGTGGCGACCCATCGAGGCCGCTGCGCAACGCACCACGGCGCGTTTGAGGCGCGTCCGGCGGTTCGGTCCCGTCGGAGCCGCGCTCGCCGGCGGGCGGCCCGGTTTGATGCCGCGGCGAGGCTGCGGGCCCGGATCGACGTCCGGGGTACGGGCTGGTGCGCCTGGTGCGGCGAGGACTTCCCCGCTGCGGATGTGGATGTCGATCACGTGCGTCCGCTCTCGCAGGGCGGCGAAGACGTTGACCGCAATGTGCACGTGCTGTGCCGTGGGTGCCACACGCTGAAAACCGAGGCCGAGGCGGTGCGCGATGCTGCATGACGAAACGGCCGCCTCGGAGCGGCTGCGCGTCTTCTGGGAGGCTGCGTTGGCCGAGCCGTGCGGCGGACTGCCGAACCTGGACACTCTGCGGTACTTGACTGACGAGGCGTACGCGGAGCTGGTTCCGGCCGCACCGGTTCCTGCGGTGCCGTTCCAGCGCTACATGCTGGGGCCTGAGGAGGTTCACGTTCACGGCCCTGCCGACTCGGAGCGGCTGAGGGCTGTGCTGGCTGCGGTCGACACTGCTGCGGCCCGATCCGGCACCGTGCTGGAGTTCAGCACCGCCGACACGACTAGTGTCGAAGCGATGCATCCGACCCGTGACTACCTGCGGCCGGTCGAGGCTCGGCGCTACGCGGTGTGGGCGGAAGCCCTCTCGGTAGTCGCCAGTCATGCGGAATCTGACTAGACCAGGGCAACCAACAACGCGGAGCACCAGAGGCACAGCACGTGCCACCCCTGGTCGACCGTGTACCGGCCGAAGGGCTGGTCAGCGAACGAGGTGGAGCCGGTGCGGACCATCCACTTGCGGATCGGCCAGCGTCGGTCAAGGAATCCGTGTGTGAGTGCGGAGAATCCGACTCCAGCCACGCAGCCGGCGAGGCCCACCCGCAGGTCGAGCGCGACCACCGCGGCGGCGAGCATCACGACCATTACGGCGTGGTAGCTCACCAGGTGACCGCACAGGGCCCGCCAGGACGCCGCATTCGTCGTGGTGCTGTCTGCCTCGGGGCGGCCCTTGTGTGCCGCCTGGCGGTCCGTCTGCGCGCAGTGATCGGCCCACTGATGGCTCACCAGCAGTGTGCCCAGGACAGCGGCGAACGTGGCTGCGGTGTACATGATCGACCCTTCTGCCGTGGTGGTGGGTGCGCCAGCGTGCCCGAGGTTGGTCCTGCGTTTTGTGCTGCATGAGCAGAACACTCTTAGCGGGATGTGGTATCGCGCGCGGTGGAAGTGCCGGGATCCACGAACGTTCCGCCTCTTCCCGGGTCTGTTGAGGAGGTGCCCCTGTGCCCAAGCGACCCCGTCCCCCGTGCTCGATCCCTGGGTGCCCCGAGTTGACTGCCCGTGGGGGGCGCTGCCCCAAGCACCAGGCCGAGGCGGACGCACAGCGAGGCACGCCGGGCGGAAGCGCGTACGGCCCTCGCTGGCCCCGCATTCGTCGGGCTTACCTCTACGCCCATCCGTGGTGCGTGCTGTGTGCTCGCGTCGCCGTGGTCGCCGACCACTTCCCGGAGTCGCGTCGGTCGCTGGTCGCCCGAGGCGTACCCGATCCGGACGCGTGGTCGCTTCTTCGTCCGCTGTGTACGCAGTGTCACAGCCGCGAGACGGCCGTTCATCAGCCCGGAGGTTGGGCGAGTGAGCGCGTTAAGCCTGTCCGAGGCCCTGACCTGCGGTGACACCCCAGGGGGGTGACTCCCTCCCGGTGCCATAAGGCGCGGCAGGGAGGGAAAAAACTCCGATGGCTAATACAACCATTCTTGTGAGGGTAGCCTAGCGTGTCCATGCCAGGGCGGAAGCCGAAGCCGCACATTGCCGCCGTTCGAGAGGGAACCTACCGCCCCGACCGCCACACCGAGGGCGCCCGCTTCGCCCCCGTCGACCCGATCGAACCTGACTGGGCCGAGCTACTGCCCGGCGACCAGGCCGAGCCCGTACGTGCCCACGCTGCGGCTGTCTGGGCTCGGGTCGTCCCGGCCCTGGTGGTGTCCGCCGGCCTGGTCGACTCACAGCGCGAAGTGGCCGTGGAGTACTGCATTACGGCGGCCCGAATCGCCGAGGGCGAGCGGGAGTTGAGCCGTACGGGCCTGGTGGTCGAGACCGAGCGAGGCAATGTGAAATCGCCGTGGGTGACCATCCTCGGCCAGTACCGATCACACCTGCGGGCGCTGGTGGGAGAGCTTGGGCTTTCGCCCGCCTCGGCCACCAGGATTACCCCGCCGGAGCACGGGGGCGATGATGACGGAGATATCTTCGACTGACGCCCTGCCGGTTCCGCTCGAAGCGCTGCGCGAACTCGGGCTTTCCGAGGACGACATAGCCGAGGCTCTGAAATCTCGCCCGCTTGTCGTCGCCAACCAGCAGCACCAGCAACCAGGCGCGTACTACTCCGTAGAGGCTGCCCGCCGCGCTATCCGTGCTATCGAGAGTATGAAGCACACTAAGGGCCGATGGGGCGGAACGAAACTCAAACTCGCCCCGTGGCAAATCGTGTGGATCATCGCGCCCGTCTTCGGGTGGCTGTGGTACGACCCGGAGATAGGCCGGGCGGTCCGAGCTACCCGAACGGTGTGGATCGAAGTACCGCGTAAGGCGGGCAAGAGCACGCTTAGTTCCGGTATCGGCCTGGTGCTGCTGCTGGCGGATCGTGAGATCGGCGCCGAGGTCTACGCGGCAGCCGGCTCGCTCCCGCAGGCGGAAAGGGTCTTTGACGACGCTAAGCGGATGGCCCTTACGAGTAAGGCAATCCGAGGGCGCGTCGAAGTTCTGCGCGGCGTAATCCGCGTTCCCCGAACCGGCGGTGTCTTCCGGGCCCTTTCCAAAATCGCCGAGACGGCCCACGGTCTGAATGTCTCCGGTGCGCTGGTGGACGAAGTCCACGTGCATAAGCGGCGCGATCTGGTCGACGCTATCGAGACCGGTACCGGTGCCCGGGATCAGCCATTGGTGGTATTTATTACCACGGCTGACGAGGGAACCGAAGGCAGCATTTATGATGAGAAACACACATACACTCGCCGGGTCGCCGACGGGGTTGTAAAAGACCCCGGTCACTACGGCGTCATCTGGGCCGCGGAACCGGGTGACGATCCTTTCTCCGAGGCTACTTGGCGGAAGGCTAACCCGGGCCTCGGGGTATCGCCGAGCCTGGCATACATGCGCCGCGAGGCAGCTAAGGCAAAGTCAACCCCATCATATTTTCCGACGTTCTGCCGGCTGTCGCTCAACATGCGAATGCGAAATTCCACACGGTGGCTTCCGCTAACGCTGTGGGACCAGAACGACGGGGCAGTGGATGAGAAATCCTTTCGCTACCGTAGGGCGTGGGGCGGGGCTGATCTGTCGGCGGTCTCGGACTTGTCGGCATGGGTGCTGGTGGTGGAGTCCCGGAAGCCCGGCGTAGAACTGGAGATCATTCCGCGCTTTTGGCTGCCAGAGGAACGCCTAGCCGAGCTAGAACAGCAACTCATGGTCCCTCTTGGCGAGTGGGTAAATAGCGGGCTGCTGACGTTGACCGAGGGCGACGCGATTGACTATGGCGCTATCGAGCGGCAGATCATCGAGGATTGCAGACGGCTTGACGTACAGCGCGTGAGCTACGACCGGATGTTTGCCGGCCATCTGGTGCAGCGGGTCGAGCAGAAAACCCGCGGTGTCGACGTAGTGCCGATCGCACAGACCTACCTAGGAATGAGCCCGGGCTCTAAGGAGCTGGAGCGGCTACTACGCGAAGGGCAGATCCATCACGGCGGGAACCCGGTCCTGCGCTGGCATGCAAGTGTGGTCGAGGTCTACCGAGACGGCAACGACAACATGCGTCCAGTCAAGCCGGACCGTGATAAGTCGTCGGCCCGTATCGACGGCATTGCAGCCCTTGTGATGGCCCTTGACGGCTACGTGCGTCGACCGCTTAAGAAGGCTCGCGCAGCGAGCGCATAGCGCCCTTCGGCGCATTCAATCCAGCCCCGTCCGGGCGTACTCGGGCGGGGCTTTTTCATGCCCGAGGGGGTGCGTGTGGCCGAATCGCCGCTACAGATGACTACCCGCCTGCGGCGCAAGCTTGAGAAACGCAAGATCAAGGCTCAGCTTTGGGGCGACTACTACGACGGGCGACACCCGCTCAAGTTCGCAAGTCCCGAGTTCCGCGCGCAGACTGGCGGCTTGTTCGACGGCTTCTCGGATAACTGGTGCTCGGTCGTCCCTAACGCCATGATCGAGCGAATGAGCCCGATGGGCTTCCGACTCGAAGACGGCACGGTCGATAAGGCAGCCGGCCGAGCGTGGAAGATGAGTGAATGCGATGTTGAGATCGGTCTCTCAATGCTTGAGAGCCTGGTCTCTGCCCGCTGCTACGCGCTGGTATGGAAGCCCGACGGCGTCACCACAGAAATAACCTTCGAGCCCGAGGCACAGGCCATCGTGGAGTACGTCCCGGGCCGTCGACGGGTTCGCGCCGCGGGGCTCAAGGTCTGGCGGGACGGGGATACCGAGTTCGCAACGCTGTTTCTGCCGGACATGGTGTACCGCTATCAGCGGCACGTGAACGGCGGCGAATGGACGGACCGAACCTCGGGGCTGCTGCGGTCCGAATCCGCGCACTTCCGGAACCCGCTCGGGCTGGTGCCGCTGGTCGAGATTCCGAACCGGACTCGGCTACTCGCGCCGCCGGTCTCCGAGATTCACAACGTCATCCCATTGCAGAATGCCGTCAATGCACTGTGGGCTCACGTTCTCACCGCTGCGGATTCCGTTGCCCTGCCCGCCCGTGCCGTGCTCGGGATGGACCGTCCGGTAAGGGAGATCCTTGACCCGGAGACGGGCGAAGTCGTCGGCGAGGAAGACGAACCGATTGCCAAGTTTCGAAGTGACCGGCTGCTCTGGCTGGAGAAGCCCGGGGCAAGCATCGCCGAATTCTCGGCCGCTCCGCTCTCGGGGTTCATCGAGCTTATCCGCGAGCTGGTCGACCACATCGCCGCGCAGACGCGCACCCCAGGTCATTACCTGGTGGGTCGGCTGATCAATGTTGGCGTTGACGGGCTCGCGCAGAACGAAGCCGGACTAGTTGCTAAGGTCCGCGAGAGGCACCGCTATACCGGTGCTGCTCTGCGCGAGATCATGAGGATTGAAGCCCTCGCGGCCGGCGAACCGAAGCGAGCGGAAGCGCTCCGCCTCGGTGACGTGATCTGGAGAGATCCGCAATTCCGATCTGACGCGCAGTACGCGGACGCCTTGACGAAGCTCAAGAGCATCAATGTTCCGGATGAGGCACTGTGGGAGCGAATCCCCGGCGTGACTCCGGAGGAAATCGCGCGGTGGAAAACGATGCGCGACGACCAGGCCGCGGCAATCCTCGGCGGCAACCTTGCCGGAATGTTCGGCCCTAAGCCGGACCCTGCCGAGGAACCCGGCGCGGAGCCGATCCCCGAGGCCGCGTGATGGTCGACAGTGCCACTTTGGCGGACGTTCGGTACCGAGAGGTACAGATGATTTCCCGGGGCGTTGTCGAGGCCGTACAGGGGATTTGGCGGGGCGTCACACCGGACCGGATCCTCGCTGCGATGCAAGGCGAGGAGGGGGCCGCAATCCTCCGCGCGGTGGTTGCGGGTCAACTCTCAGTGGCCGAGGGCGCGCAGAGCTTCGTCACCGCGGCGATGCTGGCGCAAGGGGCAATGGCGGCTCCGCTCGGCGTGCTCGATCCCGGCGGCCTGGCGGGCATGGCGATGGACGGGCGCCCACTCGCGACCATGCTCTATGTGCCGGCCATCACCAGCGCGCGCGCCCTGGCAGTCGGCGAGACAGCAGAGGTTGCTGCCGCGCGGGGCCTCGCACAGATGGCGCTTCTCGTAAGTACGACGGTGACCGACACCGCCAGGGCGGCGACTTCGGTAGCCATGACCGCGCACCCTCGCTGTCAGGGATACGTGCGAGTGGTCCACGCTCCGGCGTGCGCACGGTGCGTCGTGCTCGCCGGTCGCCAGTACAGCCATTCAACGGGGTTCGCCCGGCATCCGAAATGTGACTGCGGCATGGAACCGCTTGCCGACACCACGAAGCGCCAACCCGTCGACCCTAAGGGCCTGTTCGACCGGATGACCCCGGAGCAGCGGCGCAGGGCGTTTGGGGGTGCGGCCGTTACGGCGATAGAGAACGGTGCCGATGTGGCGTCGGTGGTGAACGCGCGCCGGGGGATGCAGACGGTCACCACTACCCGGGGAACGGTGTCGATCACCTCGGAGTCGACCACGCGGCGTGGGCTCGGTGGCCGGAACCTCGGCGACGCGCAGCGGGTCGACGGAAGCCGATACGCCCGCCGTACCGAGACGCGCATGATGCCGGAGGAGATCTTCCGGCGCGCGAAGACCCGAGACCAGCAAGTCAACTTGCTTCGCAAGCACGGATACATCTTCTAAGGGGGAGCACCATGCCTAACGATCCGAACCCGAACCCGAACCCGAACCCGAACCCGACCGGTCCGGCTGGCGACCCGAACCCGGCTGATCAGGACCCGGCGAAGACCGGCGGCAACCCGGCCCCTAAGGGCGACCAGGACCCGAAGTCCGGCGATCAGGGCGCCGCGCTTGCCGCTGCGGAGTCCGCCCGCGAGGCTGCCGAGAAGCGTGCCACCGAGGCCGAGGCCGAGGCCGCCCGACTCCGCCGTTCGAACGCTGCGACCAAGGGCACCGACCTTGACGCGATCAAGGCCGAGATCCGGCAGGAGTTCGCCGCCGAGCTGGTGCGGGCCGAGGTGCGCGCGGCTGCCGCTGGACGGCTCCGCGACCCGGCCGACGCCCTCGCCCTGGTCGACCTGTCCGCCCTCGCCGGCCAGAACGGCACGGTGGACCAGGCGGCCGTAACTGCCGCTCTGGACAAGCTCATTGAGTCCAAGCCCTACCTTGCGGCCGACAGCGGCGACGCCTCGAAGTGGGGCGACGTGGGCGCCGGTCCGCGTACGTCCGCCGAGGCCGAGCCCGCGAGCCCGTACGAGCGTCTGCGCCGGGTCCAGCGCAGCAACTAGCAAGCACACTCGACCAGTTGGGGCACCGCTTGGCGAGCGAGGCCCCTTTTTCATGCCCAAAATCAGGGGGAAATCTAAATGGCTCTTACCCTTGCCGAGGCTGCGAAGCTGAGCAAGACCGACCTTCAGCGCGGCGTGGTCGAGACTTTCGTTCAGGAGTCTCCAATTCTCGACCGCCTGCCCCTCATGACCATTGAGGGAAACGCCTACGCATACAATCTTGAGGCGACGCTTCCGGGCGTGGAGTTCCGCGCCGTAAACGACAGCTACAGCGAGTCGACCGGTACCGTCAACCAGAAGACCGAGAGTCTGGTAATCCTCGGTGGTGACGCCGACGTGGACACCTTCATTGCGAAGACCCGTGGCGACCTGAACGATCAGCGAGCCATTCAGGAAACGCTCAAGGTCAAGGCTGCGAGCTACAAGTTTCAGGATGCGTTCTTCAACGGTGACGTTACCGTGGACCCCAAGGGATTCGACGGTCTGCGAAAGCGTCTCACCGGAGCGCAGGTTATTTCCGCGGGCACCAACGGACTCGGTCCGATTCTCGGCGGTCACGACTTCTTCGACGCGCTTGACGCACTGATTGCACAGGTCCCGGGCCTGAACGGGTCGAACGGCGCCCTGTACGCCAACCGTAAGATCATCGCCCGTATCGCTTCCTCGGCTCGCCGGCTCGGCGGTTACGAGATGGTGCGCGAGGCCCTTACCGGCAAGATCGTGGCGACCTACAACGGTATTCCGCTACTCGACCCGGGCCAGACCGCCGCGGGCGTCGATATCCTGCCGACCACTGAGACGCAGGGCACCGCCACTGACGCGAGTTCCATTTACGCGGTCAAGTTCGGCCGCTCCGAAGGCGACAAGGCCGTGACCGGCCTCACCAATGGCGGGGTTACCGTTCGGGATCTCGGCGAGCTGGACTCTAAGCCCGCTTACCGGACCCGGATCGAGTTCTTCTGTGGTCTCGCCCTGTTCGGTGGCCAGGCTGCGGCCCGCCTTAACGGCGTGCTCAACAAGTAAGGGGGACGGAATGCCGCCGCGTAAGCGCGCTGCGGCGCCGCTCTCTCGAATTCCGCACGCGGATTCCTGCCCGTCGTCCGTCCGAATCGAGCGCTTTCCGGTGCCCGGTTCGGACGGACCGGCCCGGACCGTCACGCGGTGTCTGGAGTGCGGTGCACAGATCATCACCGACGATCAGCCGAGGGGGACGCCGTGACGAACCTGCCCCCGCTCGCGACCGTCGACCAGCTCTCGGCGTGGATGCAGCGAACTCCGGCCGAGTTGCCCGAGGGTGCCGCCCTGGTGCTCGACGTGGCGAGCCGGATCGTACGCACCGAGGCCCGGTCGGACTTCACCCGCCGCTCGACCACCGCCATGTTCACTCCGCGGGACGGCGTGATCCGCCTGCCGCTGCGGCCGGTTGTCTCGGTCGACGCCGTGACCGTAGCCGGCGGGACGGTTGAGCCCTCGGGCTGGCTGCTGGTCGGTGACCGACTCCGAGTGATGCGGTACCCATACACCCCAGCTCTGGTCACCTACACCTCGGGATACGGCGCAGTACCGGGCGACGTGCTCGCGGTCGTGCTTACCCTCGCGGCCCGGATCATCAACAACCCCCAGGACTTGCGGCAGGAAGCCGTGGGCGGGGTGAGCGTCACTTATGCCTCGGAGACCATCGGGGCCAGCCTCGCCGAGATCGAGCGCGACCAGCTCGCCCGCTATCGGCGCCGGGTCGCCGTGGTGGATCTCGAATGACGCTCCGCTACCGGCAGACCGTAGTAACTCACCGCGCGCCGTTCGTGGTTGACCGCTATGGCAACACCACCGCGGAGCGCGACTGGTCCCGGGCGATCAGTACGACTGTGCCTCGGGTCGAAGTCGTGCCGCAGGAGTCGACCGAGGCCGTTGGTGATCGGCCCGTGGTCGTCACCGGGTGGCGACTGATCACCCGCCACGGAAACGACGTCGACCTACAGCCGGGGGATCGGGTGACCGCCCTCGGCCGGCTGTTGGAGGTCGACGGCGAGCCCGCCCGGTACCAGCTCGGCGGGCACCACCACACCGAAGTGCGGCTCATGGAGGTGGTCGGATGACCGGGTTGAAGAAGTTCAGGCCCAACAAACTCGGGATCCGCAGCCTTATGAAGCTGCCCGAGGTAGGCAGCGAACTCGCCCGTATCGCGCGTCGTATTGCTGCCTCGGCGGGCGCGGGCGGCGGTATCTACAAGACCGACCAGGAAACGGGTCGGATCCGAATCCGAAGCGCAGTCATGGGAAATTACGACTTCGAGAACTCGGGCGGGCGCGAGGGTTCCCGGCGGGATCTGCTCCGCGGGCTGGACGGCGCCGATGACTAGGCCCGTGATCCTGATGCCGGATGCGGTTGCCGTGGTGACTGGGTACCTGCGGCAGGCACTTGCCGTCGTCGGGCACCCTGTGCTGGTTGTCTCCCGAGTTCCCTCGGTCCGCCCGCCGGAGTTCGTCCGGGTCGAGCGGGTCGGGGGCACCAGGGCGACGGTCGTTTCTGACCGGCCCCGGCTCGATATCCACGCATGGGCCGAGAGCGAATCCGCGGCGCACGATCTTGCCGCCCTGGCGCGCGCGCTGCTCGACTCGATCCCGGGCGTCCGAGACGAAGTCACGGTGTATCGGCTTACCGAGGTCGGTGGGCTCATGTGGATGCCCGACGACGAGTCCGGGAAGCCCCGCTATGCCTTTGCTGTCGAAATCCACATGCGGGGCCGGGTGCTTCCCGCGATGAATCTTCTCAAGGGGGATGAATGACGCTCAACGCAAATCAGGTGCGCGTGGCCATCACCGGCGCCGCGTACACCGCACCGAAGGGATCGACCGCGCCGACCGACGCAACGTCGCCATGGCCGGATGGTGCGGTCGATATCGGTTGGATCAGTGATGACGGAATCACCGAGTCCAACTCTGCCGACGTTACCGAGATCAAGGCTTGGCAGGGCGGGGCTACGGTCCGAAAGGTCGTCAGTTCCTCGGAAATGACGTTCAAGTTCACTGCTATCGAGACTTCCAGGACGACCCTTGAGCTGTACCACAAGGGGTCGAAGGTCACGGGCACCAGCGGTAAGGCGGTGCTTGCCGTCAAGGCGCCGGGGCCGGATCGCCGGCTGTTTGGGTTCGATGTTATCGACGGGGCCTCGCACATCCGAATCGTAGTCCCCGACGGCGAAGTGACCGAGGTCGGAGACCTGGTTTACAAGGGGGACGAAGCCCTGGCCTACGAACTCACCATCACGGCATACCCGGCTGCCGACGGCACGGTGTGCGTGAAGTTCTCCGACGACCCCGCGTGGCTGTCATCCCCGGAGCCGTAAGCCTTTTTGCCCCTGCCGCAGAAACGTTCCTGCAAGATTGTGAGGTAGCCCCCTTGAGTGATGCTTTCGATCTCAATGCGTGGATGGCCGAAGCCGCCCGCGAGCCCTTCCGCTTCCTACTGGACGGGAAGACCTTCGTCCTCCCAGCAGCCGGCGATCTGGATAAGTCCATACTGGCCGCGGTGAACGTCGACAACCCGTCCGCCACCGATATCATCGCGCTGCTACAGGCTGGCCTCGGCGACCAGTGGGTGGAATTTGACGCGCTCCCCGTGCCACTCTCGGCGGTCGGTGAGCTGTTCCGGCGCTGGCAGCACCACCAGGGCGTGACGCCGGGGGAATCCGAGGTCTCGCCGAGTTCCTGACCGAGCACGGCGAGGCGATAGAAGCCGATTTCCAGAGGTACTACGGGACCGATATTCGGGACCTCTGGCGGCCCGGGTCCGGGCTGACGTGGCGCCGCCTCAGGGCGCTTATCACGGGCCTGCCGCCGGATTCCGCATTGGCCCGATCACTGGCCGGCCCCGACGCCGGGTGGACGCTCGAAACCCAGCTACTCGCGGCCGTTCACGACCGGCTTTCCGAGGCGAATTGGCAGCGCGGCAACGCTGGGAGCAAGAGCCCGAGCCGGCGACCCGACCCGATTCCCCGCCCTGGCGTCAAGGCGGCTGGTCGGATCGGTACGACTAAGCGCAGCCCGCAGGAAGTCGCCGCGTATCTGTCGCGATTCCAGCCGGCCGCCGGGGGTGGCTGATGGCTGTTGAAGTCGGAATGGGCTATCTCAGCATCGTTCCCGAAGTCGAAGGGTTCGGCCGAGAGCTAGAGCAGCAGGTCACAGGGCCTACGGCGCAGGCTGGCGATGCCGCGGGACAGGCAGGCGGCGCGGCGGCCGGCGAGGGCTTCACGGGAAAGCTTGGCGGCTTTCTCAAGGGATCTCTGCTGACGGTCGGCCTGGCAGCCGCGGCAGTCCTAGTAAAGGGATTCTCCGATGCTCTTGATCAGGGCGCTATCAACGGCAAGATCCAAGCTTCTCTAGGAAATACGCCCGAGGAAGCATCCCGGTACGGTAAAGCTGCCGGACAGCTTTATGCGCACGGTGTCACAGAGAATGTCGAGGAGGCCGCACAGGCGATATCCGGGGTGATGCGGTCAGGCATCCTTCCCCCGGAAGCAACCAATGCACAAATTGAGTCCATCACTCAAAAGGTGACGGACCTTTCCAGCACTTTTGAGCTGGACCTAGGCCAGACCAGTAACGCGGTCGGCCAAATGCTCAAAAACGGTTTGGCCAAAGACGGCACAGAAGCCCTAGACATTCTCACCAGGGGAATGCAAGTCATGGGCCCTCGGGCCGATGACATGGCCGATACCTTCAACGAATACAGTACCAAGTTTCGTGATCTAGGCCTTTCTGCCACTGATGCCATGGGGCTCATGTCTCAGGGTATGCAGGCGGGTGCGCGCGACACCGACACGGTCGCCGACGCGCTCAAGGAATTTCAGATCCGGGCCACCGACGGGTCAAAGTCCAGCGCCGAGGCCTATAAAGCGATCGGCCTTAATGCCGAGGAGATGACCCGCAAAATTGCTGCGGGCGGTCCTGGTGCGCGCGAGGGCCTACAACAGGTACTTGACGGCCTCAAGGCAATAAAGGATCCAGCCGAAAAGTCGGCTGCATCCGTCGGGCTTTTCGGTACGAAGAGCGAGGATTTGGGACAGGCGCTCTACGCGCTTGACACAAATACCGCAGTCAAGGCCCTGGGTGACACCGCGGGCGCTGCCGAGAAAATGGGCACAGCGCTGCACGACAACGCGGGTGCAAAGATCGAGGCGTTCAAGCGGGGGCTTGAGGTCGGGCTGACGAATTTCATCGGAGACCGTGTGCTTCCGGTGCTGGAGAGGTTCGCCAGCTTTGTGGGAACCGCCCTGGGCCCGCCGCTACAGGCCGCCTCGGATTCGGTCCGGCTTTTTATCGGGGCGTTCACGGGCGAGGGTGCGGATGTCAACCTGCCTACGGCGTGGATCAACCCGATCATCACGGCGGGCGCCACGGTCCGGACGGTCTTCGACTCCGCCGTTGGCGGTGTCCAAGGGTTTGCAGCCGCGTTCACTGCGGGCGGGTCCGCCGTACAGGCGTCAGGCTTTGCCGGCGCGCTGGAGCGGGCCGGACTGGTGGCGCGCACTGTCTGGGAAGTGATCTCGGGGTTCCTCGTTCCGACGCTGCTGGAACTGTGGAGCACTGCCGCCGGGGCCGTGATTCCGGTCGTAACCCGGCTCGCGTCGATTCTTACCGGCACCGTCTGGCCGGCTGCCATGTCGGTCTACCAGGCGATATCCGAGAACTTGCGGCCGATTTTTGCGGCGCTGTCAGAGTTCGTTTCTCAGCGAGTTGTCCCTGCCTTTCAGTCGGTTAGTGGAAAGCTTTCTGAGTTCGTAGACAAAGCACAGCCTGTGATCTCGGTCGTATCATCTGTCTTGTCCTGGCTTGGCCGCCTGGCGGCCGACATCTTGGGAACCACGATCCCGGTGCTGGTTCGTCTGGCAGGCCCCGTGTTCTCCGGGATTTTCTCGGCGGTAGGCCTGGCGATCGACTGGATAGGAAGCCTGATCGGTTTTTTTGGTCGCTTTGCTACTTCTGTTCGAGATGCGGGCCGCCCGGTGACCGAGTTCGTGTCGAACTCGATCGGAAAGTTGGGCGAGTTCGTCACCTGGGTCGGTGGCATCGGGATAAAAGTGATGGATTCGATAGGTAATCTTCGCAGCCTTTTGTCCGAGAAAGGCAAAGATGTCGCGCGCGGCCTGCTTGACGGAATCCAGTCCATGGGATCCTGGCTGACCGATCAGCTCAAATCGTGGGCTCTGAAGATCATTCCGGGGCCTATCGCGTCCGCGCTGGGGATCAGCTCGCCCTCCCGCGTGATGGCGGCCCGTGTCGGTCGCTGGATCCCTGCGGGCATCGCCGAGGGCGTCGACCAGGGCGAGCCCGAGTTGACCGCGCGACTCCGGGCCCTGGTGACCGTCCCGGCCGTTCGAGTGCCCGTCCCGGTGCTGGCCCCGGCCGGCTCCGCGGCGACCAGCTCGGCGGGGCCGTCGGTCACGGTCAACGCCCGCACCGAGGCGAACCCGTACGACATCGCGCGACAGGTGGCGTGGCAACTGCGAATGGGGGTGGTGTAGTTGGCGGCTCCGACCTACGCCGCGGAGCCATGGACGATGGAACTCGGCGGGGTTCTGCTCGGCGGGGCCTCGGCCGTGGTCCTGCACGAACCGGACGGCATTCTCGACAGCCCGGACCTGCGGACCGTACGCACAACCCGGATCGGCCGGGACGGCATGCGGCTCGGGGACGACCGGCTCGGCGGGCGCAGCATCACGCTGCGGATGACCGTGCTGGACAGCCCGGAGACCCGGGCCCGTCTGCTGGCGGTGCTCCGGCCCAACGCTGACACGGTGCTGCGATTCGCCGTGCCGGGGGTGGCTGGCGGTGCGGCCCGCGCAGCCGTGCGGGTCGGCGAACGTGGCACTCCGCTGGACGCACTGCACATCGCGGGTGCCGTCCGGATTGATGTGGAGTTGCAGGCGGCTGATCCGTACCTCTATGCGGACCAGGTGTCGACCGGGGAAGTCCGGCCGGATCCGCCGCGCGGCTGGGGCCGCCTGTTTCCTCTCCGGTTTCCGTTCCGGTTCGTCCGTCCTACGGGTGACTCGGCTGCGGCGGACCTGGTGGTGCGCGGGACAGAGGACGTCTGGCCCGTGATCACGCTTCCGGGACCGCTCGCCCACCCGGTGATCACCAACCGGGCGGGTGAGCGGCTGGTGATCGATCTGGACATCCCGGCCGGCGAATCGCTGGTGGTCGACACAGGGGCGCGCACGGTGCGGCTGAATGGCGCTGACCGCTACGGGTCGCGAGCCCCGGAGTCAGTGTGGTTCCCCCTGCGGCCGGGAGCGAACCGGTGGGTGGTCAACGACATGTCCGGGTCGAACGCCGTTGTGGCATACGTGAGTTGGCGTGACGCATGGCTGTGAAAAGGGGGGAACTATGGCAGGACTGCGGGCGCCGATCTGGCTGCCCAAAGGCGAGTATGACGCGATCGACGCACGGGGATCGCTGGCGGACCTGCGGGGCGTAAACGTCGGGGTTATGCCGGGGGCGGACGGGCGCGGGTTCGCCGTGACCGCCGTCTCGGGCAGCTCGGCGCGCGTGGCTGTCGCTGGCGGGCGAGCGTGGATCCCGGTCACACGGTCCGGAGTCCGGGTGGAGCGGCATGCCGCGCTGGTCGAGTTGCCCACTCCCGGCGTCGAGTTCCCGTTGGCGCCGTCATCGCCGACCGGTGACCGAACAGACCTCATCGTGACCCGCCTGGCCGCAGACACCGACGCAACCCCGTTCGCCGAGGTGCCGCTGAGTGGCTACGTGCCCGGCACGCTGGCGGCGGGATGGGCGGTGGACGTCGTACAGGGCATCGAGGGCGGCGCGGTGCCCCCAGTCCCGTTCGACTCCTACCTACTGCTGGCCCGGGTGCGGGTGCGACGCGGGGCAACGTCGCTGACTGCCGCGGACATCGAAGACATGCGGTGGTCGGGGCAGGGGGATCCCACCGTGCTGGCTCCACTGCGGACCGCGCCGGGACAGAGCGTCAGCGCGGCAGCGTCGTCGACATCCCGCGGCGGACTGGTCTACGCCACCGACGAAGACCGGATGTATGTGCGTACGGCCTCGGACGTCCGGCCGCTCACCTACCGGCCGAGCCTGATGCCCACGGCCACCGGCAAGGGAAGCACTGGGTGGTGGTCTGCCGACTTCCCCGACGGTGGTGACGGGCGCATGCTCTGGTGGGAGGGCCCCGCCGTCCCGTACGCCCGAATCGGCACGCTGGCCTATCAGATGCGCTGGGCCAGCCCGGGCGGTGGCCGGCTCGGCTGGACGTCCGTCTGGATCCGCTCGGCCGGGGTGATGCAGTACGAATCGCCTCGGGTCTACTCCGACGGAGCAGGTGTCCATCAGGGCGTTGCGCACGTGACCGTACCCGCCGGACAGCCGCTTTCCGTCGTGGCCTATCTCTACGGTCAGGGCGGCTGGGCCCAGTTCGACTCATGGCAGAGCGACGGCGGTCTGTTGCTACTCCCCGCTGAGTGAGGGGTGGCAGGTGGCGCAGTACCGAGTTCTGTTCGTTGAGTTCGCTACGGGCGGCGTCTGGGGCGAGCTGCCAGTGTCCGAGGTGCGGTGCACGTCGGTGGCGAGCGGTGTTGGAGCAGCGACCCTGGTCACTGATCTGGTGTCGTTTCCGTGGTCGGTGCTCACGCCGTGGCGGACGCTGCTGTATGTCCAGCGCGGGCAACAGGTCATCTGGGGCGGCCCGCTGCTGGGGTTCGCCGTCGATCTGGAGTCCGGCCGGGTAACCCTGTCGGCGGTCGGACTGTGGGAGTACTACCGGCGCCGACAGATCACCAGGACGGTCACGTTCACACAGCTTGACCAGGGCCTTATAGCGCGTCGGCTGGTCGAGGACTACGCGGACGGCACCGGGTCGATCCCGTGGAACACGGGCCCCGCTGCGCTGCGGTGGGACGGCTCCGAGGTCACGGGGGTGCCGCGGGACCGCACGTATTACGCCCATGAGCGCAAGGGTGTCGGCCAGGCGGTTGAAGCCCTCGGCGCGGTGGCCGACGGCTTCGGGTTCCGGATCGACTACGGGTGGCTCGGTGGGCGGATCACCAACACCGTGCACCTCTACCCGCCCGGGGGCGAGCCCACGGACGTCGTACTCGAACACGGGGCAACCGCAACAATTCCGAGCCTGACGGTGGACGGCGCAGCCATGGCAACCGAGGCCGCGGTGACCGGATCCGGCGACGCGGAGACCCAACTGGTGCGCTGGTGGTACAACCTGCCCGCCGAGACCGATCCGAGCCGGCGAATCCCTCGGCTGTCCGTGGTGGAGTCGCACCAGGACGTCACCGTGCCGGACACGCTCACCGGCTACGCCCGCCGGCTGATTTCCGCGGGGGCGGCAGCCGTGACCATCCCCGCCGTCCGGCTTCATCCGGACACCTATCCCGGTCCCGGTGACCTGCGGGTGGGACACCAGGCGCAGGTACGCGCCGCTGTTGCGGGTCACGTCCTGGTCGACGGCACCTACATGGCTGCCGAAGTCGAGATCAAGGCGGACGGAACGGGCGAGGAGACGACTGTACGCATGGTGCCAGAGGAGGCCTTTGCCGATGTGGGGACCCCAGCAACTCCATAGCCTGGCGGCAGAGTTCGCCAACTTGCGGCGCCGGATCGAAGTCCTGGAGCGTACGCCGCGCACCGTACGCGATGATCCACTGTCGATGGCCCCGGCTGACTGGTCCGGCGGACCTACGTGGCGTGCGCTTGCGCAGATCGACACCAGCGGAATCACGCACCCGGTGATCCGGGCGGACCTGCGGACCACGGTGACCGGAACAGGTTCGGTGGAGCTAAGGCTGTTCGACGTCGACACCGGCCGGACGACCGGCACAGCCGCGCTCACCGCGGGGCAGAGCTGGTGCCGCGTCGAGTGGAGGCACGGACTCGACGGCGCCCGCGGACCTTGGCGCCGAGTCCTGGTGCAGGCCCGGATTGCCTCGGGCGCGCCCGCCCTGGCGGTCATGCTCGGACTCGCAACGGGAGTGCCGCCGAGCACCGCACCCGCAGCCACCCCGGCCGGGGCATGGACGACGCCGCCCGCCCCTGCCGGCTACTAGACAGAGGGGAGAGCACATGCCCGATGGGCACGCGTATGACCTGTCGATCATCGTCCCGCCCGAGGACGTCCGAGCGGTCGTCACGTACGTGACGGGCCGGGACCCGGGGCCGCCGGACGCTGCGGCCGTCGCACGGGCAGGCGAGGAGCTGACGCGGGCTGCCGAAGCCGCCGTGGTCGCCTTGCTCCGCCGATGCGTTGACTACCGGCCGCTCGGCGCGAGCGTGACCGTGCGCCGTGAGGAGGTGGACCCGAATGCCCGTATCCCACTCCCCGGAGCCGACCCCGCCTGATGCCCTCGGCGTGGTGTCGATCGGCGCTCGCGAAATCTACGACGAAGTCATCGGCCTACGGGCCGAGGTGCGCAGCATCGGTCAGCAGGCCGAGGGGGTGCGGGCCGAGCTGGACGACCACGAATCACGGCTCCGCAGTCTGGAGTCATGGCGGTACGCGCTGCCGGTCGCCGCACTGAGTGGGGTAGGTGGCGCCCTGGTGGCCATCGTTCAGGCGGTCGCCAAGTAGCGCGGAACAGAAGCGAGTTCAGTACATCCGAGCCCCGTCCGGGCCGAACCGGGTGGGGCTCTTGCATGCCAACGACAGGGGGAAACAGTGCAGTTCGTCTCTCGCGCCGAGTGGGGCGCACGTCCACCGCGTAACGGCCACCCGGCGGTGCTTGCCAACCGGGGCGTCAAGGTTCATTACCTGGGCACCAGGTACAGCACGGGCGACCACAGCACGTGCGCGCCGTACATGCGCAAGCTTCAGCGAGACCATATGGACGGCAATGGCTGGGCCGACTTCGCCTACAACCTGGGTGTCTGTGAGCACGGGTTCGTGTTCGAGGGGCGCGGGCGCAACGCGCAGAACTCGGCAAACGGGAATACGGCGCTCAACAGGGATCACTTCGCTGTGCTGGCGTTCGTCGGCGACAGCGGCCACACCAGCCCGACCGCCGACCAGATCAACGGCATCCGCGACGCCATTGCCTACCTGCGGGCCCACGGCGCGGGCCGGGAGATCCGCGGACACCGGGACGGCTACGCAACCGACTGTCCCGGCGTGCCGCTGTACTTGCTGGTGCAGTCCGGCGAGCTGGAGCCGGCCGCCGACTCGGGAAACCCCCCGTCTGGCGGGTTCGTCCCGTTCCCGGGCGCCGCGTGGTTCCGGAACGCCCCCCGCTCGCCGATCATCACCGCCATGGGCCGTCGGCTGGTGGCCGAGGGGTGCTCGGCCTATTCGTCCGGCCCCGGCCCTCAGTGGACCGAGGCCGACCGGAAGTCGTACGCGCTGTGGCAGCGCAAGCGAGGGTTCTTCGGCTCGGACGCGGATGGCTGGCCCGGTAAGACCACGTGGGATGCGCTCCGCGTGCCCGCCGCCTGATCACGCAGCGTCGCAGCCGAGTGTCCAACATGCGCCGGTAACCGGATCTGCAGCTGCTCAACTCATCTACACACAGTTACTACAGAGGAGAAGCCATGTCTTTCGCGAAGTCCAACCCCGCCCGCCTGTACGCCGTGTTTGTCGCCGCGCTCGCCCTGGTCGCGCATTACGTGCCGTCCCTGCCGGTTGCCCTGGTACTCGCCCTGGCGGCGGCTGTTCTCGGCGTCGGCGAGACCGTGCAGCGGGTCGAGGACCGGAAGACGGCCGAGGCCCTGGCGCAGCCGGCTCCGGCCGAGGATGACGGCCAGGCGGACGCGCAGCTCGCCCTCCCGTTCGAGGTGGATGGCGAGTGACGTACAGGCATGTGGCGCTGCTCGGCAAGGCACGCGCCGGTAAGGATGCCATCGGGGCCCGACTCGCACAGCGGTATGCGTTCGTCCGGGTGGCGTTCGCCGACCCTTTGCGGGAACTTGCGCTCGACCTAGACCCGATAGTGGCGACCGAGCCGACCGACTACGGCCCCATGCCCCTCCGACTGTCCGACCTGGTGGCAGGCCACGGGTGGGATGTCGCCAAGGGGGCGTACCCCGAGGTGCGGAGGTGTCTTCAGCGGCTCGGCACCGCGGTACGCATGCACGACCCGGACTACTGGCTGCGCATCGCGCTGGAGCGGGTGACGGTCGCCGAGCGCTGGAGCATCCCAGTAGTGATCACGGACGTGCGGCACGCCAACGAACTCCAAACCCTGCGCGAGCGCGGCGCCCTGGTGGTCCGGGTTGTCCGGCCCGGTGTCGATGGGCTCGCCGGCCCCGAGGCCGAGCACATCACGGAAACGGCACTGGATCAGGTCGAGGCCGACGTGACCGTGATCAACTCCGGCTCGCTCGCCGACCTTCACCAGCGGGTCGACACGCTCGCCGTCTGGCAGGACTGACAGCGGGGTGACGGGTGACGCTGGAGACGGTGAATCTGGGTTCTTTCTCGACGGGGAGCACATAGAAGAACCTGGTTTTCGCCTCACCAGCGTCACCCCGCCACCCCCCAACACCGAGGGGGAATACATGGCCGGACGCATCCGGACCATTCAGCGCGGGGGCTCACGGTGGTACGTGAACTCAGAGACCGCGATCAAATACCCGGGCGTGACCTCGGTCATTGCCATGCTTCCTAAGCCGTTTTTGGTCCATTGGGCGGCCCGCATGGCTGCCGAGACAGCGGTGACCAGCCTTGCCGCCGTACAGTCGATCGCCGAGCGGGACCCCGAGGGCGCGATCGACTACGTTCGAAACGCTCACCTGCGGTACACGAAGGCCAGGGCGAAGCTGGGCAGCGATGCGCACGACCTTTTCGAGCGCATGGCGCGAGGCGAGTTCGTCGGCCGGGTACACCCCGACCTAGAGCCCTACAAGGCCGGTTTCGCCGACTTCCTCAAGGCCGTTAACCCCGAGCTGGTGCGCGCCGAAGATATCGCCTGGTCGAGCACTCACGAGTACGCCGGATCGTTTGACGCGATCCTCCGTGTCTGGCTCGACGCCGAGGGCAAGCCGACTCCGGACCGAAGCGGCGTTCCGCACCTTCTTATTGTCGACTGGAAGACTTCGAAGTCGACTTACCCGGACGTGGCTTTGCAGATGGCTGCCTACTCGCACGCCGATCTCATCATCTCCCCGGACGGCACCGCCGAGCCCATGCCGACTTTTGACGGCGGGGCCGTGCTGCACATCACCGGAGAGGACTGGAGTTTCAAGCCGGTCCGCACCGACGACGAGATTCTCACCGTGTTCCTCACGCTGCGGCGCGTTTTTGACTGGGACCGCGAGACCAGCCGGACCGTGCTTGGCCGAGCTATCGCCAAGTCGGCTCGCCGGCTGGTGACCGGCACGGAGCGGCGAGCCCGATAGACCATTCTGCAGGACGCAATTTCAGGGGCAGGCCAATCGGGCCGCGCCCCTTTTTTCTCGCCCAAAATCAGGGGGATATCAGTATGGCTATGCGCATCTTCGAGACCGACCCGGACGCGAAGCCGCGGGCGACGTTCAGCGATGACACCGTGGGCCGCTTCCACTCCGGGAAGTCGGTCGACAACCTTCCCGTCGCCCTTGACGAGTGGCGGGTGTCGACTGGTGACCCCGAGGTGGCCGAGGCTATCGCGCAGCTCCTCGGCGGAACCCCGGAGGAGACCGACACCGACAAGGAAAATTTCATTATCGTCGACACCGACGCCGCTAAGGTGCGCGTCATCATCGACGGCGCCGCGGCGATTTCCTCGGACCTCAAGCTCTGGAACGGCTCGGCTCTTATCCATCACTGCGACGGCGTCGATTTCCTGAGCCCCGAGGAAGATAAGGGAAAGCCTTGCCGGTGCCCGGAGTTGATGGTTGACCGCAAGGCGGCTGCCAAGGCCAAGCGCGGCCCCTCGCCGTCCGTCTCCGTTACTTTCCGGCTCGCCGATGACCCGGATCTCGGAACTTTCAAGTTCGTGACCGGTTCATGGAAGCTCGCCGAAGTGCTGTACGAGGTGGAAAACGCGCTCGACCGAATCGGCACCGAAGCCCTGTGCTCGCTGGAGCTGGAGCGCGTGGAGTACACCACTAAGCGAGGCCGGGACGTTTCCTATGTCAAGCCGGTAATCCGGGTTCTCAAGAGCTGGAACGACGCTCTCGCGGACCCGAAGAACTAGGCCGGCTGGGGCCCCGAGGCAGTTCCTCGGGGCCCCTTCTGGGAGGGGATCTGAATGCCAATCCTTGAGCTGTGCGCCGGGGTCGGCGCCCTCGGCGTAGTGGCCGAGCACATCATGTCTGACCAGGTGCGATACGTCGCAGAGACCGACCCGGGCGCCTGTGCGGTGCTCGCCGAGCGGTACCCCGACGCGCCGAACCTCGGCGATGTCACACAGATCGACTGGACCTCGCTAATCGGCAAGGTCGACGTAATCACGTCCGGTTTCCCGTGCCAGGGAATCAGCAACGCCGGACACCGAAAGGGGCTGGAGG
This sequence comes from Kitasatospora sp. NPDC001527, assembly GCF_040298605.1. NCBI lineage: Bacteria > Bacillati > Actinomycetota > Actinomycetes > Kitasatosporales > Streptomycetaceae > Kitasatospora > Kitasatospora sp. NPDC001527. Next base: position 313 of record NZ_JBEPAM010000042.1, on the reverse strand, counting down.
ATGAGCGTTCGGGGCTTTGGTACACGGTCCTTGAAGCGATTTGCACACTACGACCCCGAGTCGTCTTCCTGGAAAACGTTTCGGCGATTTCCCGCCGTGGGCTCGCGGAAATCCTCGGAGGGCTTTCCGAGGCAGGGTATGACGCTCGATGGTGTTGCATTCGAGCATCAGATATCGGGGCAGCCCACCACCGGGACCGCTGGTTCTGTGTCGCGGTTCCTAAAGACGCCCACGGCGAATTTGGGAGTGAATGGCGGAGCGCAGCACCCCGAAAAGCGGAAGGGCCGTGCCGCTCCCACTTCTGCGGGGGGGG
>NZ_JBEPAM010000041.1:0-79113 GCF_040298605.1 Kitasatospora sp. NPDC001527 | reverse complement strand
CCCGGCACGCGGTGCCGGGGCGTCGGCCGGGAGCGGGGCGTCAGCCGCCCGGGCTGATCCGGCGGCCGTCGTGGGCGCCGTACAGGCTGAGCGCCTCGACCGGGCAGTAGTCGACGGCCTCGGCCAGCTCCGGGGTGAGCGGTTCGCCGGCGGCGCCGGTCGGCTGCTCGCGCAGCGGGCGGGCCAGGCCGTCGGTGCCGAGCGTCAGCGACCCGGGCGCGGTGAGCGCGCACATGCCCGAGCCGATGCAGCGGTCGCGGTCGACCTGGACGATGACGGCGGGTGCGGTCCGCGGATCCGTCACCAGACGACCTCCAGACGCTGCGGGCTGCGGGTCAGCAGACCGCTCCGCCAGTCCACCGGCTCCCCGGGCGCGGCGAGCCGCAGCCCGGGCAGCCGGCGGGCCAGCCGGTGCAGCGCGAGCTCCAGCTCCATCCGGGCCAGCCAGGCGCCCAGGCAGTGGTGCGGCCCGGCCCCGAAGGTGTACGTCGGCGCGGCGAGCGGGGAGAACAGCTCGGTCAGCAGGTCCCCGGTGAACACCCCGGGGTCGCTGTTGGCGGCGGTGACGTCGGCGGCGACGACGCTGCCGGCGGGGATCCGCACCCCGCCGATCTCGACGTCCTCGACCACCCGGCGCAGCAGGCCGGGCATCGTGTCGGCGTCGCCCAACGGGACGGCGCGCAGCAGCTGTTCGGTGGCGGCGGCCGCGCTCTGCTCGTCGGAGGCGAGCCGGTGCCAGGCGTCCCGGCCGTCGCCGAGCAGGTAGACCAGGGCGTTGCCGAGCGAGGTCATGGTGGTCTCGTGCCCGGCCACCACCAGGCCGACGACGAGCGTGACGATCTGCTCCTCGGTGATGCCGGGGGTGTCGTCGGCGGCCGCGAGCAGGCTGCTGACCAGGTCGTCGCCGGGTGCGGCGCGGCGCTCGGCGATGACCTCGGCGCCGAAGGCGGCGAACTCCTCCATCGCCGCGCGCACGGCCTGCGCGGTGTAGGCCGTGGTGGCCAGGGCGTGGTCGCTCCAGTGCTCGATGCGCCTGCTGTCGAGGAGGTCCAGGCCCATCAGCCGGCCGATCACGGCGATCGGCAGCGGGCGGGTGTAGCCGGCGACGATGTCGGCGGGCGAGCCCCGGTCGATCAGCTCGTCGATCAGGCCGTCGACGACCGAGGCGACCCAGGGGCGCCACCGGGCGATCGCGCGCGGGGTGAAGGCGCGCTGCACGGTGCGGCGCAGCCGCTGGTGCTCGACGCCGTCGATGTTGAGCAGCGCGGTCGGGTCGTCGAGCAGGTTGGGGACGCGGGTGACCGGCGGGGCGTCCGGCGCGTAGAGCGGGGCGCGGCCCAGGCGCGGGTCGGTGAGCACCTGCCGGACCTCGGCGTGCCGGCTGATCAGCCAGACCGGGGTGCCGGTGGGCAGGGCGGCCAGCCGGGGCGGGCCGGGGGCGAGCAGGCGCAGGCAGTGCAGCGGGGGCAGCACGGCCCGGGCCGTGCCGGGGTCGGTGGCGGTACCGGTTCCGGCACCGGTCGCGCGGTTCTCGGCGGACATCCGTACTCCAGACTCCAGGGGGTGGCCGCGCGGAGGCGGCCTGCGGGGGGTGGATCCGGTGGTGCGCGGGGGACGGGCGGGGACGGCCGACAGGTGCCGGAGCGGCCGGGTTCGCTTCGACCGTACGTGGCCGAGGGGCCACAGACAGCGAGGATTCCAGCCAACGGCCGGGAGGGGCGGGTGCGCCGAGAGTGCGGCGCCTGACCGGGGCGCTCGGCGGTGGCCGCACGCCCCGTGCCGCGCCCCCGGCGTCCGCGGCGCGGCGGGTGCCCCCGGTGAGCCGGATCACCCGGGAGGCTCCCCGGCCGCCCGGCGGCGCGGGCGATACGCTTCGTGGGCGAGTCACCCGACTCGCGTCGACGCAGGTCAAGCCGGTGCAGAGTGGCACCGGCCGACGGAGGTGGAACCGGATGGCCCAGCAGGTCAAGGCAGTGATCGCACGCGCCAAGGGCGCGCCCGTGGAGGTCACGACGATCGTCGTGCCCGACCCCGGGCCGGGCGAGGCCGTGGTGCGGATCCAGGCCTGCGGCGTGTGCCACACCGATCTGCACTACCGCGAGGGCGGGATCAACGACGAGTTCCCGTTCCTGCTCGGCCACGAGGCCGCGGGCATCGTGGAGACCGTCGGCGAGGGCGTCACCGAGGTCGCGCCCGGCGACTTCGTCGTCCTCAACTGGCGCGCCGTCTGCGGCCAGTGCCGCGCCTGCAAGCGGGGGCGGGCCCAGTACTGTTTCAACACCCACAACGCCAAGCAGAAGATGACGCTGCTGGACGGCACCGAGCTGTCCCCGGCCCTGGGCATCGGCGCGTTCGCCGAGAAGACCCTGGTCGCCGCCGGCCAGTGCACCAAGGTGGACCCGGCCGCCGACCCGGCCGTCGCCGGGCTGCTCGGCTGCGGCGTGATGGCGGGCATCGGCGCCGCGATCAACACCGGCAACGTGGGCCGGGGCGACACGGTCGCGGTGATCGGCTGCGGCGGCGTCGGCGGCGCGGCCGTGCTGGGCTCCCGGCTGGCCGGCGCGGCGAAGATCATCGCGGTGGACATCGACGACCGCAAGCTCGCCACCGCCGAGAAGCTCGGCGCCACCCACACCGTCAACTCCCGCAACACCGACCCGGTGGAGGCGATCCGCGAGCTGACCGGCGGTCACGGCGCGGACGTGGTCGTCGAGGCGGTCGGCCGCCCGGAGACGTACCAGCAGGCCTTCTACGCCCGCGACCTCGCCGGCACCGTCGTGCTGGTCGGCGTGCCGACGCCGGAGATGAAGCTGGAGCTCCCGCTGCTCGACGTGTTCGGCCGCGGCGGCGCGCTGAAGTCCTCCTGGTACGGCGACTGCCTGCCCTCGCGGGACTTCCCGATGCTGATCGACCTCTACCTCCAGGGCCGCCTGGACCTCGGCGCCTTCGTCAGCGAGACCATCGGCCTGGACGCGGTGGAGCAGGCGTTCGAGCGCATGCACCACGGCGACGTGCTCCGTTCGGTGGTGGTCCTGTGAGCGCCGCAACCGCCCGCGTCGACCGGCTCGTCACCGCCGGCACCTTCGAACTCGACGGCGGCAGCTGGGAGGTGGAGAACAACGTCTGGATCGTCGGCGACGACGCCGAGGCCGTGGTGATCGACGCGGCCCACGACGCCGCGGCGATCGAGGAGGCGCTCGCCGGGCGCCGGCTGCTCGCCATCGTCTCCACCCACGCCCACAACGACCACATCGACGCCGCCCCGGAGCTGGCCGCGCGCACCGGCGCGCCGGTGCTGCTCCACCCGGACGACCTGCCGCTGTGGAAGCTCACCCACCCGGACCGCCTGCCGGACGGCGAACTCGCCGACGGTCAGCGGATCGAGGTCGCCGGCACCGCGCTGACCGTCCTGCACACGCCCGGCCACGCCCCCGGCGCGGTCTGCCTGTACGCCCCGGACCTCGGCACGGTGTTCACCGGCGACACCCTCTTCCACGGCGGCCCGGGCGCCACCGGCCGCTCGTTCTCGCACTTCCCGACCATCATCGACTCCATCCGCGAGCGCCTGCTCACCCTGCCCCCGGACACCGTGGTGCGCACCGGCCACGGCGACCCGACCACCATCGGCGCCGAGGCCCCGGCGCTCCCGGAGTGGATCGCCCGCGGGCACTGATCAGGGTCCCGGGCCCGGCGGCCGGCCGCCGGGCCCGGGCACGTACGATCGCGGGCATGGCCCATGATCCGCGCGCGCTCGACGACGCCTTCCTCGCCTTCTGGCGGGAGCGGCACATCTCCACCCTGACCACCCGGCGTCCGGACGGCTCGCCGCACGTGGTGCCGGTGGGGGTGACGTACGACCCGGAGAGCGGTGTCGCGCGGGTGATCAGCAGCCGCACCAGCCGGAAGGTGCGCAATGTGCTGGCCGCCGGAGCGGACGGGCAGCGGGTGGCGGTCTGCCAGGTGGACCGGGCGCGCTGGTCGACGCTGGAGGGCGTGGCCGTGGTCCGGGACGCGCCGGAGGCGGTGGCCGAGGCGGAGCGGCGGTACGCCGAGCGTTACCGCGAGCCGCGGGTGAATCCGGACCGGGTGGTCATCGAGATCACGGTGGACCGCGTCCTCGGCCGGGCCTGAGGGCGGGCGGGGTTCCGTTTATCCGGCGTTGATCGTCACGCTCTACCGTCGGGGCATGAACGAGGGAACGACGGGGGACCGGGGCGTGCGGGCCCCGGCCGAGGGCGGCCGGATGACGGCCGAGGACACGGACCGGTTCCGGGTGCTGCTGGCCCGGCTGGAGGACTCGCTGGCGGCGGACCGCCGCGGCGTGACGGTGCCGGCGGCGAGAACGGCGCCGGGTCGCGATGGATGAGCGCCGCCCGGCCGCGCGCGTCGCGGTGCTGCCGCTGTGGCAGCGCGGCGCGCGGACGGGCGACCCGGAAAGGATTCCCGTGCCCCGTGGGCTACTTGGCGAAGCGGACCTCGGGGAACCGCGGCGAGGGCCGGTCGAGCAGCGGGGCCGGACGGCCGAGCAGGTGCCGGTCGAAGAACGCGCCGAGGTAGGCGCGGGTGGCGGCCAGTGAGCGGCGGCTGTCGACGGAGCCGAAGGTCTCCTGGTAGTACCCGGGCGGCAGGTGGTCCTCCAGGTGGAGGTCGTCGACCATCCAGTGCTCGTCGGAGAAGGACAGGTGCCCACCGGTGGGCAGGTCCACCCAGTAGCGGGGGCCGGTGAACCGCTTCCAGTTGTCCTCCCAGTTCCGGGTGGACTCCGGTGAGGCGCCGACTCCGGCGCTGAACAGCAGCGCCGGGCGCCCGGTGTCGTCCCCGGCCGGGATCCAGATGCTGCCGTCCAGGTTGGCGGCGGCCTTGATCCGCGGGTCCTCGCGCATCGCCTCCAGGGAGGCCGCCCCGCCGATCGAGTGCCCGGCGGCGCCGATCCGCGAGGCGTCGATGCTCAGGCCGCGGACCGGGCCGCCGTGCCCGGGCGCGGTCAGCCGGTCGATCACGAAGCGCAGGTCGGCGGCCCGGGCGCGGGACGACTTCGCGCCGAACTCCGGGTCCGTCTGCTCCTGTCCGCACGCCTGGCAGGACTCGATGCGGCCGCCGGGGAACTCCACCGAGGTCTCGTAGGTGGAGTCGACAGCGGCCACCGCGTAGCCCCGGGAGGCGAACTCCTCGCCGAGGGCGGTGAGCGTGCTGCGGCTCATGCCGAAGCCGGGGGAGAGCAGGACCAGCGGATGCCGGCCGGCGGCCGGCCGGGCGTCGGCCACCGCTCCGGTCCGCAGCGCGGCGGGCTGGTCGAGACCGTACAGTGCCCGGGACAACTCCGCCGAGACGTACGGCGCACGGGGTCCCCGGGCGGATTGCGCGGGGTACCAGAAGGTGACCATCAGCTCGCGCGTCGGGGTGTCGGCGCGCCACGGATCGGGCCGGCCGGGATCGACCAGGTGGACGGACTTCGTCCCCACCGGCCGGTGTGCGGTCGGTGCGGGGACGTGCGGTGCGCCGGCGCGGGCGGCGCCGGCCTCCGCCGTGGCGGCCGGGGGAGCGGCCGGGGCCGCGGCGGCCAGCGCGGAGGCCGGGCCGGCCAGGACCAGGGTGGTGGACGCGATCGTCAGGGCGGCGGAACGCCACCGTCGCTTCTTCGACATGACGCCACGTTAGGTTCGCTCCCGGCCCCGGCACGTCGCTCCGCCGGTGGAACGGCGGTACGCCGCGAGGGGGAGAGGCCCGCCGCGGCGTACCGCCGTCGGACCGGGGCCGGCTCCCCCTGTGGGCTCAGCAGTCGCAGCCGCAGCTGCAGTCACCGCAGTCGCAACAGCCGCTGCAGCAGTCGGAGCCCTCGCCGCAGCACTGGCAGGCGTCGCAGCAGTTGCCGCAGTCGCAGCAGTCGTTCCGGGCGCAGAAGCCCTCGCGGCGCTCGCCGGTGAACGGGTGGTCGTGCTCGCAGCAGAGCAGCTGGCAGGTGCAGCCCATCAGTGCCCACGCCGCGCACCCCGCCAGCAGGTTGCGGCGGTTGGGCGGCGGGGCGCCGGGCGGGGTGAAGCCGGGGCCCTGCGGCACCCACGGCGGGACCGGTGCGCCGGGGCCCTGCGGCGGGGGCTGGTCGGGGTCGTGCCGCGGCGGCGCCTGGTACGGGTTGGCGGCGCGCGGGGTGCCGTCCACGGTGGTGAGCGGGGTGCCGTCCACGGCCGTGAGTGCGGTGCCGTCCGCGGCCTTGACCCGGCACGCGGTGTGGCCGGCCCGGCCGAAGACCCGCTCGACGGCGCGCTCGGTCTCGTGCGCGAGCAGGACGTGCACCAGGGTGCGGTCGGTCAGTTCGACGTCCCGCAGGGCGAGCCGGATGCCGTGCACGGCGTCCCGGCAGAGCCGTTCGGCCTCGGCGCGGTCGGTGCCGGTCGCGGTCAGCGGGTTCCAGGCGCCGCTCGCGGCGTCGGCGGCCTGGTCCTCGGCGGCGTCCAGCAGGTGGGCGAGCCGCCCGAACAGCCGCCCCGCCTCGGCCAGCGGCGCCGCGTTCCCGGGCCGGCCGGCCAGCGCGGCGGTGTGCGCGAACGCCGCGGCGGTGGCGGTCTCGGTGGGCTCGGTGACCAGCAGCAGCGAGCCGCCGGCCGGCAGTGCCCGCTCCAACTCGCTCTGCCGGGAGGCCGCGTCGAGCAGCACGGCGGTGTCGAAGCCGACCACCGAGGCGCTGCCCGCGCTCTTGCGGTCCCAGCGCCGGGTGACCGCCCGGGCGCCCGCCGCCACCGAGCGCCGGGCGAACACGCCGTCCCGGTCCTCGACGTGGTCGCGGATCTTCACCGAGGCGAGCGCCAGCGAAACGGCGGCGGCCAGCCGGGCGCCCTCGCCCCGGGCGACGGAGGCCGTCCGCATGCCGCGCAGCGGGCAGGGCCCGGCGGTCCGCCGCCCCGTGCCGTTCTCGGCGGCGGCCTGCGCCTCGACCAGCACGGAGATGATCAGCCCGTCGTAGTTGGTGGCGGTGCGCGCCAACTGCCCGTGGTCGTCCCGCAGTGCCAGGCAGAGCCCGCAGAGGTGGGCCATCCAACTCGCCTGCAACCGTTCGGAGAGGCGGTGGCGGCACGGTCTGATGATGCCGAACATGTGGTTCCCCCGTGTCTCGCGTGGGCCATCCGGGCCCGTGATCGCGCACATCATATGATCGCGGCCCCGCCGGCCCGGAAACCTCGGCGGTCCGGCGTGCCCCGTCCGGGCCCGGTCGTCCGTCCCGGATCCGGGATAGCATCACGGATATGGGAATCGACACGGCCGCCGACGAGCGGTTGGCGGGGCGGCTCGCGGAGTTGCGGGTCGAACGCGGGTGGACGCTGGAGGAGTTGGCGCGGCGGGCGGAGGTCAGCCGCTCCACGCTGTCGCGGGTGGAGCGGGCGGAGGTCAGCCCGACGGCGGCGCTGCTCGGGCGGCTCTGCGCCGTGTACGGGCGGAGCATGTCGCGGCTGCTCGCCGAGGTGGAGGCGGCGCCCGCGCGGCTGGTGCGGGCGGCGGACCAGCGGGTCTGGCGGGACGAGGCGACCGGGTTCGTCCGGCGCTCCGTCTCGCCGCCGCACGGGTCGCTGCGGGCCGAGGTGATCGAGGGACGGCTGCCGGCCGGCGGCGACATCGCCTACGACAAGCCCTGCGACACCGGCCGGGAACACCACCTCTGGCTGCTGGAGGGCCGGTTGGCACTGACCGTGGACGGCGACGAGCAACTGCTGGAGGCCGGCGACTGCCTGCGGTTCGTCCCCGAGACCACCCGCTTCCGCTGCCCCGGCCCGGCCGAGGCCCGGTACGCGCTGGTGGTGGTCGAACCGTGAGCGCGACCGGCGCGATACCCGGGGCACCCGTCAAGGAGCGGTTCGACGCGGCCGGGCGGCGGGTGCTGATGGTCTGCGTCGCGGGCGGGTTCACCACCCTGCTCGACCAGTCGGTGCTCAACACCTCGATCCCCGCGCTGCGCGAGACCCTGCACGCCCAGCCCGCCCACCTGCAGTGGATCGTGGCCGGCTACTCGCTCGCCTTCGGCCTGGCCCTGATCCCCGGCGGGCGGCTCGGCGACGTGCGCGGCCGCAAGTGGTTCTTCGTCGGCGGCCTCGCCCTGTTCACCGTGGTCAGCCTGCTCTCCGCGACCGCCACCGAGCCCTGGATGCTGGTCGCGTCCCGGCTGCTCCAGGGCGCGGGCGCCGGACTGGTGAACTCCCAGATGATCGGCACCCTCCAGGACGTCTTCCAGGGCCAGCTGCGGGCCCGGGCGCTCGGGATGTACGCGGTCACCGGCGGCCTCGCCTTCGCGCTCGGCCCACCCGTCGGCGGCGCGGTGCTCGCGGCCGTCGGACCGGAGCACGGCTGGCGGCTGACCTTCCTGCTGAACGTCCCCTTCGGGCTCGCCACCGTGTGGCTGGCGGCCCGCCACCTGCCGCGCCCGCGCGCCGCCGCCCGCAACGCCGACCTCGACCTGGTCGGACTCCTGCTGGTCGGCGCGCTGACCCTGGCGCTGATGCTGCCGTTCGTCCAGCCGCCCGGCTGGGCCGGCTGGTTCGGCTTCGCGGTCGCCGCGGCCCTGCTGCTGGGCGCGCTGGCGTGGTGGCAGCGCCGCTACGCCCGGGCCGGCGGCCACCCGCTGATCCACCCGGCGCTGACCCGCTCGGCGCCCTACGCGCTGGGGACGGCGGTGGCGATGGCCCAGTTCGGCTCCTCGCTGGCCGCCGGGCTGGTGCTCACGATGTTCCTCCAGGACGGGCTCGGCCTGTCGCCGCTCGGCGCGGCCCTGGTGGCCCTGCCCTCGGCGGTCGCGATGGGCTTCGCCTCGGCGGTCGCCTGGCGGGTGGTGGCGCGCTTCGGCCGGCGGACCGTCACCGCGGGCATGACCGGCTCGGCGCTGACGATGCTGACCGGCGGCCTGGTCGCGATGTGGGCACCGGTCGGCTCGCTGCCCTGGCTGCTGGCGCTGCTGCAACTGCTGGGCGGCGCCTCGATCGGGCTGATGGGGGCGTCCAACCAGGCCTTCGTGCTGCGGCACGCGCCGGCCGAGGCGGCCGGGGTGAGCGGGGCGATCCTGCAGATGGCGCAGCGCATCGCGGCGGCGGTCGGCGTCTCGGCGCTCTCCGGCGTCTACCTGCGGGCGACCGGCGGGGGCGGCGGGCACCGGGCGGCGTTCGCCTGGTCGAGCGGTGTCTGCGCGGCGGTGGCCGCGCTGGCGGTGCTGGCCTCGGTGCTGGCGGGCCGGGCGACGGCGCGCGAGGAGTCGGCACCGCAGGCCGCCTCGGCGGAGCCCGCCCGGGAGGAGACCCGGGCCTCCGGTTGAGCGGTGGGCGAACGCGGGGTCCGTGGACGCCGGACCCGGCCTACCGTGGTCGGCATGACCGGTCATCGGATGGTGGAACTGCCGGGCCTCTCCCTCGCCTACCGGGAGAGCGGCCCGGCCGACGGCCCGCCGCTGGTCCTGCTGCACGCGCTCGGCGAGCGGGCCGCGGACTGGGACGTGGTGCTCCCGGCCCTCGCCCCGCACCACCGGGTGCTGGCGCTCGACCAGCGCGGCCACGGCGACAGCGGCCGACCCGGGCGGTACGGGCTGGAGGCGATGCGCGACGACGTGCTCGCCTTCCTGGACGCGCTCGGACTGGCCCGGGCCGACCTGGTCGGCCACTCGATGGGCGGCGCGGTCGCCTACCTGGTCGCCCAGCGGCGGCCCGAACGCGTCGGCCGGCTGGTGCTGGAGGACGTCCCCGCCCCGCGTCCCCGCCCGGCGAGCCCGGTGGCCGACGCCCCCGACGGGCCGGTGGACTTCGACCGGGCGGTGGTCCGGGCCGTCAAGGAGCAGATCGACCGGCCCGACCCGCGCTGGCTGGAGGGGATGGCCGCGATCACCGCGCCCACCCTGCTGGTGGCCGGCGGCGCGGCCAGCCACGTCCCGCAGGCCGGGGTGGCCGAGCTGGCCGGGCTGATCGCGGACTGCCGGCTGGCGACCGTCGAGGCCGGGCACCTGGTGCACCGGACCCGGCCGGCCGGGTTCGTCGCGGCGGTGGCGCCGTTTCTGGACCCGGCCGGCGGTGACGGTCCGGCGGGCTGATCAGACGCCGATCAACCGCGGATCAACCGCCGAGCGAACACCGATCAGACGCCGTGCTCGGCCGGAAGCCGGCCCGACCGGATCGCCGCCACCAGGTCGGCGTGGTCGGCCTCGGTGCGGTCCGCGTAGGCCACCGCGAACGCCGCCACCGCCTCGTCCAGCGCCTCGTTCTTGCCGCAGTAGCCGCTGACCACCCCCGGGTCGGCGGTGTGGGCGTGGGCGCGGGCGAGCAGGGCGCCGGTGATCCGGGCGTAGTCGTCGAGCTGGGCGGGCAGCAGCGCGGCCGGGTCCACGCTGCCCTTGCGGTTGCGGAACTGCCGTACCTGGTAGGGCAGTCCGTCCACGGTCGTCCAGCCGAGCAGGGTGTCGCTGACCACCTGCATCCGCTTCTGGCCCAGCACCACCCGGCGGCCCTCGTGGCTGTCCGGCGCGGTCACCGGGTACCCGGCCCGGGCCAGGTACGGCAGCAGCACCGACGGACGGGCCTCCTTCACCTGGAGCACCAGCGGCTGCTCGCGGTGGTCGGTCAGCAGCACCACGTACGAGCGGGTGCCGACACTGCCGGTGCCCACCACGCGGAACGCCACGTCCTGCACCCGGTAGCGGGACAGCAGCGGGTGCAGCTCGGCGGGCACCGTGCGCACGTACGGGGCGAGCGCGGTGGCCACCGCGGAGGCCTCGGCGTCCGCCACCTCGCCGAGCACCGGAGGAGCCGCGGTGAACCGCCAGCCGCCGTCCTCGGAGCGCACGGTGGACTTGGCGGCGAAGCGCGCGCTGGTGTTGCCGAGCGCCTTGGCGGCCACCTTCTCCAGCACCTCGGCCAGGTCGTGCGCCTGGGCGAAGGAGACCAGTTGCTCGTCCGCGACGGCGTTCCAGGCGTCCAGCGCCGACAGCTTGGCCAGCGTGCGCATGGTGCGGCGGTACGCGCCGACCGCGTCGAAGGCGGCCTGGCGGGCGGTGGTCTCGTCGGCGCCCACCTCCCGGCCGGCCAGCACCAGGCTCGCGGCGAGGCGCTTGAGGTCCCACTCCCACGGGCCGGGCACGGTCTCGTCGAAGTCGTTGATGTCCATCACCAGCCGGCCCCGGGCGTCGCCGTACAGGCCGAAGTTGGCGGCGTGCGCGTCGCCGCACAGCTGGGCGACGGTGCCGCTGGTCGGCGTGGCGGCGAGGTCGGCGGCCATCAGGCCGGCCGAACCGCGCAGGAAGGCGAACGGGGTGGCGGCCATCCGGCCCAGCCGGATCGGCACCAGCTCGGTGAGGCGGCCCGCGTTGGAGGCCTCGATCGCCTCGACGGCGCTCGGACGGTCGGCGGCCGGGGCGAACTCGGCGTGCCGCTCGCGCGGGCTGCGCTCGCGCAGGGCCTTGCCGCGGGCGCGGGCACCGCCGTCGTGGCCCGGCGCGAAGCCCTCGACCGTGAACCGCCGCCCGGGCTCCCGCCCGGCCCCCGCCCCGTCCGCCGGTATGCCGGACCCGATCACCGTCTCGGTCAGCTGCGTCACTGCGCCCGCCTGTTCTCCGTCGTTCCCGCCCGTGGCCTGCACGGACCCGGCCGCGTACGGGCCGGCCAGCAGGCTACCGGGCCGCCTGTGCGGCCTGTCGGCAGGGAGGGACGCGGGGTGGACCGGCCACGGTTCCGCCGACGAGGGCCGGGGCGACTAGGGTGCGGTGGTGGACGGTCTTCGGAGGCGGTGGGTGGCGCGGGCAGCGGCCGTGGCGGTGGCCGGGCTGACCGTGGCGGCGGGGCTCGGGGTGCGGGCGGTGGCCGGCGGCGACGCCGCCAAGTACGCGGGCGACGCCCTCTACACCGTGCTGCTGTACACGCTCGTGGTGCTGCTCGCGCCGCGTCTGCGGCCGTGGCCGGCGGCGGCCTGGGCGGCCGGGCTGAGCTGGGCGGTCGAGCTGTTCCAGCTCACCGGCGTCCCCGACGGGCTCGCCCGGCGCAGCACGCTCGCCCGGCTGGTGCTCGGCTCCACCTTCAACCCGCCGGACCTGCTCTGGTACCTCGTCGGCGCGGCGCTGGCCGCCCTCGCGCACCACGGCGCGCGGGCGGCCGGGCGGGCCCTGTCCTGACGGACCGTCAGAGTGGCAGCAGCTCGGGCCGCTTGGCCTCGACGTGGTCGCCGGAGGACTCGCCGCGCAGCCGGCGCCCGACCCACGGCAGCAGGTACTCGCGCGCCCACTGGATGTTCTCCCGCCGCTGCTCGGCGGCGGAGAGCACGGGCGCGGACGGCCACGGCGCCTCCGGGTCCTGCTCGGTGCGCAGGCCCAGCGAACGGGCGGCCAGCAGCGCGACCCGCTGGTGGCCCCCGGGGGAGAGGTGCAGCCGGTCCTCGCTCCAGGCGCGGCGGTCCTGGACGGCCCGCAGCGACCACAGATCGGCCACCGTGCAGCCGTGCCGGTCGGCGACGGCCCGCATGTGCCCGTTGTAGGTGGCGATCTTGCCGCGCAGGTGCTTGAGCAGCGGCACGCCGCGAGTGTCGAAGCCGGTGCAGATCAGCACCGTGCCCGCCGCGTCCGCGAGCTGGGCGACGGCATCCTCGAACCGCTCGGCCACCTCGTCGGGGTCGCTGCCGGGCCGCAGGATGTCGTTGCCGCCGGCGCAGAAGGTGACCAGGTCCGGCTGGATGCGGCGGACCTGCGGCACCTGCTCGGCCACGATCTGGTCCAGCAGCCGGCCGCGCACCGCGAGGTTGGCGTACTGGAACCCGCCCGGCGGCCGGCCCGCGGCGAGCAGCACCGCCAGCCGGTCGGCCCAGCCGGCGAAGGCACCGTCCGCCGCGGGGTCGTTCAGCCCTTCGGTGAAGCTGTCCCCGAGGGCGACGTACGAATTGAGGTCAAGGGTCTCCTGGAGGTTCGGCATGAAAGAGATAGTTCACTGTCTCAAGTGACCTACGCCACCGTAGGTGACCGGTGGCGGTACGTGAGATCGGCCACGTGCTGTCGCAGCGGAATGATGCGCGCCCCCGTGCGCCGGGTGCGCGGGGGACTGCGCCGCCCGGTCCTCCCACGCGGGTGTGCGAACGGCGTCGCCGGGGCAGCCGCCCTCTGGACCCGCAGGGCGCCGGTGGCGAGCGCCTCCCGCGCCGGTCCCGTTCGTTCTCCAGTCCCGTTCGATGGCGGAGGTCGCCGCATGCCCCACCGATTCCCGGAGCGCGTCGCGAGGCCGCGGCGCTACCTGATGTGCCGGCCCACGTACTTCACCGTCGACTACGCGATCAACCCCTGGATGGACCCGACGCGGCCGACCGACACCGCGCTCGCCGTCCGCCAGTGGGAGCGGCTGCGCGCGCTGTACGCGGAGCTCGGCCACACCGTGGAGCTGATCGATCCGGTGCCCGGGCTGCCGGACATGGTCTATACCGCCAACGGGGCGACGGTGCTCGGCGGCCGGGCGCTGGTCGCGACCTTCCGCCACCCCGAGCGGGCCGCCGAGTCGGACGCCCACCAGGCCTGGTTCCGGGCCGGCGGCTACCGGGAGGTGCGGCGGGCCGCGCACGTCAACGAGGGCGAGGGCGACCACCTGGTGGTCGGCCGCCGGGTGCTCGCGGGCACCGGCTTCCGCACCGACCCGGCCGCGCACGTCGAGGCCCGGGAGGTGTTCGGCGTCCAGGTGCTCAGCCTGACCCTGGTGGACCCGCGCTTCTACCACCTGGACACCGCGCTGGCCGTGCTCGCCGACGACCAGGTCATGTACTACCCGGAGGCGTTCACCCCGGACAGTCAGGCCCTGCTGCGCAGCCTCTACCCGGAGGCCATCCTCGCCGAGCGGGAGGACGCCGAGGCGTTCGGCCTCAACGCCGTCTCCGACGGCCGCCGGGTGCTGCTCCCGGAGGCCGCGAAGTCCCTGGCCGCCCGCCTGGCCGACGCCGGCTACGAACCGGTCCCGGTGGACGTCTCCGAACTCCTCAAGGGCGGCGGCGGCCCCAAGTGCTGCACCCTGGAACTCCGCCCGGCCTGAGCCCGGCGAGCGGGCGGCGGGGCTCAGCCGGCGTCGGTGACCAGGACGACCTCCAGGGTGCGGGGGCCGTGGACGCCCTCGACGCGGGTGAGTTCGATGTCGCTGGTGGCCGAGGGGCCGGAGATCCAGGTCTGCGGGCGGGTGGGGTCGAGGCGGGGGAGGGCGAGCGGGACGGAGGCGACCAACTGGTCGGGGGCCAGGACCACGCAGACGTGGTGGTCGGGGACGAGCGTGAGCAGGCGGCGGCCCTGGGCCGGGCCGGCGTCCAGGACGAGGGTGCCGGTCTCGGCGATCGCCAGGGCGCAGCCGGTGAGCACGCTGTCGACGGTGTCCAGGCGGGCGGCGCTGAGCGGTCCTTCGGGGCCGTCGTCCGGCAGTGGCCGGGCGTGGGCGACGGCGAGCCACTCGGGCGGCAGACCGGGCGGCACGGCCACGGTGCGGGCGCCGCGGGCCTCGTACAGGGCGGCGAGCAGCAGGGGCAGCCGGTCGGGGGTGCAGCGGTGGACCAGGGCGCGGTAGTCGGCGAGGTTGCGGTGCAGCAGGTCGAGCAGTGCGGCGGGGTCGTCGGCGGGGACGTGGCTGCGCAGGTAGTCGCGCGGCACGGGCGCCTCGTCCGGGAGCGGGGCGTCGCCGCCGGTGCGCAGCGCGGCGCGGATCCGGGCGAGCACCAGGTCGCGCGAGCCGGTGGGCGGGGCCGGGCTCGGGCTCGGGTTCGGGGGCGTGTTCATCCGCGGTTCCTCCGCCACCAGTCGCGGAACGGTTCCGCCGGGACGGCCGGCAGGTCGCGGGTGTCGGTCCAGGCCCGGCCGGGGCCGGGGAGGCGGCGCGGGTGGAGCCGGCGGGTGCGGGCGGCGGCCCGTTCGGCGGCCCGCAGCAGGGCGGGGCGGTCGAGCACGTACGTGGCGGCGGCCATCGCGGCGCGCTCCAGCCGGTGGCCGCGCTGCCCGGCGACCCGTTCGCGCAGGTGGACCAGCACCTCGGGGATGTCGATGGCCACCGGGCAGACCTCGTAACAGGCCCCGCAGAGCGTCGAGGCGTACGGCAGCGAGGCGTCCAGCGGGCTGTCGGTGCCGCGCAGTTGGGGAGTGAGGACGGCGCCGATCGGGCCCGGGTAGACCGAGCCGTAGGCGTGGCCGCCGGCCCGCTCGTACACGGGGCAGACGTTGAGGCAGGCCGAGCAGCGGATGCAGCGCAGCGTCTGGCGGCCGACCCGGTCGGCGAGCGCGTCGGTGCGGCCGTTGTCGAGCAGGACGAGGTGGAACTCCTCGGGCCCGTCGCCGCCCGGGCCGTCGGCGTGGGTGCCGGTCCAGAGCGAGGTGTAGGGGTTCATCCGCTCGGCGGTGGCGGAGCGGGGCAGCAGTTGCAGGAAGACCTCCAGGTCCTGCCAGGTGGGCAGGACCTTCTCGATGCCGACCACCGAGATCAGGGTGCGGGGGAGGGTGAGGCACATCCGTCCGTTGCCCTCGGACTCGACGACCACCAGGGTGCCGGTCTCGGCGATCATGAAGTTGGCGCCGGAGACGGCGACTTCGGCCCGCAGGAACTTCTCCCGCAGGTGCAGCCGGGCCGCCTCGGCGAGTTCGGCGGGCGCGTCGGTCAGTCCGTCGGGGGCCGGGCGGCCCCAGTCGGCCATCCGCCGGGCGAAGATCTCCCGGATCTCGCCGCGGTTGCGGTGGATCGCCGGGACGAGCAGGTGGGAGGGCCGGTCGTCGCCCAACTGGACGATCAGCTCGGCGAGATCGGTCTCGTAGGCGTGGATGCCGGCCTCGGCCAGCGCCTCGTTGAGCCCGATCTCCTGGGTGGCCATGGACTTGACCTTGACCACCTCGCGGGCGCCGGCGGCCCGGACCAGGGCGGCGACGATCCGGTTGGCCTCGGCGGCGTCGGCGGCCCAGTGCACGGTGCCGCCGGCGGCGGTCACCTGACGCTCCAACCGGACGAGGTGGTGGTCCAGTCGGCTCAGGGTGCGGTCCTTGACGGCCTTCGCGGCGGCGCGCAGCCCGGCCCAGTCGGAGAGCTCGGCGACGGCGCGGGCGCGCTTGTCCCGGATGGTGCGGGTGGCGCGCCGCAGGTTGGCGCGCAGCCGCTCATCGCGTACGGCGCGGGCGGCGGCCTGCGGGAAGGTGGTTCCGGGGGAGACGCCCGGCGGGAAGGCGGGCATGCCGAGGAAGGTCCCGCTCACGGCGCCGCCCGCCAGGGTGCGGCCTCGGTGCTGGCGAGGATCTCGGCGAGGTGGAGCGGGCGCAGCCGCGCGCCCTGGCGGCGCAGCGTGCCGCCGAGGTGCAGCAGGCAGGAGTTGTCGCCGCCGCACAGCACCTCGGCGCCGGTGGCCAGGGCGTTCGCGGTCTTGTCGGCGGCCATCGCGGCGGAGACCGCCGGGTTCTTGACGGCGAAGGTGCCGCCGAAGCCGCAGCACTCCTCGGCTTCGGGCAGTTCGAGCAGCTCCAGCCCGCGCACGGCGCGCAGCAGCCGCAGCGGGCGGTCGCCGAGGCCGAGCAGTCGCAGGCCGTGGCAGGAGGGGTGGTAGGTGACCCGGTGCGGGAACCACGCCCCGACGTCCTCGACGCCCAGCACGTCGGTGAGGAACTCGGCCAGCTCGTACACCCGGGGCGTCAACTCGGCGACGGCGGCGGGGAGTCGGCCGCCGGCGCGGGCGGCGATCCGGGGGTGGGCGTCGCGCACCATGGCCACGCAGGAGCCGGAGGGCGCGACCACGTGCTCGTACCCGGCGAAGGCCCGGACGGTGCGGCGCACCAGCGGTTCGCAGGCCCTCGGGTACCCGCTGTTGTACTGCGGCTGGCCGCAACAGCTCTGCGCGGGCGGGAAGTCGACGTCGACGCCGAGGCGCTCCAGCAGCCGGACGGTGGCGATCGCGGTGGACGGCAGCAGCGCGTCGTTGACGCAGGTGGCGAACAACGCGACGCGCAACGGTCCTCCCGTGCCCTCGGTCCGGTTTCGAGCCGGATGCTACTGGAAATCACCGCCCGATGCGCGCACGCTGGGAACAGGGAATTCCACGTCGCCACGCGGTCCGAAGGACGACGGAACGGAACCGGGCCGTCACTCCCCGAACCGCGAGCGTGCATTTCAGAGGTGACACCATGACCAGGGCAATAGCCCGAGAGGTCGCCCGGCCGATCAGCCGGGTCACCCCGGACGACTTAAACCAGGAATCCGCCGCCAAGGAATTCGAACAGTATCTCGCGGAATTCGGTGCGGCCCAGGTGGCCGAGTTGCGTGGCCGCCGCCGGTATCCCGACGACCTCGTGGCCCCGGTGCCGCAGGGCGGCGGTGAGCTGGTCGAGGATTTCAAGCGCGACCTGCTGGAGGGTCTCCTCCATCGCGTCCGGCCGGAGCTCGTCCAGCTCACGGTCGATGTCCACCCCGGCAGCCAGGTGGTGGCGGCGCCCTACGACAACAGCTGGCAGACCGGCCTCGGGCTCCCGCTGTCACGGCTCGACGGGCACATGACGCTGCTCGGGGGCGACACCTTCTCGGGCGCCGGCTTCAGCTTCTTCGTCCGCGCCAGTACGAGGGCGGCGATCGTCGTCACCCCCCAGGGGACGTACGAGCACTCCTTCGTCGACCTCCAGACCGATCCCAATCTGCAGACCCGGGGTGGAGCGGGGGCGATCGTCTACCGGAACATGGTGCAGAGCGCCAAGACCGAGATCACCCTGTGGAACCGCGTCGGCATGACCCCGGGCTCCGGGGAAACGGTGAACCTGGCGATCTCCGACCTCACCGGAATCTCGGGTGGGCCCTTCCCCGGAAGCCGGCTCTTCCCGGTCGTCTTCGACATCGACCAGGGGGACGTCTGCGAAGTGTGGATCTATCTGTGGAACGCCTGCTCCGGCACCGAGGGCAAGCCGTTCCTGTGCAGCCAGTCCGGCAAGGTGCCGCTGGTGACCGTCGACGCCGAACCGCCGTTCGTCCCGCCGCACTGAGCGGCGTGCCGCGCGGGCGGGGGACGAACGGCGGTTCCGCGGGGGCCTACCGGCGTCAGGCGTCCTGGCCGAGCCAGAGGTCCGGGCCGAACACCTCGTAGTGGATGTCGGCGGCCGGGACGCCCGCCGCCAGGAGCTGGCCCCGGGCGGCGCGCAGGAAGGGCATCGGGCCGCACAGGTAGGCGGTGGTGCCCGCCGGGATCTCGACCGAGGCCAGGTCGACCAGGCCGGTGCGGTCGGCCGGCCAGTCGCCGAGCGGCCGCTCGTAGAAGACGTGGGTGGTGGCGTTCGGCAGCTTGGCGGTCAGCTGGGTGAGGTCGGCGCGGAAGGCGTGCGACAACTGGTCGCGGTCGCCGTGCACGGTGACGACCCGGCGGGTGGAGCCGGTGGCGGCGAGGTGGGCCAGCATCGCGGTCATCGGCGTGTTGCCGATGCCGGCCGAGGCGAGCAGCACCGGACCGCCGCCCTCGGCGAGCGCGACGTCGCCGAACGGCGGGGTGATGTCCAGGGTGTCGCCGGCCCGCAGGGTCTCGTGCAGGTGGTTGGAGACCTCGCCGACGGGGCCGCCGGCGAGGTCCGCGACGGCGCGCTTCACGCTGAACTGGAGCGCGCCGTCCGGGGCGCCGGAGAGGCTGTACTGGCGGATCTGCCGGGCGCCGTCCGGGAGTTCGGCGCGCACCGAGACGTACTGGCCGGGCCTGGCGGCCGGCAGCGGCTTGCCGTCGGCCGGGCGGACCAGGTAGGTGGTGACGTCGTCGGTCTCCTGGTAGCGGGCGATCACGGTGTAGGGGCGCCACAGGTCGGCCGGGTCCAGGCTCTGGGCCGCGGCGGTCTCCTCGCGCAGCCGGTCCTCGATGGCGATCAGCGCGTTGGCCATCAGCCAGTAGACCTCGTCCCAGGCGGCGGCGACCTCGGGGGTGACGGCCTCGCCGAGCACCTCGACGATGGCGGCGAACAGGTGCTCGTGGACGATCCGGTACTGGTCGTTGCTGATGCCGACCGAGACGTGCTTGTGGGCGATGCGGGCGAGCAGCGCGTCCGGACGGCTGTCCGGGGCGGCGATCAGCGCGGTGGCGAAGGCGGCTATCGAGCCCGCGAGCGCCTGCCGCTGGGTGCCGTTGGCCTGGTTGCCCCGGTTGAACAGGTCGGTCAGAAGCTCCGGGTGAGCGGCGAACATCTTCCGGTAGAAGAGCGGCGTGATGTCGCCGATCGCACCGCCCACGACGGGCAGGGTGGCTTCGACGACCTCGGCGGACTTGGCGGACAGCATCGCTGGCACTCCTGAATTGGTATCTGAGAGTCGTATTTTCGGCCGTGCGGATGCGCGGACCGGCGTGGGAGGTGGCGTGGTGCGACGGTGGGGCCGTGCGCGGGGTGGTGCGGTGGTGCGTCGGGGTGTGCCGGAGCGCGTCAGCCGGTGGGGCCGGCGACGGGTTCGGGAATCGGGGCGAGACCCGGTCTCAGGGTGAGGTCGAACAGGACGGGGCCGGTCGGCGTGGTCACCAGACCGCCGATCGAGAGCGGGTCGAGCGTGGCGAAGAACGCCTCCTGCGCGGTGCGCAGTGCCCCGCGCAGCCGGCAGGCCGACCGCAGCGGGCACGGCGGTTCGTCCTCGCAGCCGACCACGTCGCCCACCCCCTCCAGTTCGCGCAGCAGGACTCCGAGCGAGCCGTCGCGTCCGAGCGGGGTGAGGGACAGGCCCCCGCCCCGGCCGCGCCGCGCCTCCACCATGCCAAGGTGCTGCATCCGGCTGACCACCTTGGCGGCGTGGGTGTACGGCACGCCGACCGCCTCGGCCACCTCGCGGGTGGTCGGGTTGGCCCCCTCGTCGAGGACGGCCAGCCGCATGGCGATGCGGAGGGCGATGTCGGTGCTCTTGGTCAGCCTCACGTTCGAAAGGCTAGCGAATGCGACTCCAGGACTCCAATTTCCTGCACGCGCCACGGTGCGGAGCCGAACCGTTACCCGGCGGCGGTTCCCGGAGGCTGTCCGTCCCGAAGGTCAACTGCTTTACTGGCCAAGCTCGTTCGCCGACCAGCGGGCGGGGGAATGGGGGAAACATGGACAGTGGCACTCAGCCGCCACCTCCGCCACAGGGACCACCGACGTATCCGCCGCCGCGACCGCCCGCCCCGCCGCCGGGGTATCCGCCGGCCCGGCCGATCCCGCTCGGCCCGGTCCGGCCCGCGCCGCAGGCCACGCCGACGTACCCCGGCCCGTCCGTCGCCGCGCACGCCATGCCGCCGCCGCTCACGGGCCCGCCGCCCGACGCCTCGCCGTCGGCCGCCGCACCGCCGTCCGCCGCCTCGCCGTCCGCCGCCGGCGTGCCGCCCGCCGGGCCGCCTCCGGCCTCGACCGCCGTGCCGGCGACGCCCGAGAACCTGCGCCACCAGGCCGGCCCCGTCCCCGGCGATGCCACCCGCTACCTGTGCGCCGCCGCCTGGCTGGACCGCCGCTTCCGCGCGAAGGTGATCGAGGAACTCGTCGAGCAGTCCTTCCGCATCCCCGCCCCCTCGCCCGGCACCGACCTGGTCCGGGTCCTGCACGAGGCGCTCACCGCCCGCCGCTGGGAGGCCTGGAGCGGCGCGCTCTGCCTGCTCGTCCTCGTCCTCGGCTCCCCGGTCTTCGGGGTGCCCAGCGCGGTCCTGGCCGTCACGCTGGTCGTCCTGCTGGGGATCTTCCGCGGCGCCGGCACCGATCGGATGGACCACCGCCTCGGGCTGGAGGTCGAGCGGCTGGACGTCGGCCGGCCGGTCGCGCGCGGCAAGCCGTGGACCCCGGCCGCCGGCCTGTTCCGCCGGACCGTGACGGCGGCCCTCGCGCTGGTGGCCGCCCGCCTGGTCCTCTACGGCTACTACGAGTTCAGGTTCTGGCGCGACTACGGGGAGAACACCCTCCTGTCGGACCTCGACAGCTGGAGCCACTGGCTCCTCGACCCCGAGTTCTTCTGGAGAGTGCTGCGCGAGGAAGCCGCCACCACCGCCCTGGCGCTCGTGCCGCTGTGGCTGGTCCTCGCGGGGCTCCGCTACCGGATCCGCCGCCGCCTGGAGGCCTTCGCCGACCCGGAACCCGGCGCCGTCCCGCCGCCGGAGCCCAGGGGCGCGAAGGCGTCCTGGCTGTACGAGCGGCTGGGCGAGCAGCAGAGCGGACCGGAACTGCTCTACCGGCGGGAGGCGCCGCTGGTCGGCCTCGGCGCGGCCGGGCGCACCTGGCGGATGACCTTCGAACTGCGCCCCTCCGCCGACCGGGCCGCCCGGGGCCGCGGCGCCGACCCGATCGACGCCGCCGTCCTCTACCACGCCGTCAGCGCCCGGGTGCGCGCGCTCGCGCAGGACCAGGGCTACCCGGAGGACCCCCTGCGCGGACTCACCGTCACCGACCGGGTGTTCCGGCCCAGTCTGCGGCACGACGACCCGCGCGGCTGGCTCGGTGCGATGTCCGGCCGGGCCGGCGGACACGTCCTGCTCGAACCCGCCTGGGCGGACCTGCTGAGCCGTACCGGGCACGAGCGGCTGCGCCACTACCTGGCGATCCGGGTCGGCTCCTGGCACGAGGAGGTGGTGGTCACCGTCCTGGTGCGCATCACCACCCGGGGCGGGCTGCTCTACGTGGAGTGGCTGCCCTACGCGCTGGGGCCGGTGGCGCCGGCCTACCACGTGGTCGACCTGCTCGGTCACCGCACCGACCTCGAACACGGGCTGAACGCGCTCGGCTGGTCCGCGCGCTCCCTGATCGGCGACCTCGGGATCGCGGTGGGCCAGCTCCGCGAGGTCCGGGAGTCGCGCCGCCGCGCCGCCCGGCTCTCCGCCCGCTACCGCCACCTGGTCCGGGCCGGGTACGCGGTCGACTACGCGCCCCGGCTGAGCGTGCGCGAACTCGGGGCGTCGGACGAGTTCCAGAACATCTTCCAGGCGCACGACGTGCAGCGCTTCCTCAACACCGTCACCCAGCGGGTGTTCAGCGCGGTCGGCGACGAACTGCGGACGCGCGGCTACGACAGCGCCGCCTTCGAGAAGCAGGCCCAGAACATCACCAACGTGAACAACGGCGGTGTCCAGGTGATCGGCTCCGACGTGCGCGGACCGGTCGCCGGAGGCGCCGGATCCAACGTCAACCTAGCGGACGGACAGGGGACATGACGCGACAGCCGGACGCGGCGCCGGGCGGCAACCGCAACGAGGGCGGCATCCAGGTGGTCGGCTCCACCGTGCACGGCCCGGTGGCCGGCGGCCAGGGCGCGACGGTGTCGATCGGCGCGGGCGCCGCCGGGGCCGCCGTGCCGGCCGGCCCCGAGGGACTGCGCACGGCGGCCGAGGCGCTGCGCGCCGCGCTCGCCCGGCTGCGCGCCGAACAGCCGGGCGCCGTACCGGAGGAGGACGCCGAGGACGCCGACGCCGCGCTCGCCGGCATCCTCGACGAGACCGCCCTCGACGAACCCCGCGAGGGGCCGCTGCGCCGCCGGGTCCGCACGGTGGCCGACGCGCTGCGCACGGTCGCGGTGCTCACCGCGGCGGTGAGCGGTCTGGAGGCAGCCTTCGCGGCGCTGTTCGGGCAGATCTGAGGCCCCGACCGGCCGTCCCTCCGCGCGCTGTGGTTACCATGCGCACCAAGGCGTTCCGCCCGCGGGGTCGACGCGGGAACGCCGCCGGCGGGGCCTGCACGGAGCGGCGACGGGGAAGCGGGAGGGGCGGGATGGCGCGCACTGACGGGGTACCGGGAGAGCGGCCGGGCGGGGGCGGCCGGACGGGGCTCGAACTGCGGATGGACGTCCCGCACTCGGCGCGGGTGTACGACTACCTCATCGGCGGCAAGACCAACTTCGAGCCGGACCGCACCGCCGCGCACGCCGCGGTGCGGGCCTGGCCCGCCCTGCCGACCTCGATGCGGACCACCCGCGGCTTCATGGAGCGGGTGGTCCGCCACCTCGCCGAGGAGCACGGTGTGCGGCAGTTCCTGGACATCGGCGCGGGCATCCCCTCCTCGCCGAACGTGCACGAGATCGCCCAGGAGGTGGCGCCGCGGTCGCGGGTGGTGTATGTCGACAACGACCCGATCGTGCTGACCCACGCCCGCGCGCTGATGTCCAGCCGGCCCGAGGGCCGCACCTCCTACCTGGAGGCCGACCTGCGCGACGTCGACGCGATCCTGGACGCGCCGCAGCTGCGCGAGGCGCTGGACCTCGCGCGGCCGGTGGCGCTCTCGCTGATCGCGATCGTGCACCTGGTCCTCGACGAGGACGACCCGCAGGGCGTCGTCCGCCGTCTGATGGACCGGCTGGCGCCGGGCAGCTTCCTCGCCCTGACCGTTTTCACCGGCGACACCGACCCGGTCGGCGTCGGCGGCGTGGGCCGTGAGTACAACACCCGCGGCATCCCGCTGCAGATCCGCGACCGGGCCGAGACGCTCGCCTTCTTCGACGGCTACGAGCTGCTGGACCCGGGCGTCACCCTGGTCCACCACTGGCACCCACGGCCCGGCGCGCCGTCGGTCCGCGACCAGGACATCGCGATGTACGGCGGCGTGGCCGTCAAGCGCTGACGGGCGTACGCCGCTTCTTCCAGCGGGCCCGGTGGAAGATCGGGTCGACCGCGACGACGCAGAGCGCGTGCATGGGGTACTCCGTGTACCTGGGCTCGAAGAAGCCGACCAGGTCCCCGACGAGGCTCTCGCCGTGCCGGTGGACGCGGGGGTCCCGTGCGACGGCTTCCCCGGCGGCGGTGAGCGAGTCCCCCATCCGGAACAGGAGTTCGGCGCGGGCGGTGATGACGGTCGTCCCGGCGTGCCGGGCGAAGCGGGCGGGGCGGTGCTCGGCCCGGTGGCGGACCTCGTCGGGCCGGTCGGCGGAGCGCGGCGCGGGGGCGGTCACCGTCAGGGGCGAGGAGGTCCGGCGCATCCCGCGCCGCAGCGCCGGCCAGTCGGAGGGCCGCAGTCCGGTGTCCGTACGGGCCAGCAGCAGGGGCGTCGGCCAGGTGTCGGCACAGCCGCCGGACATCGGCCGGGCCCCCGGTGGGACCGGGATGTGCACCGCGCTGTGCGGGCTCGCGGCGGCGACGCGGAACAGGGCGCCGAGGCGCAGCAGGTCGGCGCGGCTCGCGCGGAGGTGGCCGACCTGCTGATCCGGCGGGTGGAGGAAGGTGTTGCGGAGCATCGGACCGGTGTCCAGGATCCGGCCGAGCCGTGATCCGGCGCGGGCCACCGGATGGCTCGTCACCCGCAGCCGCATTCGCCCGTCGCCGTTCTCCATGGGCCGAGTACAGCACGCGTGCCCGGGGCGGTCCAGCCGCTTTGCCGTGCCGGCCGGGGTGCCGGTTCAGGTTGTGCGGGGCTCGCCGGTGATTTCGGTCATGACCTCGTCGTAGCGCTGGAAGAAGCGGGGGCCCGGTTCGGCGGCGTCGTGGTCGGCGCGGCGCAGCAGGCGCCAGCAGTCGGCGGTGAGCGCCCGGGCCTCGGCGCCGGGCCAGGGGTGGGGGAGGAGCTCGGGCGGCAGCAGCGGGTCCGGCGCGGTGGCGCGGGTGAACTCGGCGGCCAGTTCGACCGCGATCGCGAGCCGCTCGATCCGGGTGGGCGCGGCGCCGGGGGCGGTGGCGGACAGCCGGGCGAGGCGGTCGGCGGCGAGGACGGCGAGGCGGCGGTGGCCCTCGGCGAGGTCGTCCAGCGGCCAGAGCCGGCGGGCCAGGGCGAGCGGGTCGTCCTCGCCGGCGATGCGCAGGTCGGTGCTGGTGAGCAGGGTGACGCAGTCCCGGACGCCGAGGTGGTCGACCTCGGCCCCGACGTAGGGCTCCCAGGCGTTGGCGCTGACGTAGAGCCCGCCCTGGAGGGCCGCGCCGCCGAGCCGGACCAGGGCTTCGCGCAGGGCGTCGCGGGCGGCGCGGGCGGATTCGGGGACGGCGAAGGCGACGAGGTGCCAGCGGCCGTCCCAGGGCGCGAGCCCGGCGTCCTGGGCGTACATGTGGCGGACGAACCCGACCTCGGGCTCGGCGGAGCGGCGGGCCCGGTCGGTCTCGCGCAGCACGGCGCGCCGGCCGCGGCCCTCCTGGACGAGCAGGCCGTCGGCGGCCATCCGCTTGACGCACAGACGCACCTGCTGGTCGGTCATGCCGAGGGCGCCCGCGACCCCGTACAGCTCACCGGCGTCGACGGTGCCGTCCGCCCGGACCATGCCCTCGACCAGGGTCCGGGTGGGCACCTCGGCCCGCGCCTCCTCGGCCATCGCCGCCGCTCCTCACACCCCGTGCGTGCCACCCGCCGCGTCGCGGATCTCCTCCCGATGAGTGTAGTACGGGCAGAACTATCGATGTATCGACGATCGTTTCACACGTGAATGCCGATGTCCGGAAGGTTCGAACAGGGACCAACTGACCGGAATTGAACGCTTGGCAACAATCCCGCTCATCTCCTGACGCTTCGTCAATCCTGCTTCTACGCTTCGGGCGATCCGGCGGTCCCCCGGCTCGCACCGCGGGGACCGAGCGCCGCCCGGTGAACCGACCGACGAACCGACGAGTCTGGAGATCCCGTGACCACACGCCCCTCCCCGCGCCGCTCCTGGACGGCCGTGGCCGCCGTCGGCGCGGCCACCGCCGTTCTGCTCGCGCACCCCGGAACGGCCGCCGCCGGCGCCGCGGGCGCGAACGCGGCGCCGCCGCCCGCGGTGGCGGCCACCGTCGCCGTCGCCCCCCACCCGGCCGGCGTCGCGCTCGCGCCGGACGGCACCCGGGCCTATGTGACCAGCCAGAGCAGCGGCACGGTGACCGTGCTGTCCACCGCCACCGGCACGGTCGCCGGCACCTTCACCGCGGGCACCGGCTCGTACGCGGTCGCCCTCGCCCCGAACGGCGCCCGCGCCTACCTCACCCACCACCTGACCGGCACGGTCAGCGTGGTGGACACCGCGACCAACGCCGTCACCGCCACCGTCCCGGTCGGCCGCGGCGCCTTCGGCGTGGCGCTCGCCCCCGACGGCGCCCGCGCGTACGTGACCAACGCGGCCGCCGGCACCGTCAGCGTGCTCGACACCGCGACCGACACCGTGACCGCCACCGTCCCGGTCGGCGCCGAGCCGCACGGGGTGGCGGTCGCGCCCGACGGCGCCCATGTGTACGTCGCCGCCTCCGGCGCCCAGCGGGTCGACGTGATCGACACCGCCACCGCCGCGGTGAGTTCCTCGATAGCCGTCGGCCACGGCGTGTTCGGCCTCGCCCTGACCCCCGACGGCTCCGAACTGTGGACCGGCAACGGCGGTGACTCCACGGTCAGCGCGCTGGACCTCGCGACCGGCACCGTCGCCGACACCGTCGAGGTCGGCGCCAACCCGTACGCCGTCGCCGTCGCCCCCGACGGCCGGTCCGTCTACGCCGGGAACTACGCCGACAACACGCTCAGCGTGCTCGACGCCGCGAGCGGCACCGTCACCGCCACCGTCCCGGTCGGCACGAGCCCGTTCACCCTGGCCGTCGCCCCCGACGGCCGGCGCGGCTACCTGGCGGACTTCGACGCCGCCGCGGTCAGCGTCCTCGACTTCCCGCTGCCGGTGCCGGTGGTCACCGGGATCAGCCCGGCGAGCGGCCCGCAGGCCGGCGGCACGGTCGTCACCGTCACCGGCACCGACCTGGCCGGTGCGACCGCGGTGAGCTTCGGCGCCGCCGGGAACGCCACCTCCTTCTCCTGCACCGCGACCGCCTGCACCGCCACCGCGCCGGCCGCGGCCGCCGCCGGCCCGGTCGACGTACGGGTCACCGCGCCCGGCGGCACCAGCGCCGTCGTGGCCGCCGACCGGTTCGGCTACGAGGCGCCCACCGCCGACCTCGCGCTCGCGCTCGCCGCCTCCCCGGTGTCCGGTCTGTTCGGCGGACGGGTCGACTACACCCTCACCGTCACCAACCAGGGCCCCGGCGAGGCGACCGCCGCCACCGTGGCGGCCGCCCTGCCGGCCGGCCTCGCCGCGAGCAGCACGGACTGCACCGTCGCCGCCGGACGCCTGACCTGCGCGCTCACCGCCCCGCTGGCCGCCGGCACGAGCACCACCCGCCACCTCACCCTGCAGGTGGGCCTGCTGCTCAACCTCGGCCGGACGTTCACCGTCACCGCGGCCCGCACGGCCGGCGCCCCGGCCGACCCGGTGGCCGCCGACGACACGGCGAGCCGCACCTGCCGGGTCGCACTGCTGGCGATCACCTGCGACTGAACCGGTCCGGACACGGCGGGCCCGCGCCCGGGGCGGACGAACCCCGGGCGCGGGCCCGCCGCGCCTCGACCGCTGGACGAAACGTCCAGGCTGGACGTACAGTCCAGAAGTGACCACCGAGACCCCCGACCCGCGGTTGCGCGCCTGGGCCCCCGCCTGCCAGGCCGTGGCCCTGCTGCTCGGCCCCTACGCCGAGGTGGTGCTGCACGACGCCGTCCGCGACGAGGTGCTCGCCGTCTGGAACCCGATGGGAGACCGCGCGCCGGGCGACCCCTCGCTGCTCGGCGAACTCGACGCGCTCGACCAGGCCGCGCCCGACGTCTACGGCCCGTACCCGAAGCTGCTGCCGGACGGCCGGCGGCTCTCCTCGGTCAGCGCCGTGCTCCGCGACGAGGACGGCCGGCCCGCCGCCGTGCTGTGCGTCAACCTCGACCGAGGACCGCTGGAGCACGCCTCCGCGCTGCTCGCCGCCTTCGCCGCGCCGACCGCCCCGCGCCCGGAACCGCTCTTCGAGCAGGACTGGACCGAGCGGATGAACGAGGTGATCGGCGGCTACGTCCGCGCCCACGGACGCCCGCTGGAGCGGCTCGGCCGCGAGGACCGGCTCGCCGTGCTCCGCGAACTCGACCGGGCCGGGGTGCTCGCCGTCCGCCGCGCCGTCCCGGCCGTCGCGACGGCGCTCAAGGTGTCCCGCTCCACCGTCTACACCCTGCTCGCCGAACTGCGCGGCACGCCCGGACCCGCGCAGCCGTAGGACCGACCCGACCCGCTGACCGTACCGAGCGCACCGAGCGCACCGAGAAACGAGAACCGCCATGACCCGGCTCCCCGACTTCCGGCTGGAGACGTACTTCTCCCGCTGGGAGTTCACCGCCCGCCACCACCTCACCGCCTCCGACGCGCAGACCATGGCGATGTCCGAGCTGCTCGCCCTGGCGGACGCCGAGGACCGGCAGGCCTGGGACACCCTCGCCCTCGGCTACACCGAGACCTTCGGTGACCCCGGACTGCGCGAGGCGATCGCCGGCATGTACGAACAGGCCGGCCCCGAGGACGTGATCTGCTTCGGCGGCGCCCAGGAGGGCCTCAACCTGGCCATGCAGGTGCTGCTCGGCCCGGACGACCACGCCGTCGTCCTCACCCCCAACTACCAGTCCGCCGAAACCGTCCCGCTCTCGCTCTGCGAGGTCACCGGCGTCGCCCTCGACCCCGACCGGGACTGGGCGCTCGACCTCGACGAGCTCACCGCCGCGCTGCGCCCCAACACCCGGGTGGTCTCGGTCAACTTCCCCAACAACCCCACCGGGAAGGTGATCGACGCCGCCGACTTCGCCCGGCTGGCCGAACTCTGCGACGAGCGCGGCATCCACCTGTTCAGCGACGAGGTCTACCGCGGCCTGGAGCGTGACCCGGCGCGCGCCCTGCCGCGCGCGGCGGACCTCTCCGAGCGCGCCCTCTCGCTGGACGTCACCTCCAAGTCGCTCGGCCTGCCCGGTCTGCGGATCGGCTGGATCGTCTGCCGCGACCGGGAGTTGCGCAGCCGCCTGGAGCGCGCCAAGCACTACACCACGATCTGCAACGCCGCGCCCAGCGAGCTGCTCGCCCGGATCGCGATCAAGGCCCGCGAGCCGATCCTGGCCCGCAACCGGGCGCTGATCGCGGCCAACCTGCCGCTCTTCGACGAGTTCTTCGCCCGCCACGCGGACCTCTTCGAGTGGCGCGCCCCGGACGGCGGCTGCGTCGCCTACCCGCGCTACCTCGGCGCGGACGGGGTCGAGGCGTTCTGCACCGGGCTGGTCGAGGAGGCCGGCGTGCTGCTGCTGCCGGCCTCGGTGTTCCGCTCGGAGCTGACCCCGGCGCCCGCCGACCGGTTCCGGATCGGCGTCGGCCGCCGCGACCCGGCGCCCGCCCTGGAGGCCTTCGGCTCCTGGCTGGAGGGCCGCCGCCGCTGAGCCGGTGAGCCGCGCGGTCACCGGGCCCGCGGGCCGGCTTGAGGGGTGTCAGTCCCCGGCCGGCCCGGCCTCCGGCGCCCGGCGGGCCGCCTTGGCCCGGTACTTGAGCCCGAGCAGCGCCCCCGGCACCCCGCGCGGAACCAGCCAGGAGACGTCCTCGCGGTCCACCGCGTCGAAGCGGTACTTGTACGGCTCGGTGCCGCGCAGGAAGTCGAAGGTGGTGAGCCCCTGCCCGGCGGACGCCCGGATCGCCTCGGCGATCACCGCGGTGCCGAGCCGCAGCGGCGCCCAGGCCATGTCCCAGCCGATCTGGTAGTAGGCGAAGGTGTCCCGCCACTGGAAGCCGTAGAGCACCCCGACCACCTCACCGGCCCGCTGCGCGACCAGGAAGGCCGGGCCCTCGCCGCGACCGGTGTCGGCGGCCCGCTCGATCACCCGCAGGTGCAGCGGCGCGCGGGCCTCGTCGAAGGTGGTCGGCCGGCCGAGCGCGGCCCGGCGCAGCCGGTGCAGCCGGACGGCGGTGTGCAACAGCTCGAAGCGCTCCGGGAGTTCGGACACCGCCAGGGCGGGCGGCACCCAGCGGAAGGTGATCCCCTCGGCGGCCAGCTTGCGGCCGTAGCGGCGCAGGTTCGCCCGGAACTGCCGGGAGCCCAGCGCGTCCGGCCCGGCCGTCAGATCGGCGCGCGGGCACGGGGTGCGGCCGATCTCCACCGCGCCGGGCGGCAGCAGCCCGGCCTGCTCCGGGTCGAGGTCGGCGAGCAGCAGGGTGGCCCGCCGCCCGCGCCGGGCCAGCCAGTCGGCGACCTCGGCGCGGCGGCGCGGGGCGACGGCGAAGCCGCAGTGGTCGGCGGCGCCGGGCCCGGAACCGAGCACGGTCAGGCAGGGCACGGGCAGCGGCGCGCGCGGATGCAGGCGCTGGACGGTGCGCAGCAGCGGGACGACGGCCTCGACCCGCCCGTCCCCGTCCCGCCAGACCACGATCTCGCCGTCCTTGGCGGACGAGGGCGAGGCCGCGGACGAGGACGAGGACGAGGACGATGACGAGGGTGATGACGAGGCCGCCCCCAGTGTCTCCCACCAGGCGAGCGCCCACTCGGGCGTGGTGAACCAGGAGCCGCCCGGCTCGCCCGCCGCCAGCTCGCGCCAGCCGTCGACCACCTCCGCCGGTAGCGCGGCCGTCCGGTACCGGACCGGTACGGTGTGCGAAACCGCCGACTCCGGATGCGCCGTTCCCACGTCTGCAGCCCCCCAGGCCTCTCCCGTCCCCGGTGCGCCGCCGGTCGGCGGCCGGTCGCGGGCCGGTCGGTATTCTCCCGGATCCCGGCCCGCGGGAGGCGGCTTCCGTTCAAACCGTCCGGGCCGACCCGCGTTCGTCCTTCGCCGTTCGGTCAGGCCCCGCCGCGCAGGTGGTGCACGGCGGGGTGCAGGCCGGAGAGGATGGTGTCGAACCGGTCCCGGCCGGTGGTCGAGTTGACCCGCAGCCGGCTGATCCGCAGCGGGTGCGGCGGCAGCAGCCGGTCGTGCCGGTGGTCGAAGAGGAAGCCCACCCGGTAGTCCAGGCGGCGCAGTTCGGCCTCGGCGCGCTGGTCGAGGTTGCCGTTGGGGTAGGCGAAGGCGGTGGGCGCCTCGCCGTCGAGCCAGCCGGTGAGCGCCTGGTGCGCGGCGCCGATCTCGTTCCGGACGGTGTCGCCGTCGCACCGGTCGAGACACGGGTGGCCGGCGGTGTGGTTGCCGATCGCGACGCCGCCGCGGGCGAGCGCCGCCAGGTCGGCGGGGGTGAGCTGCTCCTGCCGGGGGGCGGGGCTCCGGGCGCTGTCCCGCAGCTCGGCCAGGGCGTCGCGGCGGTCCCGGTCGGAGAGCGTCTTCATCGTGCGGACCGCACCGCCGGGTGGGCAGTCGGCCAGGGCGCGGGCGGTGCCGCCGTGCGCGGCGAGGAAGGCCGCCTCGCGCCACCAGAACGGCTGGTCGCCGCCGATGAGGTCGGTGACCACGAAGGCGGCGGCGGGAATGCGGAGCCGGGTCAGCACGGGCAGGCCCTCGGTGAGCACCGTGCGGTCGCCGTCATCGAAGGTGACCAGCACGCTGCGGGGCGGCAGCGGTCGGCCGGTCCGCACCGCCTGTTCGACGGCGGCGAGCGACACCGGGCGGGCGTACCGCACCAGGCGCTCCATCTGCGCGGCGAACACCCGGGGGGCGTCCACCCCGTGGTAGGCGAGCACGGCCAGCCGCCGGGTGGCGGCGAGCCGGAACAGCGGCTGGAGCGGCGAGTTGCGCAGGACGGCGTCGACGGTTGCCCGCCGTCCGGCGAGCCGGGTGCGCGGCGGCGCGGTCCCCGGGCGGTCGGCGACGGCTTGCGCGGTGCCGGTCGGTGCGGTGCCGGTCTGGGCGACGGTGGTCGTCATGGTCGTGGTCGTGCTGGCTCCGGTGGCCGTTCCGGTGCTCGGGCCGTCTGCGGCCCCGGTCGAATGCGCGGTCCCTTCGGGCATGGACGCGCTCCCCCCTTCCTCCCCGTGCGATGGTGCCGGCGGGGATGGAGCACCCTGCACCGGCAGGCCCGGCCGCTCGGCGCACGCCTGCTGGGTGGGCGGCCCGCCCCGCTCCACGAATTCCCAAGATAGTGCAAAAAGCCATGCTCCGAACCGGGTTGAGCGTCCGGGAACGGGTTGCGGCGGGAGGTTGGCGCATTGCCGACGGCCCGGTGACCTGAGCGACGGCTGTGAGCATCCTGAGTGATTGCTGGTGGGAGCGGTGACGGAAGGGCCGGGCGGGAACGGCGCCGGCCACCGGTTGCGGACCCGGTGGCCGGCCCGGGCCGGTGCGCGCGAGGCACCGGCCCGTCAGATCCCCGTCGTCGGACGGGGCATCAGAACGGGCTGGTACAGGTGGTCACCAGCTGCGCCACATCCTGGGCGGGGCCCGCGGTGGCGCAGACTATCCTCAGGTCCTCGGTGACCACGCGGGGTGTCACGGCCTTGGCGAAGCCCTGGGCGTAGGTGGTGGCCGAGGCGGCCGTCACCCACGGGCTGCCCCAGGCGTGCTGGGTGCGCACCTCGACCTTGACGACCGTCAACTGGCTGGGACTGGCGGAGACCTGGGCGACGCCGACGATGCCCGCCCCGTCGGTCTCGTGCCAGACACACGGCTGGTTCAGCACCGTCGTGCACGCGACGGTGCCGGTCTCGGCCGTGGAACCGGCCGCGGTCGTCACGGCCGTCGCCGGAAGGGCCGTGGCCGCCGTGATTCCTGCCGCCGCCGCCATCAGAGCTACGATCCGAGCGCGCATGATGTCAACCTCCTTGGAATGAAAGGGATTTTGCCGTGCGGAAGGAGTCTTGCACAGAAATTTAAGGTTCCCCATGTGTGTTGCATCACACTCATGGTGACCGTTCAACTACGTATCGCAATCGCGCCAGTGACGCCACGGTTACGTTCAGGTGTCAGCGGACCGACGTGCCGGTGCGGGCGGCCGGCGGCCCGATCGACACCGCGTCAGCCGGCAACTCGGGGGCGGCGGCACGTCGTTCACTCGTCCGGGTGGCTTGCGGTCGCCGGGTGGTTCGGACGGCTACGATCGGGCCGACCCCCGGAGGTGAGCTGGATGACCACGGTCATCGTGCAGTTGCCCGATCCCCGCCCGCCGGCCCCGTCCGACCGACGCTTCGCCCGCCTGTCGCGCCCGCCCCGCACCGCCCCGCCCACCCGTCCGGCCCTGCTGCACCTCGGGCCGGGCGACACCGCGGCGTTCGGGCGCGGCGAGCCCGGGCGCGCGCCCGCCGTCCCGATCCCCGACCCGGGCGTTTCGCGTCGCGCCGGCGAGATCACCGCCGCCGAGGACTACTGGCGGCTCTCCAACTTCAGCGCCACCGCCACCTACGTCGTCGAGAACCTCGAAGGCGCCGGCGAGCACGTCAAGGTCGCCCCCGGGCGGCTCGGCGCGCCCGTTCCGTTCGAGATCTCCCGGGTCCTGCTGCCCGCCCACGGCGAACCGGCGGTGTTCAAGGTCTTCGCGCCGCAACACGCCTACCTGGAAGCCGAGTCGGCCGAGACGGGCGGCGAGCGCACGGTCAGCCCGTTCGCCCTGGACCCGACCGCCAAGTACTTCCTGGTCCTGCTGGCGCTCTGCGAGCCGCGGCTGCGCTCGCCGTCCGCCGCGGCCGTCCCCGGTGCCACCGAGGTGGTGGCGCGGCTGCGCGAGCTGCCGTCCTGCCGGGACCTCAGCCGCTCGGCGGTCAACTACCACATCGACTACCTGGTCGGCAGCAAGCTCCGGCTGCGCGACCCGGTGGAGCCGGCCGACCCGGGCGGCAAGCGGGAGGAACTCGTCGCGCTCGCCCTGCGGTTCGACCTCGTGCGGGAGGATCACCTGGCGCTGCTCCCGCCCCGGCGCGGCGGGTGACCCGGCGGTGGCACCACGCGCGGCGCGGCCGCACCCGGCCGGGGCGCCGGACGGCGAGCGCGGGTTCGAGGTGCCGCCCGGCTACCGGGTGGCGGGGTACCGGGTGGGCGAACGGATCGGCGCCGGCGGCTGGGGCAGTGTCCACGCCGCCCGCCGCGACCCGCCCGGACCGCGGGGCGGCGCACCCGCGGACGGCCCGGCCGAGGTGGCCGTCAAGTTCCTCCACCCGGGGCGGCTCAGCCCCGGCCAGCGCGACACCATGCTCCAACTCGCCCGCAGCGAACTGCGGTTCAGCCGAAGCGCCGACCACCCCCACCTGATCCGGACGTTCGCCGCGGTCACCCTCGCCGATCCCGCCCACCCCGAACTGGACGGCGCGCTCGCCCTGGTGATGGAGCGCGCCGCGCGCAGCCTCCAGGACGTCCTGGCCGGCACCCGCCCGCCGGGCCCCGTCCCGGACGCCGGCCGGATCCTCGCCGAGGTCGCCGCCGGGCTGCGCCACATGCACACCGCCGGCTGGGTGCACGGCGACCTCAAGCCCGCCAACGTCCTGCTGATGCCCGACGGCACCGCCAAGCTCGCCGACTTCGGCCTGACCGCCGAGCTCGACGGCACCCACGCCTACGCCCCGCCACTCGGCTCGCCCGACCACGTGCCGCCCGAGTGGTGGTCCCAGCGGACCGGCCCGCACGGTGTGGCGCTGCGCCCGAGCGCCGACGTGTGGGCCTTCGGCGTCCTCGCCCACCAGCTGCTCACCGGCGGCCTGCACCCGTTCCTCGGCGCCACCGCCCGCGCCCGCTCGCTCGCCGCGCTGGCGTACGCGCGCGGCGCCGCACCGCTGCGGCTGGACGCCGCCCTGCCCGAGCGGTGGCGGCCGCTGGTCACCGCCTGCCTGGCCGCCGACCGGCGCCGACGGGCGGACGTCGACCTGGTGGCGCTGCTCGCGGACGCCGTCGGTACCGGCACCGGCGCGCCGCCGACCGGTCCCGTCCGTGCCGCCGTCCGGACGCGGCCGGGCCGCCGCCTCGCCGCCGCGGCGGCGCTGCTCACCGGGGCCGGCGTCCTGCTGGTGCTCACCGGCGCGCCGGAGCCTTCCGCCCCTACCGCGTCGGCCGGGGCGCCGCCGCCGGTGTCCGCCGCGGCGCGGTCCGGCGCGCTCCCGCCCGGCGCCGACGTCCCCGCCGCGCTGCGCGGCCCGATCGAGGACGCGGCCCGCCGCTGCCCCGAGACCGAGGTCACCCCGGCGCTGCTGGCCGCGATGCTCAAGGCGGAGTCCGGCTTCGACCCGGCCGCCGCCCGCCCCGCCACCGGGGAGTACGGCGTGGCGATGTGGACGCCCTCCGTCTTCAACGCCTGGGCGCAGGACGCCGACCACGACGGCGTCAAGAGCTACCTGGACCCGGACGACGCGATCGC
Source organism: Kitasatospora sp. NPDC001527 (assembly GCF_040298605.1). Taxonomy (NCBI): domain Bacteria; kingdom Bacillati; phylum Actinomycetota; class Actinomycetes; order Kitasatosporales; family Streptomycetaceae; genus Kitasatospora; species Kitasatospora sp. NPDC001527. The sequence goes on along the minus strand of NZ_JBEPAM010000041.1, from coordinate 44,203 downwards.
CGCGATGGGCGGTTACGTCTGCTGGCTCGCCCAGCGCTTCAAGCAGCGCGGCTACGCCTCGGCCGAGCTGCCCGCCCTGGTGACGGCCGGCTACCGGACGAGCGACAAGACCGTCGCCGACACCGGTGGTGTCCCCGATCGGGTGAAACCGCACGTCACCGAGGTCCTCGGGTACCTCGCGGAGTACGACGGGAGTACGGTGGCCGGGTCATGAGGTCGGCCACATCTGCGGCCCCTCCGGTGGCGCCGCCACGGAACCTGTGCTTCCGGATGGGATGCTCGGCGGCATGTTCACCAAGCTCCGTCCAGTCGTCGCGCAGTGGACCGTCGTCGTGCCGCTGCTGGCCTTCGCCGTCCTTGCCCTGACCTGGCACCGCGAACTCCCCGGGTGGGTGGTGGGCGTGGTGTCGCTGTTCCTGGCGGGCGCCGTGCTCGCCGCCGTGCACCACGCGGAGGTGATCGCCCACAAGGTGGGCGAGCCGTTCGGCTCGCTGGTCCTCGCGGTCGCGGTGACGGTGATCGAGGTCGCGCTGATCGTCACCCTGATGCTGGACGGCGGCGACAAGGCGGCGACACTCGCCCGGGACACCGTGTTCGCCGCGGTGATGATCACCTGCAACGGCATCCTCGGCCTGTCCATCGTGGTGGCCGCCAGCAAGTACCGGGTGGCGGTCTTCAACGCGGAGGGGACGGGCGCGGCGCTGGCCTGCATCGGCACCCTCGCCACGCTGAGCCTCGTCCTGCCGACCTTCACCACCAGCTCGCCCGGGCCGCAGTTCTCGCCCGCCCAGCTGGCCTTCGCGGCCACCGCCTCGCTGGTGCTCTACGGGCTGTTCGTGTCCACCCTGGCCTTCCGCCACCGGGAGTACTTCCTGCCGGTCACCCCGGAGGGCAAGGTCGTCGAGGAGGACGACCACGCCGAGCCGCCGACCCGGCGGGCCACCGTCGTCAGTCTGGCCCTGCTCGGCGTGGCCCTGGTGTCGGTGGTCGGCCTGGCCAAGGGCGTGTCGCCGACCATCGAGTCGGCGGTCGAGTCGGCCGGGCTGCCGAACTCGGTGGTCGGTGTGGTCATCGCGCTGCTCGTGCTGCTGCCGGAGACCATCGCCGCCCTGCGCGCGGCCAAGCGCAACCGGGTGCAGACCAGCCTCAACCTGGCGCTGGGCTCGGCGCTGGCGAGCATCGGCCTCACCATCCCGGCCGTGGCCGTCGCCTCGTACTGGCTCTCCGGGCCGCTGGTGCTCGGCCTGGACTCCTCCCACCTGGTGCTGCTCACGCTGACCATCGTGGTCGGCACGCTGACGGTCATCCCGCGCCGGGCGACGCCGCTCCAGGGCGCGGTGCACCTGGCGATCCTGGCGGCCTACGTGGAGCTGGCGATCACGCCCTGAGCCGTTCACGCCCACGCGAACGGGCCGGTGACCATCGAGGTCACCGGCCCGTTCGTCCGTCCGGGTGCGCGCCCGGGCGCGGGCGTCAGGCGCCGGCGCCGGAGCCGCGGCGGCGGCGGGTGTAGACGACGGCGCCGGCGCCGCCGAGCAGCAGGACGGTGCCCGCGCCGGCCATCAGCAGGGTGCCGTCGCTGCTGCCGGTGGAGGCGAGGTCCTTGCCGGCCGGGGCGGCGCCGGCGATCGGGGTGGGCACGCTGACCTGGGCCGGCATGATCAGCGGATTGTCGGGGTTGACGACGGTTCCGGCCGGCGCGGTGTGCACCGGGACGGTCGCGGTCGGCCTGGGCGCCGGGCCGCTCGGGGTCGGCTCGGGCTCCTGACCGCCCCGGGTGGCGGTCGGCGACGGGCTCGCCGAACCGGTGGCGCCGGGCGTGGCCGACGGCGTCGCGGACGGGGCGGTGGACGGTGTCGTGGAAGGAGCCGCCGACGGGGTGACGGACGGCGCGGTGGTCGGCGTGGCCGGCGGGGTCACCGACGGGGTGGCGCTCGGCGTGGCCGACGGGCTCGGCGGCGTCGTGGTCGGGGCCGGCGTCTGCGTCGGCGTGGCGCTCGGGGTCACGGTGGGCGTGGCGCTCGGCGTCACCGTCGGCGTGACGGTCGGCGTGCCGCTGGGCGTCGTGCTGGGCGTGGGGCTCGGCGGGACCGGCGCCGGCTTGGTGGGCGTCGGCGTCGCGCTCGTGGTCGCGCTCGGGGTGGTGGACGGCTTGCCGGTCGGGCTCGGCGTCGCGGTCGGCGTGGGGGTGCGCCCGCCGCAGTCCACCTTGAACACCTTGTGCTTGGGGTTGTTGAGCTTCGGCGGCGTGGCCGGCAGCTTGCCGTGGTCCAGCTCCACCGACGCCCAGTACAGCTTGTACTGGCCGTCCGGCAGGTTGATGTCCTCGGTCCGGACGTGGCCCTTGCCGTCCACCGGGATGTCGCCGTACACGACGGCGGTCTCGCCGCCGCCACCGCCGGAGTGCATCCGGGCGATCAGCCAGACGATGTCCTGGCCCGCGTCGAAGCCGAACGAGTCCAGGTAGAGGGTGCAGACCTTGGGCTCGTTGTTCCTGAGCTCCTCGCCCGTCACCGAGTCGTGGATCTTGACCGTGCCGTTGTTGCCCTTCGCCGCCTGGCCGCCCGCGGTGGCCTCGGCGGCGGGAGCGGCGAGCAGGAGGGCGGCGACGGTGGGGACGGCGACGAGGGATCTCGCCGCGGTGGAGCGGATGCGCATGGCTGAGTCCAACGGGATCGGCGGGCCCGGTGGGACCGCGCGGGGAGTGGGAGCCCCTCGGTCGACGGAGGTCGGCGAGCGAGAGGCATCAAGGTGCCGCAGTGGCTTCCCGGCCTGCAAGGAGGGTTTGGCCGAATTGCGGCCAAGGGAGGCTGATTGTCCGACAAGTCCACCGCAACAATCCGGTCACTCCGATGTGAGAGACCCGTGTGCCGGATCGGCCGGGTGGGGCCGGGCGGGGCGGCCGGTACCCGCGTGTCGGGTTCGACGGGGCGTTCGCGGTCCATATCGTCTGTGTCCGCCGAATCCGCTGAGTCCGCCGCAGGACCGACACCCGTGGGAGCGCCGCATGCCCGGCCCAGCACAGCAGTCGTCCACCCGTCCCGACCAGCCGGACCCCGCCGGCCCGTCCGGCAGCGCCCGGCCGGTGGGCGGCGCGGAGCCGTCCACCGCCGCCGCCGAGCCCGGCAACGGCGTGGACACGGCCGATGTGATCGTGGTCGGCGCGGGTCCGGCCGGGTCCACCGCCGCCTACCACCTGGCCCGCACCGGCCTGGACGTCCTCCTGCTGGAGAAGTCCGCCTTCCCCCGCGAGAAGGTCTGCGGCGACGGCCTGACGCCGCGCGCCGTCAAGCAGCTGATCGACCTCGGCATCGACGTCTCGGAGTCCGCCGGCTGGCTGCACAACCGCGGTCTGCGAATCGTCGCGGGCGGTCGCCGGATCGAACTCGACTGGCCGGAACTGTCCGCCTTCCCGGGCTTCGGACTGGTCCGCCGCCGCGCGGATTTCGACGAACTGCTCGCCCGCCGGGCCGCCGCGGCCGGCGCCCGCCTGGTCGAACGGGCCAACGTCGCGGGCCCGGTGCTCGACGAACGGACCGGCCGGATCACCGGGGTCACCGCCCGGCTCGGCGAGGAGCGCCGGCCCGTCACCTACCGCGCGCCCCTGGTGGTCGCCGCCGACGGCAACTCCACCCGGCTCTCCCTGGCGATGCGCCGCTACCGCCGCACCGACCGCGCGATGGGCGTCGCCTACCGCACCTACTTCACCACCCCGCGCCACGAGGACCGCTACCTGGAGGCCTGGCTCGACCTGCGCGACCCCGGCGACCCGGCCCGCCGTCTGCTGCCCGGCTACGCCTGGGTGTTCGGCATGGGCGACGGCACCGCCAACGTCGGCCTCGGCGTCGTCGACACCGGCGCGGTGCCCCGCGAGGTGGACTGGCGCCAGCTGCTCCGCCACTGGTGCGAGGACCTCCCCGCCGACTACGGCTACCACCCCGACGCCGTCACCGAACCGATCCGTGGCTCCGCCCTCCCGATGGGCCTCAACCGCCGGCCCCACTACGCCGACGGCCTGCTGCTGGTCGGCGACGCCGGAGGCACCGTCAGCCCGGCCACCGGCGAGGGCATCGCCTACGCGATGGAGTCCGGCCGCTACGCCGCCGAGGCGATCGTCCAGGCCCTCGCCCGGCGCACCGACCGAGGCCGCGACCTGGCCCTGCGCGCCTACCCGCAGGCGCTGCGCGCCGCCTACGACGGCTACTTCGCGCTCGGCCGGCTGACCGCCGCGGCGCTGAGCCGCCCGCGCCTGGTGGGCGCCGCCGGGGCGGCCGGCCTGGGCAACCCGGCGCTGCTGCGGGCGGCGTTCCGGCTGATGGTCAACCTGACCGAGCCCAACTCCCGCGACGCCCTGGACCGCCTCCTCCACCTGCTCGGCCGCCTGGCTCCCGGCAGTCGCGGCTGAGGCCCCTCGGTGCCCGGCCGGCGGGCGCGACTACTCGGTGAACCAGGCGCGCCCGTCGGCGGAGAGGAAGGCGCGCAGGACGAACGCGCCGAGGGCGATGCCGGTCAGCGCGGCGAAGGAGCCGGTCACCACCAGGAGCACGCCCGCGGCGACGGACAGCCCCTCGATGACGGCCACCGTCGTCCTGGTCCAGCCCGCCCGGCGCGGGGCGAGGCCGGCGCAGGTGCCGAGCAGCAGGCCGACCAGCACGGAGGTCATCGCGACGAAGCGCACCAGGGCCACCTCGTCGCCCTGGTTGCGGCCGAGGGCCCCGAGCAGCAGGAGGCCCGAGCAGCCGCTGAGCGCGGCGTGGATCCACACGCAGGCGACCGCCCGCCGGACCGACGTCGGCATCCGCCGCGCCGCGCACTGGTCCGTCATCGCTGACCACCCCCGGTCGTCGGGCGGCCGTGGCCGGTGGCCGGGCCGTACCGGCGAGGATCCGGCCGGTCCGGCGAGCTGTCAATGGAACTGGTGCGTGCCGTGGCGCCGCCGCCGCGGTCCGCCGCTGGTTGCGGCGGCTGCGCAGGGTTCCAGGCTGGGGGCGCGACCTTCCAGTGTGCGCGCCCCCGGTGTCCCACGTGCGCGGGTTGGCCGAAACCGGGGGATCCGGATCCGTTGCGGGGCCCGGTGGTTGACGCGGGGTCAGCCGATCCGCTTGCCTGGGTGCCGAACCGGACACGGAGGGTCACCGGCCGCACTCCGGTCCGCCGGCCCCACCGTGCCGTCACCACCGCCATCACCGCCATCACCTCACGACGGAGACCAACGTGCGCCTTCGCCTGTTCGCCGTGCCGCTCGCCGCGGTCGTCGCCCTGCTCGCCCCGAGCACCCCGGCCCTCGCCGCCGCCGGGGCGGCCCCGGCCACCGCCGCCACCTCGGTCGCCACCGCGTCCGACGAGTGCTCCACGGCGGACTTCCAGGGCGATCCCCGCCTCGGCCCCGCCGACCTGCCGACCACCGGCCCGGTCGGCCGCGAGCTGATCGGCTACCGGCGCACCGGGGGCCTGAGCGAGGAGAAGTTCCTCGCCACCTACTACAGCCCCACCGCCAACAACGGCAGCCCGGGTTGGATCTACCCGCCCGCCAACGGCTACGTCACCCTGCCCGACGGCACCCCGGTCGAGTTCGAGATCACCCTCTACCCGAACCAGCGGATCGACCGCTACGGCAGCGAGTACGGCGCCTTCCTCGCCCCCGAGGGCCTGCCCTACGCCAGCCGCTCGATCCCGCCGCAGAGCCTCGACAGCAACCCGGCCGCGGGCTGCAACTACCACGACTACCGCGTGCTGAAGCCGTTCAAGGTGCACGCCGGGCCGATCGCGCCGTGGTTCGGCCAGCCCGGTTACGGCCTGCAGTACCAGCTCGACGCCGCGCTCGTCCCGAACGGCCCGGCCCGGCTGAACGTGCTCTGGCTGGTCGACAACGGCTACCTCGCCCGGATCTGACGCCCCGGCGCGACGGCGCACGTCCTCCGGTGGCCGGCTCCCCGGCTACCAGAGGTCGCCGTCGCGCCAGTCGCACACCAGCCGTCCGCCGAGGTCCAGCGCGGTGCCGGCCGCCAGCGCGCCCGGCAGCACGAACACCCCGCCCTCGTCGTCCGGTGTCGGCTCCGGGCCGTGCGGGGTCAGCGCGCCGAGCGGCCCGCGCCACGGCTGCCAGCCGCGCGCCGCGTAGAACGCCGCCGCGTCGTCCGCCGCGCAGAGCGCCCCGAGTTCGTAGCCACCGCGGACCACCTTCTCCAGGGCCTCCATCAGCGCCGCACCGTGGCCGCGCCCGCGCCGGTCGGCGCGCACCACGACGTTCTCCACGTACCCCGTGCGCAGCGCCCGCCCGGCGTGCAGCAGTCGCCGCTGGACCACCGCCGCGTGCCCGGCGAGCACGCCCTCCTCCAGGACCAGGGCGTGCACGCCGCCGAGGCCGTGCTCCCAGTCCTCCTCGGCCATGTCGTCGAACTCCTCGAACAGCAGGGCGCGGACGGCCTCCCGGGTGGCGTGGTCCAGGGCGCAGGTGTGGGCGGTGACGAGTTCGGCCATGGCCCGATCGTGGCACGCCCGGGCGGCGGCGCCGAGCGGATGTCGCCGGGCCGAAAATCCGTTGCCCGGCGGCGGGGCCCGGAGATAGGAAGGGGGGATGAGCACCGCACCGCCCACCGCCCCCGCACCGCCCACCGCCCCCGCGCAGTCCGCGGCCCCCGACCGCCGGGGGTTCGTCCCGGCCACGCTCGACCTGGGCGACGTCGTCCTGCGCCCGTGGCGGCCAGGGCTGGAGGTCCGGGGCGGTGCCGAGGCGAGCCTGACGGCGGCCGCCGCCGATCCGGACATCGCCCTCTGGAACCCGCTGCGCGCCGTCGACCTGGTGCAGGCGCGGGCCTGCCTCGAACGCTGGGCCGCCGGCTGGGAGAGCGGCGACCTCGCCTACTTCGCGATCCTGGACGCCGCCGGCGCCGACCTGCTCGGCACCATCGCCCTGCGGTGGACCGACCGCGCCGACGGGCTCGCCATGGTCGGCTACTGGCTGCTGCCGGCCGGCCGCGGCCGGGGCGTGGTCACCCGGGCCACCCGGGCGATCACCCGCTGGGGCTTCGCCACCGCCGGCGCCCGGCGGATCGAACTCGCGCACGCGGTCGACAACCCCGCCTCCTGCAGGGTCGCCGAGCGCTGCGACTTCCCGCTGGAGGGCACCCTGCGGGCCTCCTACCGCTTCGGCGACGGCCTCTACCACGACGAGCACCTGCACGCCCGCCTGGCCACCGACCCCGACGCCGGGGCCGGCGAGGGCGCCTGAGACCGCTCCCGTCACCGCCCCCGTCACCGCCCCCGTCCGCCGCACCGGGCGGGGGGCGGGGCACGGGCGGCGGGCCTAACCTGGAAGGGCGCGCCGGTACGCGGTGCGGAACGGGAACGGTGGGCCATGACGGTCGTCTCGGCGGCACTCTTCGGGGCCGATTGGCGTGCGACGCCACGCGGTCTCGCCGAGCTTCCGCGCGAGTGCGCCGCCCGCGGCTGGACGGTCGTGCTGACCGCCCCGGGCCCGGCCGGAACCCCCGCGCTCACCGTGACCGACCCCGGCCGCGATCCGGTCGGAGCCGCACTCGACCTGGTGGACGGCGAGCCCGCGCACGCGGTGTTCGTCGCCGGGAGCGTGCCCGAGGTACGGGCCGCGCGCCGGGCCGGGGTGGCGTGCGTCGCCCTGCTCGGCGCCGGTGCCACCGCGCCCGAGCTGCGGGCCGCGGGCGCCGCCGAGGTGCACCGCGACGCCGCGGCCCTGCTGCGCGTGCTGGACGACAGCCTGCTCGCCCGTCCCCGGGCGTTCCGTGACCGCCGTCCGGCCGCCGCGGCCGCGCCCGCCGGCCGGAGCGGTTAGCTCGCGCCCCGCCGGGAATTCGCCCGGCCGGGAGGACGACGTCACCGGAAGTGCCGGAGGTGACCGAGATGGACGGACCCGCGTTGAGCGGGCGGGAGCTGCGGCTCCTGGCCGAGATCGAGGAAGAGTTGTGCCGGGACAGCCGCCTCGACCGGCGGTTGAGCACGATGGGTGCCAAACGGCCGAGCCGGTTCCGGAGCGCGGTGGGCGGTCTCGGCCGCCGGGTTCCGTCCGGTGTGCTGATGACGGCACTGGTGATGTCGGCGGTCTGCCTCAGCGTCGCGGTGCGCAAGCCCACCGCGGCGGTGGCGGTCGCCACGGCCGCGGTCTGGATCGGCAGCGTCGTGCTGGCGGCCGGGATCTCGGCCCTGCTGCACCGCCGCGGGCGCGTCCGGGCGCGGACGGCGGACGATCTGCTGGACGGGTACCGGGAGCCGCGGGCCCGCGGCTGGCCGGGGGAGCCCACGGACCACGGCGGCCGCCGGGCGGAGCGGCGCGAGCGCCGTGAGCGCCGTGAGCGCGGCGACCGTCCGGACCGCCGGGAACGTCCGGACCGCCGCGAGGGCCCCGAGGGCCCCGAGCGCCGTCCCTGGGACCATCCGGAGCTGTGATGACCACCGAGCTGTGGGAGTACCGCCCGGGCTCCCACCACGCCGCCGACCTGTCGCTGGTCGGCTACGAGGTCGAGGCGACCGACGGCCCGCTGGGCCGGGTCGAGCTGGACGCCGGGGACCACCTGCTGGTGGACACCCGGCCCTGGGTGCCGGGCGCCCCGGTCCTGGTCCCGGTCGGACTGGTCGCCCGGATCGACCACCTGGAGCTGGTCGTCCACCTCGACTGCCCGCGCGCCCGGGTGCGTTCGGCGCCGCCGCCCGCCGCCGTCGACCGGGCGGCCCCCGGGCCGGCCGGGCACGGCCTGTCACCGGCGGGCCGGGCCGTCCTGGACGCGCACTACGCGCGCCCGGCGGCCGCCCGCGGGGCCGCCGGAACCGGTGCGCGCCGTGCCGGCTGAACCGGTGCGGACCGGCCGCCGGACGGGGCGCGCGCGATGAGCGCGGTGCAGCACTTCGTCGTCCTCACCGGCCGCACGGTCGCCTTCCTGGTCGCGCCCGCGGGTGCCGAGCAGGTCGAGCTGACCGCCTGCTGGCAGGCCGTCGCCGAGGCGGGCGGCACCCCGCGGCTGGTGTCCACCCGGCCCGGACGCGTCCAGGCGTTCCGGCACCTGGACCGGGCGGACACCTTCCCCGTCGACGACGTGGTCGGCGTGGTGGCGGCGGCCGACTACGACGCGCTGGTCCTGCCGGGCGGCGTCGCCAACCCCGACGCCCTGCGGCTGCACCGCGCCGCCGTCTCCTTCGTGCACGAGCTGTCCGCCGCCGGGCGGCCGGTCGCGGTGATCTGCCACGGCGCGTGGACGCTCATCGAGGCGGACGCGGTGCGCGGCCGCACCCTCACCTCCTGGCCGAGCATCCGCACCGACCTGGTCAACGCCGGCGCCTACTGGGTGGACGAGCCGGTGCACGTCTGCCGGGACGGGCCCGGCGTGCTGGTCTCCGGCCGCAGGCCGGCCGACCTGCCGGCCTTCACCGAGGCACTGGTGACCGAGTTCGCGCACACCCACCCGGCCAAGGGCCCGCACCCGCCCTGGCCGCTCGCCCACGAGGCCGCCCCCTCCCGCCACACGGCGGCGGGGGAGCACCCGGCGCCGGGGGAGGTCAGCCCAGGAAGCGGTGGACCGGTGCCAGGCTGACCGGCAGCTCGTCGCCGACGTCCACGGTGAAGACGTAGGTGACGGCGGCACGCCGTGCGTCGGCCGGGTCGGTGAACCGCACCAGCACGTCCTGGCAGTCGGAGCCCGGCCGGCAGTGCGGGCTCGCGGCGACGGTGATCGTGTCCAGCGCGTAGAGACCGGGCGGGCCGGGACGGTCCTGAGGCCCGCGGGGCACCAGCGCGCCGCAGAGCGGGCCGTCGGCGAGCAGCCCGCCGGTGAGGAAGGCCTCCGTGGCGGCGTGGTTGAGCGCCCGTTCGGCGGCGCCGCGGCCCGCGTTGCGGAACTGGACGTACACCTTGTCGAGCAGCGCGCGGAGCCGCTCGGCCACCCGGTCGCGGTTGAGCTCGCGCGCCCGGCCGACGGCGTCCACGGCGGCCGCGAGCAGCGGGGTCTCCGCCCAGCGGGCCAGTCCGACGGCGCCCACCCGGACGATCGGCACCACCTGGCCGGAGAACAGCCGCGCCGAACGGCCGGTCAGCCGCCCGGGCACGGTGAGCCGGCCGATCCGGCCCGGGTCGTCCGCGGGGAGCGACTGGCCGAGCAGCGTGTCGCGCAGCGCCCGGTGCACGGGGTGCACCGGCGGGGCGGCGGCGATCCGGCGCAGCAGCGCGAGCCGTTCCCGCTCGCTGCCGTCCGGTCCGGCGTCGGGGACCGGGCCGCCCCAGTCCATCGCGACGGCGGGTTCGGCCTCCAGGGCGTAGATCGGGGTGCCGCCGGTGGAGAGCGTCCAGGTCAGCCGGGAGGAGGCCCACGGGTGGCGGACGAGGTGGTCGTGCAGCTGCCGGGCGTCCCCGGGGTCCGGGGGCGGCCCGCCGGGGGCCGCCCCGCCCAGCTGCCGGCGGAAGCCGTCGAGGCGGGCCTCGGAGCGGAAGTCGACGCCGACCCGGCCGACCGCGAACACGGGCGCGCCGTCGCCGTCGCCGTCGCAGGGGTCGGTGAAGGCGGGCCCGCGCGCGACGGGTCCGGTGGAGGCGGGGTCGGTGGACGAAGGGTCGGTCGTGGTGCGGTCCATGATGCCGGGCTCCCTCGACGGTGCGGATCAGGGCTCAGTCGCCGCGCAGCCGGACGAAGCGCGCCGCCGGCGGCCGCCCGGTCACGGTCACCTCGGCGCGCAGCGGGGCGGTGAGCGGCCGGACGGAGCCGTACTGCGGGTCGTGCCCGGGCGCGCCGAGCCGCCCGGCCGCCGCCTCCGCGACCTGCCGGGACTGCGGCGGGGACAGCGGCGGCGAGGAGAGCAGCACCCGGCCGTCGTCCAGCTCCAGCACCACCGCCCTCGGCCGGGCGGGCGGCCCGGTGACCGCGCGCACGGTCGCGTCCACGGTGTCGCCGCGCCGGTACTTCACCCAGACCCGCCCGGCGCCGCGGGCCCGGTACGGCGAGCCGGCCGCCTTGCAGACCAGCCCCTCCACCCCGGTGCCGGCGAGCCGTTCCATCCAGGTCAGCGCCTCGGCCCGGTCGGTGGTCGCCAGGACCGTCTGGACCGGCGGCGGGACGTCCGCCAGCGCGGCCAGCAGCAGGCGCCGCCGGTCGGCCAGCGGCAGCCCCCGGACGTCGCGGCCGGGCAGGGCCAGCACGTCGAAGGCGACCAGCCCGAGCGCCACCTCCTCGCCGGCCCGGGCCCGGCGGGTGCGCAGCAGCTCCTCGAAGGAGAACCGCCCGCCGCGCCAGGCGACCAGCTCCGCGTCGAGCACCAGCCCGGCCGGGAGCCGGGCGACCGCGGCGGCGATCGGCGGGAACTCGGCGCCGAGGTCCCGCCCGGAGCGGGACTGCAGGAACGGCGGGCGGTCCGGCCCGCGGGCGAAGGCCACGCAGCGGAAGCCGTCCAGCTTCAGCTCGTACACCACCCCGGACCCGCCGAGCCCGTCCGCCGGCGGGACGGCGGGCACCGCGGCCGGGCGCATCACCTCCACCGGGGGCTCCAGCACCACCGGGTCGCGGGCGGAGGGTCCGGCGGCCGGGCCGGGCGGGGGTGCCTGGGGGGCCTCGCGGGGCGGACGGCTCGCACCGGCGGCGGGCAGCGGGCGGGCGCGCGCCGGGTCGAGGAGGGGCGCGAGCAGGTCGCCGTGCGCCGCCAGCCGTTCCGGGACCTCGGCGATCGTGAAGACCAGCTCCTCCGCCGACCCGGCGCCGTCCAGCTCCGCCCAGGACAGCGGCGCCGACACCGTCGGCCGCTGCTGTGCCCGCACGGTGTACGGGGCGGCGGTGGTCTTCTTCGCGGCGTTCTGCGACCAGTCGACCAGCACCCGGCCGGTACGGCGGGCCTTCGCCATGGTGTGCACCACCAGGTCCGGGTGGGCCGCCTCCAGCTCGGCGGCGAGTTCCTTGGCGTAGGCGGAGACCCGGGCGCTGGGCGTCGGCTCCAGCGGCACCAGCAGGTGCAGGCCCTTGCCGCCGGAGGTCTTCACCCAGGCCTCCAGGCCGTCCGCCGCCAGCCGCTCGCGCAGCATGCCGGCCACCGTGCGGCAGGTGAGCACGCCCGCCCCCGCGCCCGGGTCGAGGTCCAGCACCAGCCGGTCCGCCAGCCCGGGCGCGGCGGTGTGCCACTGCGGCACGTGCAGCTCCAGACAGCCCAGGTTCACCAGCGACAGCAGGGCGGCGCCGCTCTCCAGCACCACCTGGCGCAGCTCGCCGCTGTTGCTCGGCACCTCGGCCGTGCGCACCCAGCGGGGCGTCCCGGGCGGCGGGTTCTTGGCGACGAACACCTCGGCCGCCACGCCGTCCGGGGTGCGCAGGAAGGACACCGGACGGTCGTGCAGGTGGGGCAGCAGCGCGGTGTGCACGGCGGCGTAGTAGCGCAGCACCTCGCCCTTGAGGGTGCCGGTCTGCGGGTAGTACACCTTGTCCAGGTGCGAGAGGGCGAGCGTGCGCCCGTCGACCACCATCTGCGGCATCGCCGCCTCCGAGGCTGCGCGCGTTCCGGCGCGGCCCGGTCCGTCACAGCCGGGTCCGTCACGGCCAGTCTGCTCCCGGTGAAGGCGTGGCGCGAGCCGCCCCGGGCCGCGCGGGTCACGGCCCGAGCAGTTCCAGCGCGGTGCGGACCAGCGCCTCGTCGGTGTCCGGCGCCCGCGTGCCCGCCACTCCGGAGCGGAACAGCGAGGCGCCCTCGACCAGCATCACGAACACCCCGGCCCTGGCCTGCCGCTCGGCCTGCGGCAGCCCGGGCCGGAGCCGGGCGAGGAACGCGGCCACGTGCTCCCGGTAGTCGTCGTAGAACCCGCGGACGGCGCCCGCCACGGCGGCGTCCCGGGCGGCCAGCGCCCACACCTCGGCGAACAGCCGCACCAGCCGGGCGTCCTCCTGTTCGGCCAGCAGCGCCGCCACCAGCGCGGCGGGGTCGGCGGCGGCGTCCGGGGCGAGCAGCGGGGCGAGCCGCTCGGCCGACCGCCGCAGCACCCGCTCCAGCACGGCCGCCACCAGTTCGGCGTGCGTGGGGAAGTAGTACTGGAGGTGGCCCAGCCGCACCCCGGCCGCCGCCGCCACGGCCCGCATCGTCAGCTCCGGCCCGCCCTCGGCGACCAGGACCCCCTCCGCCGCGTCCAGCAGCGCCTCCCGCCGCTCCGCCCCCTTCCGGCCGGGGGGCCGCCGCGCGGGCTTGCCGGTCGGGTGGTCGGGCGGGCCGGTCGGGTGGTCGGCGGGGAAGGGCTCGGGGGTCTCGGGGCCGGGTCCGGTGCCCGCTGCGGTGCTCATGCGGCAGCATCCAAGCCCGTGGCGGAGCGGATGTCGACCGTGACGCCGAGGGCGGCGAGCGCGGGCAGCACCTCGGTCGGGTCGGGGGCCTGTTCCGGGAAGCAGAGGCCGGCCGGAGCCGGGGCCGAACCGTCCGTGCCGAGGGCGCGGCGCAGCGCGAGCAGGGCGCCGACCGCGGTGAGGTGGGCCTGGCCGGCGCGGTCCTCGACGAGGGCGGCGAGGCCCTGGCCACCGTGCGTGACGTCGACCCGCAGGAGTGCGGTGCCGCCCTCACCGGGGGAGTACAGCAGGGCCCGGCGGGCGGACTGCCAGCGCTCGCCCCGGCCCCAGCGGAAGAAGCCGGTGTGCTTGGCGGCCAGCAGGGCCCGGGTGCTCAGGGCGGAGCTGAAGCCGATCCGGGTGGTGGCGGTGCGGGTGCCGAGGGTGAGCGGCAGGGTGAACTGCTCGGGCGTGTCGATCCGGGCGACCCGGGTCGGATGGTCGCCGATCCGGACGGTGCCCGTGCCGCTCAGCGGGGTGACCGTGCGGCGGTGGCCCTCGCGGACCACCTCGTAGTCCAGCCCCAGGCGGTCCATGAACTCGACCGAGTCCGCGCCGGCCCGGTCGGCGAGGTCCCAGCGGACGGCGGTCTCGACCCGGTCCGCCCCGCCGAGCCGCTCCGCGAGCGCGGCGGCGACCAGGCTGACGACGCCGCCCATCCAGGCGGAGGAGAGCAGCACCGGAGCGGTGGGCCGCAGCAGGGCGGCCACGGTGGCGGCGCGCTGGAGCCGGGCGGTCCAGCGGGTGACGTCGGCGTACGGCACGCCGGCGGCGGCGGCGGCCCGCAGCACCCGGGCGTCCGGGTCGTTGACCACACCCACGACGGCGCGGACCGCCGCCGGGAACGGCGCCGGGTCGGCGAGGTCCCAGCGGCGGACCTCGGCGTGCGGGGCGCCGCCGAGCTCGCGGACGAGTGCCGCCGCGCGCTCCGGCGCCCGGCCGGTGAGCAGCACGGGGTGTTCGGCCGCCACCAGCCGGGCGAGTTCGGCGCCGACCGTCCCGTAGCCGCCGACCAGCAGGACCGGCCCCTGCGGGTCGTGGGTGAGCGGATCGGGGGCGGGGGCTTCGTTGCTGTGGTCATGCGATGAAAAGTAGGTCATCCGACCTAAAAATCACGTGAGGGCCTTCGGCCGGTCACCAGGGCGTGGGCGTCGGCGACCAGGTCCTCGATCCGCTCCCAGTCGGGCGGCGCCACGTCGAGCCGCACGCCGATCCAGCCGCGGTGTCCGACGTAGGGCGGGCGGAAGAACCGGTCCGGCTCCCCGGCGACCAGGAACTCCTGCGCGCCGGCGGGCGCCGGGCACCAGAACGCGAGGCGGTCGTCGTGGTGGTGGTCGGCGAGCATCACGAACACCCGCGCCCGGCGGCCCGCGCCGGCGAACCAGGTCGGTTCACCGTGGCTGACCCGCTCGTCCACCTCGGGCAGCGCCAGGCAGACGGCCCGCAGCCGCTCCACGGCCGGCGGCCCACCGGCCGGGGCGTCACCGGCGGGGGCGTCACCGGCGCGGTCCACGGGGCGCACGGCTCAGGCCGCCGGCCGGCGCGGGGCGCCCGGGTAGCTGCCGAAGTACCAGCGGTTGCCCTCCGGGTCGGCGGCGGCGAAGTCGCGGGAACCGTAGTCCGTGTCGTACGGAGCGGTGGTGATCCGCGCCCCGGCGGCCACGGCCCGGGCGTGCAGGGCGTCCGGGTCCGCCGTGACCACGTACGCGGTGAACGTCCCCGGGCCGCCCGGCCAGGGCTCGCCGCCTTCGGGCGTCGGCCGGTCGGAGCCCAGCATCACCCCGCCGCCCTCCGGCCAGGCCAGCTCCGCGTGCGCCACGAACGCGCCCTCGCCGTACGCGACGACCTCCTCGAAGCCGAACGCCTCCACCAGGAAGCGGATCAGCGCCCGGGCGTCACGGGCGCGCAGGCTCGGCCAGACCTGCGGAGCGGGCGTCGCGCCGCCGGGGGCCTCGGTGTCCGTGCCGCCGACGTCCGTGCCGCCGGTGTCCGTACGGTCGGTGTCCATCGCGGGTACCTCCTCGGGGTCGGGGCGACCGGCCCCGGGAACGGGCACCGGGCCGGACCGCCGTCATGCCTCCCACTCTGGCGCGGGCCCGGTGGTCCCGCCTTGGACGTTTCGGAACTTCTCCGCCCGCGGCCCTTCCTCGGCCAGCCAGGTGCTCGGCGCGCACCCGGCCAGTGCCCGGAACTCCCGGGCCAGGTGGGCCTGGTCGGCGTAGCCGCAGCGCGCCGCGAGCTCCGCCAGCCGGGGTGCCGGGCCGGGCAGGGCCAGCAGCCGGCGGGCCCGGTCGAACCGGATCACCCGGGCGGCGGCCTTCGGGCTGAGCCCGGTCTCCCGGCGGAACCGGTCCAGCAGGTGCCGCTCGCTCCACCCGGTCTCCCGGGCGAGTTCGGCCACCGGCAGGGCCCCGCCGCTGCGCCGCAGCACGGCCCAGGCCCGGACGACCTCCGGCGGTACCCGGCCGGACGGGCGCGCGAGCCGCAGCAGCGCGCCGTCCAGTGCCGCGAACCGCTCCGGCCAGCCGGGGGCCTCCCGCACCGCCTCCTGGAGCCGGGCGGCCACCGCCCCGAGCACCGCCTCGGCCGGTACGTCCAGCCCCGACAGCTCCCCGGCCGGCAGGCCGAACAGGGCCCGCGCCGCGAGCGGGTGGACGGCGAGCTGGATGCCGGACTGCCGGCCGTCGTGGCTGATCAGCGCCGGGGCGGTGTGTAGGCCGCCGAGCAGCGTGCGGTAGCGGTCGGGCGGCTGTGCCGGATCCGGGTGCCCGGCCAGGACGAGCGGTTCGTCCAGGGTCAGGATGAAGGTCAGGTACGGGGAGGGCAGACCGCGGTGCAGGGCGGGCGGCAGGCCGCGCTGCCGGTAGCCCGCGTACCAGGCCACGTACGGCCGCAGCGCCGTCGCGGGCCGCACCCGGACCGCCTCGTCCACCGCCTCGTCGAGCGTCTCGCCGATCGCCCCGGCGAACTCCTCCGTCACGCCCCCAGTATCGGCCCGCCCGGGCGTGCCCCGCACCGGCCGGCGGTGACCGCGGGTGGCCCCGGCACGACGGGCTCGCGGACCGTCGGCGGCGTGCATAGGGTGGGCGCACCGGAGTTTTCCGGTGCTCGGGGGAAGACCCGGAGGAGGGATCCCCGTGACCACTGCCCGAGACATCATGCACCCCGGCGCCCAGTGCGTCGGCGCCGACCAGAGCCTCGCCGACGCCGCCCGGATGATGCGCGACATGGGCGTCGGCGCCCTGCCGATCTGCGGCGCCGACCAGAAGCTCAAGGGCATCATCACCGACCGCGACATCGTCGTGCGATGTATCGCGGAGGGACACGACCCGGCCACCGCCAAGGCCATGGACCTGGCCGGCCACCTGCACTGCGTCCGGGCCGAGGACGGCATCGACACCGTGCTGCGGAAGATGGAGCAGCACCAGATCCGCCGCATCCCGGTGATCGACGGCGACCGGCTGGTCGGCATGATCAGTGAGGCCGACCTGGCGACGGGGCACCGCGAGGGCCAGCGTCTGACGGACCAGCAGATCGTCGACTTCATGGACAGCGTCTACATGAAGCGGTGACGGCGGCCCGTTCCGCGCCCGCCGGGAGCGGGACGGGCGGACGCGGTGCCGAGAAGCGCTCGGCACCGCGTCCGCCCGGGTCGGCGGCTGGTCAGGGGCCGGTCGGCGGCGTCAGCAGGTGAGCACCGGCGCCGCCCAGTCGGCGTGGTCGCTGTTGGTGCCGTCGCCGCCGTCGGTCACCACGAGCCGCAGCTCGTTGGCCCCGGCCAGCGCCGCGGTGAGGTGCTTCACCCCGGAGGCGGCGGTCATCCGCCCGCTGTCGGCGACCTTGGTGTCGTCGGCGAAGACCTGGAAGGAGACCGAGCCCCGGCCCTGCGCCTCGGCGTCCACGCCCACGTCGGTGCTCAGCGCGGAGCAGGAGCCGCCGAGGTAGTAGACGATCTCGCTGAACGCGTTGACGCCCAGGCCCTTCTGGTAGGTGGCGGTCCCGATGGTGATCGTCCCGCCGTCCCGGGCCTGGTTGCCACCGTTGCTCATGTCCCGCTCGACCGGGCCCCAGCTGTTGCCCGCGGCGGACCAGGCGAGGTCGGAGAGCTGGTAGGTGCCGGCGGCCGGGCCGCTGCCGCAGGCGATCCGGACGTTCGCCCAGTCGGCGTGGTCCCAACTGGTGCCGTCACCGCCGTCGGTGACCACCAGTCGCAGTTCCTGGGCCCCGGTCAGGTCGGCGGTGAGCCGCTTCGCCGCGTCCCGGCCGGTGACCGGACCGCTGTCGGCGGCCTTCACGCCGTCCTTGAACACCTGGAACACCACCGAGCCGTTGCCGTAGGCGTCGTCGTCGATCCCCACGTCGGTGACCAGGTTGCGGCAGGTGCCGCCCAGGTGGAAGCCGATCTCGCTGGGGGCGTGCACGCCCAGGCCGTAGGGGTACGGGACGCCGCGCACGGTGATGGTCCGCCCGTCGCCGGCCTGGTGGTCGCCGTTGCTGCGGTCGCGCTCCACCGGGCCCCAGTAGTTGGCGGCGGAGGTGAACGGCAGGTCGCTCAGCCGGGTCAGCCCGGTGGGCGGGGCGACCGGCGAGCTCGGGGTGACCCGGAACATCGCCGTGCCGTGGCCGGGCACCACCGCGCCGATCGCGCCGGTGCTGGTGGTGCTCTGCTTGGACCACAGGTCCTTGACCGTGTACGAGGCGGCGCCGCCGATGCCGACGGCCTGCGCGGTGGTGCTGATGGTGGCGTCGTAGGAGCCCTCGTTGGTGAGGGTCACCGAACGGCTGCCGTCCGCCAGCGGCTTGCTCATCACCACCAGCCCGTTCTCCCGGGAGACCACCGAGCCCTGCCGGCCGAGCGGGTCCTGGTCGACCGCGATGACGTCCCGGTTGGTGAGGATCTCCAGGGTCTCCGGCTCGGCGCTGCGCAGGTCGGTGCCGATCATCAGCGGGGCGGCCATCTGCGCCCAGAGGCTGAAGTGGGTGCGGTACTCGGTGCCGGTCATGCCGCCGTTGCCGACCTCCAGCATGTCCGGGTCGTTGTAGGCGCCGGGCTTGGCGTAGTTGGCCAGGCCCTGGTTGGCCTGCGCGATGGAGATCATGCTCTGCCAGTTGTCGCTGATGTCACCGGTGGTGCGCCAGGAGTTGCCCACCGGCTGCGCCCAGTTCCACGGCCCGGTGCTGCCCCACTCGCAGATGCTGTAGAGGATCGGCCGGCCGGTGCGCTTCAGCGCCTCGCCCATGGTCCGGTACCGGGTCTGCGCGTCGAGGCCCTGGTTGTGGCAGTTGTCGTACTTGAGGTAGTCGACGCCCCAGGAGGCCCAGAGGTCGGCGTCCTGCTGCTCGTGGCCGAGGCCGCCGGGGAAGCCCTTGACGTCGCAGGTGTGGTCGCCGGCGCTGGAGTAGATGCCGAACTTCAGCCCCTTGCCGTGGACGTAGTCGGCGAGCGCCTTGATGCCGTGCGGGAAGCGGACCGGGTCGGGCACCAGGTTGCCGGCCGCGTCGCGCTGGGGCAGCGCCCAGCAGTCGTCGAGGTTGACGTACTGGTAGCCGGCGGCCTTGAGGCCCTTCTCGACGAAGATGTCGGCGATGCCCTTGATCATCGCCTCGTTGAACTGGTCCCCGCAGTAGGTGGAGTTCCAGTTGTTGAAACCCATCTGCGGGGTGAGGTTGAGGCCGTTGTCGAGGGCCGCGGCCGGTGGCGCCGTCGCGAGCTGGAGCCCGACGGTGAGGGCGCCGCCGCCGGTCATCAGGGTGAGCGCGGTCAGTGCGGCCGCGAAGCGGCGGCGTGGTCGGACATCGGGGGTGCGCAACAATCCTCCAGGTGAGGGAACCGGAACGGGCGGACGGGCCAGGGGAGTTGGCCTGAGATCGATGGACGCGGGCCGGAGCGGCCGGTCAGTTGAGCAGGGTCCAGGACTGGCCCGGGGCCGCCGGGTTCGGCGGGTCGAGGACGACCGCGGAGGTCGGCGCACTCTGCGGGGCCTCCAGGGCGAGCCCGGTGGCGACGTTGGTGATGGTCAGTGCCCCGGTGGTGGTGTTCTGCAGCACCCGCCACTTCTGGTGGGGGCTGTTCGGATCCCAGCGGTTGAGCACCCAGGCCGCCGTGCCGGCCCCGTTGCCGCCGGTGAGGGTGCCGTGCACCTGGGTGGACGTGGAGCAGTTGTCGGTGATGTGCACGGTGCCGTCGGGGTTCGGGGTGAACTTCCACTGCTCCGAGGTGTGCCAGTCCCACCAGGTGTTGATGTCGGTGGTCGAGCCGTCCGGCGCGGAGCACGTGCCCCGGACCTCCAGGGCCTGGCCGCCGGTGCCGCCCGCGCTGATGCCGTGGTAGCGGCCGTCGCCGACGACCGCGGCCGGGACGGTGACGGGCAGCGGCTTGAGGCGGTACAGCGCGACGCCGTGCGCCGGCACCCAGGAGCCGACGGCGTTGGTGAAGGTGCCGGTGGCACCGGTCCAGAGGTCCTTGACCGTGTAGCCGGGGCCGCCCAGGCCGAGCTCGGCGAGCGTCTTGCTGATGTACTGCCAGCCGGCCGGGTCCTGGTTGACCAGCAGCACGGCGGTGTCGCCGTCGGCCAGTTGGCGCTTGAGCACGACCGGCGCGGTGGGGCCGTTGGGCGGGGCGCCGACCAGGGTGGCGGGCTTGGCCAGGCGGTCCTGGTCCAGCGCGATGACGTCGGTGTTCTTGTAGACCGCCAGCGCCGTGTCGCTGATGCCGGTGGTCCAGCTGATGCCGTGGTCGCTGTGGCGGGAGTCTGCCGCGGTGCGCAGATCGGCGCCGGCGATGAGCGGGGCGGCCAGCATCGCGAGGATGGACATCTCGCTGCGCGCCTCGTCGTCGGTCATCGGCTTGTGGCACAGACAGGTGTCGGTGGTGCCGTAGACGCCGTAGGGGGACAGCCAGCCACCGAACATCATGTCCAGGTCGTTCCAGCTGCCCGGCCGGACGTTGCCGGGGTAGTCCAGCGCGGTCCGCATCTGGCCGTTGTAGAGCACGCCCTCCAGGTCGGGGCCGCGGTCGCCGCCGATCCGGCACAGGTTGGCGACCTGCCCGCACCACTTCCCGGTCGGCGCGTAGCCGGGCGCCTCGCGCTCGGGGGTGCCGGCGGCGATGATCACCGGGTCGGTGCGGGCCGGGTCGTCGGCGGCCAGCAGGTACGGCACGCCGGTGTGCACCGGCTGGGCGGAGATGCTCAGGGTGACCCGGGGCCGGTTCGCGGCGGCGGTGGCCGCGTCCAGCGCCCGGCGGAAGTCCTGGGCACGGGCGTAGAGCGAGCGGGTGAGCTCCCGGCCGATGCCCTGGGTGTAGTAGTTGTGGCCGTCCGGTCCGACGATCTGCGGCCCGTAGGGGCAGTCGTCGTACTTCACGTAGTCGACGCCCCAGGCCACGAAGTCGGCGGCGTCGGTGCTCTCGTGGCCCAGGCTGCCGGGGCGGCCCTGGCAGGTGGTGTACGTGGTGGTGGCGTAGAGGCCGAACTTCATGCCCTTGCCGTGCGCGTACCAGGAGAGGTACTCGATGCCGTTGAGGGTGCGGCCGTCGACGGTGTGCGAGGGGAAGCGCGTGGGGTCGGGCACCAGGTGTCCGCTGGTGACGTCGCGACCGGTGCCGTCGGTGCCGTTGACCGGGTTGCCGCCGGCGTCGTAGAGCTGCATCGCCCCTTCGGCGGTCTTGGCGAAGTCGGCGCTCTGGCCGTCGCGGTGGCCCAGCGACCACCCGTCGTCGACGGTGACGGTGTCGTAGCCCGCCGCGACCAGCCCGCGGGCGGCCATGAAGTCGATGGTCTGGAGGACCTGCTCCTGGGTGACGGCGGTGCCGAAGATGTTCCAGGAGTTCCAGCCCATGGGCGGGGTGAGGGCCTGGCCGTTCTCGACGGTCACGGCCGTGGGGGCGGCCGCGGTGTCGGCGGCCGGGGCGGGGGTGGTCGCCGGGCCGAGGGCGAGCGTGCCGAGACCGGAGGCGGCGAGGGTCAGCGCCAGCAGGGCTCGGGACGCGAATCGGGGCGCGGATCTGCGCATGGGCGCTCCAGGGTGCGCGGGTGGGGGGCGCATGAGGTTCGCTGGTGAAGGGGAGTAGCGCTGATGCTTTCTGTCTCTTTTTCAAACAGAAAGCAACGCAGCATAGCCATGGCTGGAGCCGACACTCAAGAGTGCCGTTCTGTTGCAAGGGTCTTGACGGCTCATCAGGCACGGGTGTGATATTTCACCCCGCGTTGAAATCTGTTTGGTTCTGCTTGATGAGGAGCGGTCCCCGCCATGACCAGAAGCACCCGCCGCCGCGCCGCGGCCGGCTCCCTCCTGCTGGCCCTCGGCCTGACCGCCGCGTGTTCCGACGGACAGGAGACGACCACCGGCAACGCGTCGGTGGCGCCCGTCGAGGGGAAGATCTCGATCACCTACCTGCAGAAGCAGGGGGACCAGGAGTACTTCATCGGCGAGGCCGCCGGGGCGAAGGCCAAGGCCGCCGAACTCGGCATCGACCTCAAGGTGGTGAACCTCGGCAGCGACGCCAACAAGACGGTCAGCGAGGTCCAGGCGGCCGTCGCCCGCAAGACCAACGGCGTGATCGTCGTCGTCCCCGACCCGGCCGTCGGACCGCAGGTCGTGCGCACCGTCCGGGACGCCGGGATCGCCCTGCTCACCTCCGACGACCAGGTCTGCGCCACCGGCCCAGACCCGGCGGCCTGCGCCAAGGCCGACCTGGTGCCGCGGATCGGCTTCAGCGGTGCCCAGATGGGCGCCGAGGTCGGCAAGCGCGCCGCCGAGGAGTACACCAAGGCCGGCTGGACGGCGGCCGACACCCGGGTCATCGCCGCCTGGAAACAGGACGTCACCGTCTGCGGGGACCGCGTCAAGGCGGCGAAGGAGGCCTTCGACGCGGCCGTCCCCGGCGTGCGGACCATCGAGGTCGCCACCGACAACACCCCCACCGGCGCCCAGGACAAGGTCGCCGCGACCGTCACCGCCAACGCGGGCGTCAAGCACTGGGTGGTGTGGGGCTGCAACGACGAGAACGTGCACGGCGGCGTCACCGCGCTGCAGAACGCCGGCGTCGGCGCGAACGACGTGATCGGCATCGGCCTCGGCGCCTACCTCGCCTGCAAGGACTGGGGCTCGGGCAAGCCGACCGGCATGCGCGCCGCGCTGTTCATCAACGGCAAGGAGGTCGGCGCGCTCGCCGTCCAGACCATGTACGACAAGCTCAAGAACGGTAAGGAACTTCCGGCGGAGCTGCTCGCGCGCACCACCATGGTCGACGCCGCCACCTGGCAGAGCGCGGGAGTCACCTGTGGCTGACCGGGCCACCGGGCGGCCGGCCGCCGTGGAGCCGGCCGGGGCACCGCCCCCGCCCGGCGGCACCGGCGTGGTGGCCGTCACCAAGGCCTTCGGCGCCGTCCGGGCCCTGAGCGGCGTCACCCTCGACTTCCCCCGCGGCGCGGTCACCGCGCTGATGGGCGAGAACGGCGCCGGCAAGTCCACCCTGCTGAAGATCCTCACCGGCGACCACCGGCCCACCGAGGGCCACGTCCTGCTCGACGGCCGCCCCGTCGAACTGCGCTCCCCGGCGCAGGCCCGCGCCCTCGGCATCCGCATCGTCCCGCAGGAACCCGAGATCGTCCCGCACGTCTCGGTCGCCGAGAACGTCTACGCCGGCGCCCTGCCCACCGGCCGGGGCCGCCGACTGGACCGCGCCGCGCTGCGCCGCCGGATCACCGCGGACCTGGAGCGGCTCGGCTTCGCGGGCGTCCTCGACCCCGACCTCCCCGGCTCCCGGCTCACCGCCGCCCAGCGCCAACTGGTCGAGATCATGCGCGCGCTGACCGGCGAGGCCAAGCTGATCGCCTTCGACGAGCCCACCTCCTCGCTGTCCGAGCACGAGGCCGACACCCTCTTCGCGCTCATCGGCCGGCTGCGCGCCCAGGGCATCGCGGTGGTCTACGTCTCGCACCGGATGCGGGAGATCTTCCGGCTCGCCGACCGGATCGCCGTCCTGCGCGACGGCGAGCTGGCCGGCGTCCAGGACGCCCGCGGCACCACCGAGGGCGACCTCGTGCGGCAGATGGTCGGCCGCGACCTGTCCGCCGTGTTCGTCCGCGGCGACGTGGCCACCGACCGCGTGGTGCTGCGGGCCCGCGGCCTCACCACCGACCACGTCCGCGACGTCGACCTGACCGTCCGCGCCGGGGAGGTCGTCGGCCTGGCCGGACTGATCGGCGCCGGGCGCTCGGAGCTCGCCCTGGCGCTCGCCGGGGACCTTCCGGTGCGCTCCGGCACCGTGACCCTGGACGGGCAGCCGCTGCCCGTCGGCAGCCCCGGCCGGGTGATCCGCGCCGGCCTGGGCCTCGCCCCCGAGGAGCGCAAGGCCCAGGCCCTCTTCCTGCACCGCTCGATCCGCGACAACACCTCGGTCGCCGTCCTGGAACGGCTGCGCCGCTGGCGCTTCGTGCGGCGCGGCGCCGAACGCGACCTGGCCCGCGCGTACACCGACCGGCTGCGGGTGCGCGCCCCCTCGATCGAGCACGAGGTCCGCAAGCTCTCCGGCGGCAACCAGCAGAAGGTGGTGCTCGCCCGCTGGCTGGCCCGCCGGCCCAAGCTGCTGATCCTCGACGAACCGACCCGCGGCATCGACGTCGGCGCCAAGGCCGAGATCCACCGGATCGTCGCCGACCTGGCCGAGGAGGGCGTCGCGCTGCTGGTGATCTCCTCCGAGCTGCCCGAACTCCTGGGCCTGGCCGACCGGATCGTCGTGCTGCAGAACGGACGGGTCACCGGCGAACTCGACCGCGCCGAGGCCACCGAGGAGGCCGTCCTGCAGCTCGCCATGGCCGACGACATCACCGCGGCCGGCGCGCCCGCCGGCCCGACCTCCCCGGGAGCACCCACATGACCAGCGCCACCACCCCGCCCGCCGTCGGCCGGCCCGGTCCCGGCGGCCCGGGGTCCGGCTCCGGCCGCGCCCGCAGGGGCGGCCGCCCGCTCGCCCTGCTCGCCGGCATCGGCGGCCAGAACCTCAGCCTGCTCGGCGCCCTCGCGCTGGTCCTCACCGTCTTCGGCCTGCTGGACGACAACTACCTCGGCTGGACCAACCTCCAGGTGATCGCCGAGGCCGCGACCATCACCGGCCTGCTCGCCGTCGTCCAGACGGTCGTGATCATCTGCGGCGGCCTGGACATCTCGGTCGGCTCGCAGGCCGGCCTGGCGTCGGTGGTCAGCGCCATGGCCTTCACCTCGGCCGGCTCCAGCGCGATCGCCGGAACGGCCGCCGCGGTGGCCGTCGGCATCCTGGTCGGCATCGTCAACGGCCTGGTCATCGTGCGCGGCCGGGTCAACGCCACCATCGCCACCCTGGCCGGCCTCGCCGCCTACAAGGGCATCGCCCAGCTCGTCTCGGACGGGCGGGCGCAGGGCTACGTCCTCGGCGACCCGGTGTTCGTCTTCCTCGGCCGGGGCCGGATCGCCGGACTGCCGGTGATGGTCTGGATCCTGATCATCGTCGCGCTCGCCGTGCACGTCCTGCTCACCTACACCGACATCGGCCGCAACCTCTACGCGATCGGCGGCAACGACACCGCCGCCCGGCTGGCCGGCATCGCGATCAACAAGTACCTGGTCGCCGTCTACGCCCTGATCGGCGCGGTCGCCGCGCTCGCCGGCATCCTGCTCACCGCCCGCACCGGCTCCGGCCAGCCGGTCTCCGGCAGCGAGGGCCTGGAGCTCAAGGCGATCACCGCCGCCGCGCTCGGCGGCTGCGCCCTCAAGGGCGGCCGGGGCGGCATCGGCGGCACCCTGCTGGCCGTCGCCCTGCTCGGGGCGCTGGAGAACGGGCTCACCGTCCAGGGCATCAACGCCTTCTGGCAGAACGTCGCCCAGGGCTCCCTCCTGGTGGTGGCCGTGGTCGTCCAGCAGTCCCGCTCCGGCGACCGCGCGGTCGGCCTACCGGGGTGAGCGGGCGCCGGCCGGCCCGGCGCCCGACCACCGCTCCGGCGCGCCGAGCCGGGAGGGGGCCGAGAGCGGGACCTCGACGCTCCGGGGCCGTGCCCCGCGTCAGCCCCGCCCCGCGTCAGTCCGCGGCGACCGGCGCGACGACCAGCTCCCCGACGGTCTCCGACAGGACGGTGCGGGCCGGGGCGCCCAGCCCGGAGTCGGTGACGAACACGTCGATCTCGTCGAGCGCGGCGAACCCGCTGAGGGCCACCACGTCCCACTTGGTGTGGTCGGCCACCACGGCGACCCGGCGCGCGGAGGTGATGAGCGCCCGGTTGGTCTGCGCCTCGGCGAGGTTGGGCGTGGTCAGGCCGGCCTTCTCGCTGACCCCGTGGGCCCCGAGGAACAGCAGGTCGACGTGGAGCGAGCGGATCGCCTGGTCGGCCAGCGGGCCGACCAGCGCCGCCGACGGCGTGGGCGAGCCGCCGGTCAGCAGCAGGGTGGGCGCGCCCGCCCCCGGCTCGTCGCCGGTCGAGCGGATCAGGTCCGCGACCGGCAGCGAGTTGGTGACGACGGTGAGCCGCGGTACGTGCAGCAGCCGGGCGGCGACCGCGTACGCGGTGGTGCCCGCCGCGACGGCGACCACGCTGCCCGGCTCGACCAGGGTGGCGGCGGCCTCGGCCACGGCGGCCTTGGCGGCCGACTCCAGGGCCGACTTCGCCTCGAACCCCGGCTCGTCGATGGCGGTGCCCGAGGCCGCGACGGCCCCGCCGTGCACCTTCTTCACCACACCCGCGCGCTCCAGGGCGTCGAGGTCGCGGCGCACGGTCATGTCGGAGACGCCCAGTTGCTCGACCAGGTCGGCGACGCGCACGGCCCCGCTGCGGCGCACCGTCTCGGCGATCATCGCCTGCCGCTGATGGGCCAGCAGTCCGTTGTCCGCCACCGCCCCGCTCCCCTCACATGCCGCCGCGCCGCCCAGGACCGGACGGTCCGCGAGTCCGTCAAGGATACTGGCCGGCTCCGCCGGGCCGGCCGCCGCGGCAGGGCGGGCGTCCCGGATGCCGGAAGCCGATCTCTCCGCGGGCCGTGCGGGGGCAGAATCGCCCCATGGGAAAGACCTACGAGAAGATCGACGACCGCCTGCGCGCGTTCATCGAGGCCCAGCCCGTCTTCTTCGTGGCGACCGCGCCGCTCGCCGCCGACGGGCACGTCAACGTCTCGCCCAAGGGCCGTTCCGGGACGCTCGCCGTGCTCGACGAACGCACCCTGGCCTACCTCGACTTCGGCGGCTCGGGGGCGGAGACGGTGGCCCATGTGCGGGAGAACGGGCGGATCACCCTGATGTGGTGCGCGTTCGAGGGCCCGCCGAAGATCGTGCGGGTGCACGGCCGGGGCGAGGCGGTGTTCCGCGACGACCCGCGCTTCGCCGGGCTGCTGGCGCGCTTCGACCCGGCGGCGGACGGGCCCTCGCTGCGCGCGATCGTCCTGGTGACGGCCGTGCGGGTCGGCGACTCCTGCGGCTTCGCCGTCCCGCTGATGGACTACCGGGAGGACCGGGACCTGCACGCGCAGTACTTCGGCCGCCAGACGGACCAGGAGTTCAGCGGCTACTGCGAGCGCAAGCCGCACGTGGCCTCCAGCCTCGACGGCCTGCCGGCGATCCCGCTGCCGCTGCCCGCCCGCCCCGGACCCGCCCGCTCCGGACCCGTCGGCTGAGGAGCCGCGCGGAAAACGCACGACGCCGCTGGACGCCGACCGGCCCTTCGTGGGCCCGGCCGGGTGCAGCGGCGTTGTCGTGGTGCCCCGGGGGGTGGGGGCGGAGGGGTCCTACTTGCTCAGACCGGCCTTGACGGAGCACACCGGCCAGGCGCCGGGGCCCTGCGCGGCCAGGACCTTCTCGCCGACGGCGATCTGCTGCGCCTTGGTGGCCTGGTGGGCCTGCGGGGCGTAGGCGGTGCCACCGAAGGCGGCCCAGGTGCTGGAGGTGAACTGCAGACCGCCGTAGAAGCCGTTGCCGGAGTTGATGGCCCAGTTCCCGGTCGCCTCGCACTGGGCGACCTTGTCCCACACGGAGACCGGCGCGGCGGAGGCGCCGTTCGCCGCGACGAGGCCGGCCACGGGCAGGGCGGTGAGCGCCCCGGCCATCAGAGCCATCCGGACGCGGTTGCGACGCTTGGTGGCGGTGGTGGTGGCAGCGGCGGTCTCGTTACGGAAGGTCATGGGTTTCCTTTCGGAGAGGGTCTGCGAGCGCGCGGAACCAGGCCCTCGGAAGGCCGTCGGTTTCGGGGACACGTCACTCGCGTGGTCCGGCACCGTGCACGCTCCGGGGCGGTGGCCCTCGTGAGCGGCTTGCTCGGTGCAACGACTTCGAAGTTACGGGGGCTCTGGGGGCGTTTCAAGGAATCGCAGGTTTAGCCACGTCAGAGCGGGGTTACCGGTCGTAAGGATCAAGAAAATGGGTGGATTTGAAGGCAAATGTCCCGATTTTCAAGATCAAACCTCTGGGGAAAGTGGCCCGCGCCACTTCCGGGGCCCTGTGAGGCCGCGCACACGGTCGACGGCGAGTGACGGGCGCTCGGCGCGCCGTGCACGAATCGGCCCCTCCGGCGGCCCGGCGCCGGCGCTCCGGGTGGCCCCGGCCACAGTCGTCACCCGCCGTGCCGAGGGTCGTCACCGGCCGTGTCCGTCATAGCCTCGGGCCATGACGAACGAGAGTGATGCGGAGCGGGACGAGGCGGCCTCCGAGGGCGGGGAACCGGGCGCGGCGGTCGCTCCGGCCGGGTTCGAGCTGGGCACCGACGGCCCCCGGATGATCCTGGCGGGGCTGGACGGCTCGGACTCCTCCTGGCGCGCCACCGCCTACGCGGCGGGCCTGGCCCGCCGGCAGAACGCCACCCTGGCGGTCGCCTACATCCAGCCGATACTGGGCGCGGCCACGGCACTGGCCGGCGCGGCCGTCCAGGAGACCACCCAGGAGATCGCCGAGGAACTGCTCACCGCGCTCCGCGAGGCCGAGCACCGGCTGCGCGACGTCTGGCGGGTGGACTGGCGGTTCCTGACCGTGCGCGGCGACCCGTACACGGGGCTGGCGCGGCTGGCGGACGAGATGCGGGCCGACGGCGTGGTGGTCGGTGCCTCGGAGCAGGCCGGGCACCGGGTGATCGGCTCGGTCGCGGTCCGGCTGGTCAAGGCGGGCCGCTGGCCGGTCACGGTGGTCCCGTAGACGCCCCGAGGGGAGAGGGGGAGCCGGAGGGGAAAAGGAGAGAGAGGGCTGCGGCCCGGGGGAGACCCGGAACCGCAGCCCTCGGCGGTACGGAGGGAGCGCCGGCACGGGGCCCGCGCGCGGACGGCCGTCGGTCAGAGGATGGACAGGCTGTTGCCGCAGACGTTGATCGGGATGCTGATCGGGATCTGGATCTGGTTGCCGGAGAGCACGCCCGGCGAACCGGTCACCACGCCGTTCGCGTAGGCGCCGCCCTCGTTGATACAGGTGGTGCCGCCGCCACCTCCGTAGGAGGGGGCCGTGGGGGCGTGGTGCGCGGGCTCCTGGTGTCCGTACTCCTCGCAGTCGCCCGCGAAGGCGGGGCCGGCGGAGAGGACCGCCAGCGCGGCGCTGAGACCGGCGGCGAGCAGGTACTTCCTGGTGTTGGTCATGCCGAAGGAATAGCCAGCCGACACGCTGAGGACGACATAATCCGACCATCGGATCACCCGATCGCAGTCCTAAGCGCACACCGATGCAGGAGCGCCGTCACCCGCCCGGCCCACCCCCGTGGCGGGCCGGCTCGGCGGGTGACCGCGTGTCCCGGGCGCGAACCGGGCCGGAACGGGACCCCGGCCCCGTGCGCCCGGGACCGCCGCTCCCCGACCCTCGATGCACGGCGACGGCCCGGACCGAGCGGCCCCGGCCGTCCCGCCGCCCCCCCCGCCACGGCACGAACGGGAGACCCGCATGTACGTACACTGGGGCACCTTCACCAAGAACGACACCCTCGCCGACTGCCTCGGCCTGGCCCAGACCGCGCTGCTGCGCCAGGGCTTCCAGGTCTGGGACCTCGCGGGCGACGGCGACTACCAGGTCATCGGCGGCACCTCGGACGTCATCTGCACGATCGTCTGCGTCCCGCAGTCCGGCAACATCTGGCTGTCCGTCAGCGCCTACTCCACCGACTCGGCGCTCGCCGAACGGACCCGCAACGACGTGCGCACGTACATCGTCGACTCGGTCCGCATCGACTGAGCAGGCGAACGGCCGTGACCCACGGACCGAAGGCCCCGGGGCGGCAGGCCCGGCCCCGGGGCCCGCACGGGCCCGGCGATAGGGTGCACGACCATGACGGACACCTCGGTCGATCCGCCCCGGACACCCCGCCGCCGCCCCGCAGGAACGGGCGAGGGGACGAGACCCGCCGCCCGGCCGGCCCACCGGCCCGGCCGCCGGACGGACGACGTGAACGCCGCCGCCGCCACCCGCTCCGACGCGGGCCCGTCCGGCGCCGACCTGCACCTCGACCTGCCCGCCACCGGCAGCCGCCGCGCCGCCCTGATGGCCGCCCTGCGCGAGGCGATCCGCAGCGGCCGGCTCGCCCCCGGCACCCGGCTGCCGCCCTACCGCACACTCGCCGCCGACCTCGGCATCGCCCGCAACACCGCCGCCGACGCCTACGCCGAACTCGTCGCCGAGGGCTGGCTCACCGCGCGCCAGGGCTCGGGCACCGCCGTCGCCGAACGGGCCGACCCCGTAGCCGCCAACCGCGCCCGCCGCTCCTCGCGCCCACCGCGCCCCGCCCACGACCTGCGCCAGGGACAGCCCGACGCCGCCGCCTTCCCGCGCACCGCCTGGCTCGCCGCCGGGCGCCGGGCGCTCACCGCCGCGCCCAACGAGGCGTTCGGGCCCGGCGACCCGCAGGGCCGGCGCGAACTGCGCGAGGTGCTCGCCGACTACCTCGCCCGGGCCCGCGGGGTGCGGACCGACCCGGACCGGATCGTGGTCTGCTCCGGCTTCGCCCACGCGCTGCGCCTGCTGTTCGACGGCCCGCGCGCGGCGCTCCCGGCGCCCGGCCCGCTCGCCGTCGAGGGCTACGGACTGGCCTTCCACCGGGGCCTGCTGGCCGCCGCCGGGGTCGCCGCCGTCCCGCTCCCGCTCGACGAGCACGGCGCGCGGGTGGGCGCCCTGGCGCACCACCCCGAGGTCCGGACGGCGCTGCTCACCCCCGCCCACCAGTTCCCGACCGGGGGACCGCTGCACGCCGGCCGCCGGGCGGCCGTGGTCGACTGGGCGCGCCGTCGCGGCGGGCTCCTCCTCGAGGACGACTACGACGGCGAGTTCCGCTACGACCGGCAGCCGGTCGGCGCGGTCCAGGGCCTGGACCCGGAGCGGGTGGTCTACCTCGGTACGGCCAGCAAGAGCCTCAGCCCTGCCCTACGGCTCGGCTGGATGGTGCTGCCCGACCACCTGGTGGACCGGGTGCTCGCGGCCAAGGGGGAGCGCGAGGGCTGGGCGAGCGCGCTGGACCAGCTGACCCTGGCGGAGTTCGTCGACTCGGGCGGCTACGACCGGCACGTGCGGCGGATGCGCCGCCGCTACCGCGAACGCCGGGACCGGCTGGTCGCCGCCCTGGCCGAGCGGGCCCCGCACATCGAGGTCACCGGGATCGCGGCCGGACTGCACGCGGTGCTCCGGCTCGCACCCGGCACCGAGCGCTCGGTGCTCAAGGCCGCCGCCTACCGGGGGCTGGCCCTGGACGGGCTGGCGGACTTCCGGCACCCGCTGCTCGCGCCGGAGACGATGCCGGCGGTGGACGGCCTGGTGGTCGGATACGCGACCCCGCCCGACCACGCCTACCCGGCGGCGCTGGAGGCGCTCTGCGAGATCCTGCCGGCACCGCTCTGAGGGGCGGCTCCGGGAGCCCGCCGTCCGGCGCCGGACGGCCGCGGCCGGGCGGGGCGGAGGGTAGGGCTCCGGCCGCCCCGCCGCGCGGGGAACCGGAAGGTAATGGCCCCGGCGTCCGCTCGGCTGTCATATGCCGGTACGGACCGCAGCGGAGCCCGCCACCGGCGCACCGGCGGCGGCCTACGCTCACTGGTCATGCGCACTTCATTCCTGAGCCGTTTCGGCCTGCCCGCGATCCTCGCCTTCCTCGTCGCCCTGCTGCTGTCGGCGACCCCCGCCCACGCCGGCACCCCGCTGCTGTCCGTCTCGGTCGACAAGACGACCGCGACCCCGGGCTCCGACGTCACCCTGACGCTCACCCTGACCAACCCGCACGACACCGCCGCCCAGTTCGTCTACGAGTCCATCCAGCCGACCTACGGCACCACCCTGAACACCGGCCTGAAGTACGGCTTCTCCTCCTGCGGCGGCAACGTCACCGCCTGTGACACCGGCGCCACCAGCGGCCTGGTCCACCACTCCGTGCCGGTCGCCGCCGGCGCCACCACCACGGTCACGCTGACCTACACCATCGGCACCGACTCGGTCTGCGGCAACGGCGCGCGGATCGACTTCTACACGTACCTCTACTACGAGTACGCGAACGGCACCGCCAACGACTCCGGCATCTTCAACGTCGCCGGCAACGAGGTCGTCTGCTCCTGACGATCCGCACCCCCGTCCCGTCCGCCGCCCCCCGTCAGGTGCCGGCCGCCCCCGCGGCGGCACCTGACGGGGCCTTCGCCGCTGCGGCCCGGCCGTTGTCGGACCCTCGTGACAGGCTGGGCGCATGGCCGAACCCGTGACCACCGACACCCCCGTGACCGCCCCCGGCGAGGGCGTACCGCCGATACCCGGCGAGGTCGCGGAGCTGATCCGCGCCCGGGCGGGCGCGCGGCTGGCACCCCTGGTCCACCGTCTGTTCCGCTCCTCCCTCGTCCTCGACCCCGTGCCGGATCCGCTCCCGGACGGCGAGGCCGTCGGACGGCTCGGCGGGCTGCCCGCGCTGCCGGCGGACGCCGCCTGGCCGGAGTTCGCCGGCCGCCCGATGCAACTGCTCGCCCAGCTCGACTGCGCCGCCCTCGCCGCGGCCTTCCGGGCCGACGGGCCGGACGGCGGCGGCTGGCCGCTGCCCGCCGACGGACTGCTGCTCTTCTTCCACGACGAGTGGCTCTCCGACTTCACCGGCCGCGGCTGCCGCGTCCTGCACCTGCCCGCCGGCGCGCCGCCGCGGCCCGCGCCGGCCGCCGAGCGGGGCACACCCGCCCTCCCGGCCGTCCCGGTCCGGGCCGCCCGGGCCCTGTCCGCGCCCTCCTACCAGGACCGCGAGCTGGAGCGGGTCTTCCCCGACGACTTCCTGATCGCCCTCGACCTGTCCCAGGACCTCGCCGAGCAGCTGCCCCACCCCGCCGTCCGGGTGCTCGGCTGGTGCGACACCGACACCGGCCGCCCCGAGGGCCACCGCCCGCTGCTCCAGGTCGAGAGCGGCGTGCTGGACGCCGACTGGGGCGAATGCGTCAACGTCTCCTTCTGGATCACCCACGAGGACCTCGCCGCCGGCCGCTTCGACCAGGTCCGGCACGGCTTCGCGATCGCCTGACAGGCGGGACCGGGAAGGCGGGTCCTACGCTGGGAGGAGGCCCGGGCGAGTCGTCGGCCGCCGGCCCGGGCGAGGCCGGAGCGGGCGGCGGAGCGGTGGGACGGACGTGGCCCCAACGACAGAGCCGGACCCCGGGAAAGAGCCGGACCCCGGGACGGACGCCGGGACGGACCCGGAACCCGGGCATTCGGAGCAGCCCGGGCAGCCGGGGGACGTCGACGGTGCCCCGGTCGCCGAGCTGATGCGCTCGATGCGCGCCCACCCGGCCCGGATGCCGGAGCTGCTCGCCGTCTTCGCCGTGCGCCACCGCGGTCCGCGCGCCGCCCGCAGGGTCGAGGCGCTGCGGGCGGCCCACCCGGAAGCCGCCGATCGCGACCTGGCCCGGCAGGTCGTCGACCGCGCCCGCCGGGTCAGCCAGAACGAGGGTGCCTTCGTCGGCGGCCCCTTCCTCTGGATGGCCCCGTTCGCCTTCTGCGTCGCGCTGCTGGCCCAGGGGCAACTGCTGCTGGAGCTCGCCGCCATCGCCGGCAAGGACCCCACCGACCGGGCCCGCGCCCCCGAGCTGCTCGTCCTCCAGGGGGCCCACCCCGACCTCGGCAGCGCCGAGCGGGCCATCGCGGCCGGCCCGCCGCCCACCGACCGCAGCGGCCGCCTCGGCCGGTTCCGGGGGTTCGGCGCACTGGTCTGGCGGATGGCCCGCCTGCTCGGGCTGACCAGCGAGGGCGTCGTCCCGCCGCCCTCCCGGTGGCGGACGGCGGGGGAGTGGGGGCTGCTCGCCCTCGCGCTCCTGGTGGGCACCGTCGCCCCGCTGATCTGGCTCCCCTACATGGCGTTCTCCTACAACCGGGCCACCGACCGGCTGGCCGCCCGCGCGCTCGCCCACCACTTCGGCGGGCACCCGACCGACTGGCCCGGCCGCCGCCGGGAGCGGGGCGACGCCGGGATGGCGGCCGCCATCGGCCGGGTCCTGTTCGCGCTGCTGATCCCGGTCGCGGGGGTGGTGGTGCTGCTGGTCGCCGACGTGCGGCTGGCCGACAGCCGCTGGCCGGCGCTGGCCCTGGTGCTGGCCGGCCTCTCGGTCGTGGTGAGCACGATCTGGTGGATCGCCCGCCGGCGCTCCCCGCACCCGCCCCGGGAGCGGTCCCCGGAGGGGGGCAATGGTTCAACCACCGCCTCCCCGAAGCCACCTGACGTGCAGTCACGGCACGAAGGTTAGGCTGCGCACAGGGCCGCGGGGAGCGGCCGGGAGAAGGGTGACACGGGTGCGAACCGTACAAGACCAGGGCGTGAACGACGACCCCGCGGGCGGCCGCCGGCCGAAGCTGCGCGCGATCCCCGGCCACCGTCTGGCCGGGCTGCCGCAGCTCGCCGGGGCGGACGAACGGCTGCGGCACGAGATCGCGGTGGTCGCGTCCGTCCTGCCGTTCAAGGTGAACAACCACGTGCTGGACGAGCTGATCGACTGGGAGCGCGTCCCCGACGATCCGATGTACCGCCTGACCTTCCCGCACCGGGACATGCTCCCGCCGGAGATCTTCGACGGGATCTCCGCGCTGCTCGCCGCGGGCGCCCCGCGCGAGCGGCTGGCGGAGGCGGTCGCCGCCGCCCGGCGGGCGCTCAACCCGCACCCGGGCGGGCAGTTGGAGGAGAACATCCCCCAGCTCCACGGCCGCCCGGTCCCGGGGCTGCAGCACAAGTACCGGGAGACGGTGCTGCTCTTCCCCGCGCAGGGGCAGAGCTGCCACGCCTACTGCGGCTACTGCTTCCGCTGGGCGCAGTTCGTCGGCGAGCCGGACCTGCGGCAGAGCCTGCCGGGCCCGGCGACCGCGCTGGACTACCTGCGCGCCCACCACGAGGTCTCCGACGTGCTGATCACCGGCGGCGATCCGCTGATCATGTCCACCGCCCGGCTGGCCGGCTACGTCGAGCCGCTGCTCGGCCCCGGTACCGAGCATCTGCGCACGATCCGGCTGGGCACCAAGGCGCTGGCCTGGTGGCCGCACCGCTTCACCACCGACGCCGACGCCGACGACCTGCTGCGGCTGTTCGAACGCGCGGTCGCCGCCGGCCGGCAGGTGGCGGTGATGGCGCACCTCAGCCATCCGCGCGAACTGGCCGGGGAGGCGGTGCGGGCGGCTGTCGCGCGCATCCGGTCGACCGGCGCGGTGATCCGGGCGCAGGCGCCGCTGATCCGGCACGTCAACGACGATCCGGCGGTGTGGGCGGGGCTCTGGCGGGACATGGTCGGCCTGGGCATCGTGCCGTACTACCTGTTCGTCGAGCGGGACACCGGGGCCAGCTCCTACTTCGAGGTGCCGCTGGCGCGGGCGGTGGGGATCTACCGGGACGCGGTGCGCCAGGTGTCGGGCCTGGAGCGGACGGCGCGCGGGCCGGTGATGTCGGCCGGCCCGGGGAAGGTCTGCGTGGACGGGGTGGCCGAGATCGCCGGCGAGCGGGTCTTCGTCTGCCGCTTCCTGCAGGCCCGTGAGGCGGACCGGGTGGGTCTGCCGTTCTTCGCCCGGTACGACGAACGGGCCACCTGGTTCGACCAGTTGAGGCCGGCCTCGTTCGAGCGGCGGCCCTGGTTCGGCGCCGGGCTGCGGTTCGCCGGGGAGCCGGCCCTGGTCTGATCCGGACGCCGGTCGGGGCCCGGTCGAGGCTCGGTCGGGGCCCCGATCGAACTTTGTTCGAAGCTCGAACGGATGTTTGACGAGCCGGTGCCCCGCCGGTCGGGGCGCGGGCTTTCGCGGTCCTCTGTTCGGATGGGGTGCATCGTTCCCACGTCCGGGCGATGTGTGTACGCATAAATGAGCGGTCCTGGTGAGCCGTGATCCTCGGATTCAAACCTTCCGCTCGGAGAGATTCACCCTATCGGGGGGCGCTCGGCTGCCGTGCGAGGCCGCCGGGGCCTTGGTGATCTAGGGTTTCGATGGATCGCCCGAGCGGACCGCACCGCATCGCAGAGGCCTCCAACACTCCCATCGATACGCGTATCTGATGATCCGTCGAAACCGAGCTCCCGGCTGCCGCCGGCCGCACGACGGGTCGGCGTGACCCGAACACGAAGGAGACCCTGCCGATGTCCGTGGAGACGACGAGCCCGGAGACACCGCAGGTGGCCCCGCAGTCCAGCCTGACGACGGCCGCTGCCCGCAACCTTGCCACGACCACCAAGTCCGCACCGCAGATGCAGGAGATCACCTCCCGCTGGCTGCTCAAGGTGCTGCCCTGGGTGCAGGCCGCCGGTGGCGCCTACCGGGTCAACCGCCGGCTGACCTACACCGTCGGCGACGGCCGGATCGAGTTCATCAAGACCGGTTCCGAGGTCCGGGTCATCCCCCAGGAGCTCGGCGAACTGGCGCTGCTGCGGGGCTTCGAGGACGACGAGGTGCTCGCCGCGCTGGCCGACCGCTGCGAGCAGCGGGACTTCGGCCCGGGCGAGGTACTGGCCGAGCGCGGCGCGCCCGCCGACCGGATCTACCTGATCGCGCACGGCAAGATCAACCAGATCGGCACCGGCAAGTACGGTGACGAGACGGTGGTCAGCGTGCTCGGCGACGGCGACCGCTTCGGCGAGCAGTCGGTGCTCGACCCGGACGCCGTCTGGGAGTTCACCGCCAAGACGGTGACCGCCGGTACCGTGCTGTCGCTGCCCCGCCGGGACTTCGAGCGGATCCGCGACAACTCGCCCGCGCTGCGCGAGCACCTGGACGCCTTCCTCGAACTGCCGCTCCAGGCGCAGAACGAGCGCGGCGAGGCCGAGATCGCGATGTCGGCCGGCCACCACGGCGAGTACCAGCTCCCCGGTGCCTTCGTGGACTACGAGCTCAAGCCGCGCGAGTACGAGCTGAGCGTCGCCCAGACGATCCTCAAGGTGCACACCCGGGTCGCCGACCTCTACAACCAGCCGATGAACCAGATCGAGCACCAGCTGCGGCTGACCATCGAGGCCCTGCGCGAGCGCCAGGAGCACGAGCTGGTCAACAACCCGGAGTTCGGCCTGCTCAACAACGCCGACTTCGACCAGCGGATCCAGACCCACTCCGGCCCGCCCACCCCGGACGACCTGGACGAGCTGCTCAACCGCCGCCGCGACCCCGACTACCTGCTCGCCCACCCCCGGACCATCGCGGCGATCGGCCGTGAGCTGAACGCGCGCGGGCTCTACCCGCACCACGTCGACCTCGGCGGGCAGCAGGTGCCGGCGTGGCGCGGCGTTCCGATCCTTCCGTGCAACAAGATCCCGATCAGCAAGGAGAACACCAGCTCGATCCTGGTGATCCGGACCGGCGAGGACAACCAGGGCGTCATCGGCCTGCACCAGACCGGAATTCCGGACGAATACCAGCCGAGCCTCTCGGTCCGCTTCATGGGCATCGACGAGAAGGCGATCATCTCCTACCTTGTGAGTGCCTACTACTCGGCCGCGATCCTGGTGCCGGACGCGGTGGGTGTGCTGGAGAACGTCGAGATCGCGCACGGGCGCCGCTGAGGCGCAGCTCGGGCCGGGCGTAACCGGTCCACCGCATGATCGTTTCACCGGATACCGGACGGCCCGCCCCTGCGGCGGGCCGTCCGGGTGTCGGCCCCCTTCCCGGCGCGGCCGACCTCCTGACGACACGAGAGGTGCACGGAGCCATGCCGCAGCCCCAGCCGCCCCGGCGGATACCGACGGACGGGTCGCCGTGACGGCGGACCGGCGCCCGGCGCCCGTCGCCGCCGGGCCCGGTGTCCCCGGCGGTCGCCGCGCGCGGCGGATCCGGCTGGCCGGCGCGGCCGCCGGGGTGGCCGCACTCTGCGCGCTGGTGAGCGGCTCGGCCGCGGCCCGCTCGGCGGGAGCCCACGGTGGCGGGCGGCCGCACGGGCCGGTGGTCCACACCTGCGTCTCCGCCCGGGCGGACGTCGCGGTCGGGGCCGGCGGGGGCGGGGTGGACGTCGAGGTGGAGGCGGACGTGCAGGTCGGGGTGGACGTCGACGTCTCCGGGATCCTGCACCACCCGCATCCGCACCCGCATTCTCCCAGGCCGACGCCGACGCACCACCACCCCTGTCCGTCGCCGACTCCGAGCCCGACGCCGACTCCGACCCCCACCCGGACGCCGACGCCGAGCCCTACGCCGACCCCCACCCCCACGCCGACCCCCACCCCCACGCCGACACCGACCGTCACGCCCAGCCCGACCCCGGTGCCCACCCCGGCAC
Organism: Kitasatospora sp. NPDC001527; assembly: GCF_040298605.1. Lineage (NCBI taxonomy): Bacteria > Bacillati > Actinomycetota > Actinomycetes > Kitasatosporales > Streptomycetaceae > Kitasatospora > Kitasatospora sp. NPDC001527. The sequence continues at coordinate 6,240 of NZ_JBEPAM010000041.1, read as the reverse complement.
CGACCCCGCCGCCGAGCCCGGCTCCGCTGCCGCCCGCCCCGCCGACGCCGACGCCGCGGCCGACCCCGCCGCCCGCGTCGCCCCGCCCGCCGGCCCCCGCGCCCACGCCGAAGGCGGTGACCCCGCCGCCCGCGCCGGTGGTCCCCCCGCCCCCGGCGCCCGCGCCGAGTCCGAGCCCGACCCCCAGCCCGGTGCGGCCGGCCCCGACCCTGCGGCCCGTCCCGCCGGCCCAGCCCGTCCAGGCTCCGGAGCGCCACCACGGCAGCTCGCCGACCCGGACGATGCTGGTCGTCACCGTGCCCGCCGTGCTCGCGGCGGCGGCCCTGCGCCCACGCGGCCGGGCCGGCCGGGGTGGCGGCGGTGGTTCCCGTGGCTCGGGCGGCGCCGGCGGTTCCGGTGGCTCCAGCGGCTCCTGACGCCGCCTCCCCTGCCCCTCCCCTTTCCGTTCGTCGGACCGCATCCGGCCCGACGAACGGTCTCGACTGTTTCCGATCGACCCTGTCGATCCCCGCCCGAGAAAGGAGTTCCCATGTCCGAGTGGTTGGCGCTGGCCATCGCCATGCTGGCGGCCTGCGCCGTCGTGGTGGCGGTGGTGCTGCTGAGGCACCGCCGCGCCGGTGCGGACGAGGACACCGACGAGACGCCCGACGTCATCGAGTACATGACGATGATGATCGGCGTGGTCTACGCGATCGTGCTCGGCCTCGCCATCGCCGGCGTCTGGGAGGCGCGCGGCGTGGCCCAGGACGACGTCTTCCGCGAGGCGCAGTCGCTGCACGAGGTGAGCGAACGGGCGCAGGTCTACCCGGTGGAGTTCCGGGACAAGGTCCGCGCCGACGTCGACGCCTACGTCTCCTACGTGGTGGACGTGGAGTGGACGTACATGCGCGAGCACGGCGAGATCTCCGAGCGCGGCACCGAGCTGCTGGAGAAGCTGCGCACCGACGTGGCGACCCGCACCCCCGCCTCCGACCTGGAGGCCCAGGCCTACCAGCCGATCATGGACCGGATCAGCATCGCCGACGACGCCCGCAACGCGCGCGGGCAGAACGCCGGCCCGACCATGCCGGGCGTGGTCTGGTTCGGCCTGATCGTGGGCGCCGTGGTGACCGTCGGCATGGTGTTCGCCCTGCAGATCCGGCGCTCCGTGCGGGAGCTGCTGCTGGCCGGCGCGTTCAGCGCGCTGATCGCCTTCCTGCTGTTCCTGATCTGGGACTTCGACGACCCCTTCGGCCGCAGCGTCTCGGTCACCACCCAGACGTTCACCGACCTGTTCCCCACCCTGGGCGGGGGGAGCGGCTGAGCACCCGCCCCGTCCTCCTGCCGGCCGGCCCCCCGGTCCGCGGCCTTCGATAGTCTGATCGAGCCGTTGGGGGCCGGCCCCGGCGTGCGCGCCGAGAGGAATCGTCAGCGTTGTCCCACCACGAGCCCGCCCAGGGCGAACAGTTCCCGACGACCCAGGACCCTGGACGCGCCTGGTGGTGGCTGCCGGCCGAGGAACGGCGCAGGCGCAAGCGCCGCCAGCAGGAGTGGAAGGCCTACCTGCGCCGCCACGGGCAGCAGAAGAAGAAGGACAACGACCCGGAGGACTGCCTCCCCACCGGCTGCAGCGGCGGCGGTGGCGGGGGCACCGGCTGCGGAGGCGGAGGTGGCGGGTGCGGAGGCGGCGGTGGCGGGTGCGACGGCCCCTGCCTGATCGCGATGTTCCCGGTGATGCTGGCCGCCGGCCTCAGGTTCGCCCTCACCGGCGGCCGGACGCGGCGCGCGGCGCACGGCAGCGACCCGGCCGCGCCCCCGCCGCGCGGTCTGGCCGCCGGGGTGCTGTACGGGGCGGTGCGGCACTACCGCGCCGAGATCAGCCCGAAGCGCCCGGCCTGCTGCCCCTACACCCCGACCTGCTCGACCTACGCCGTCCAGGCGCTGCACCGGCACGGGGCCCTGCGCGGCGCCCGCCTGACGGCGGGCCGGCTGTTGCGCTGCCGCCCGGGCGCGGCCCGTCGCGGCGGCGGCGTCGACCCGGTGCCGGAGCGCTGAGCCGCCGGGCCGCGAACGCCGGAGGCCGGCCGGTGCGGGACCGGCCGGCCCCCGGGGACCGTTGACGCTGGACGCCGACGGGCGGCGTCGGCGAGCGAACGTCAGTACGTGATGTCGGCGGGCGACGCCGGTGACGTCACTTCAGGCTGCCGCTCATCGCGTTGAGCATGGTGCCGGAGGCGTCGTCGTTCTCCAGGGAGAAGGCGAACATCCCGGCCAGACCCTTGCTCTTGACGTACGCGCCGCGGGCCTGGACGGCCTGCGGGGTGTCACCGGTCCAGAAGTTGGTGCCGTCGTACACCCAGGAGGACTCGGTCACCGGGTCCCAGTGGGTGTTGGCGGCGGTCGGGTTGAGCTCCTTCCAGGCGGCCAGGCCGGCCTCCGCGCTCAGCGGCTTGGCCGGGGTCGGGCCGGTCGCGCTCTGGTACAGGCCGAAGTTGTTGCCGGCCGGCACACCGGTCCAGCCGCGCCAGTAGAACGGCACGCCCAGCACGATCTTGTTCGCCGGGAAGCCGCCCGCGATGCCGTACTCCGCCAGGCCGGTGGTGTACGCGGTGATCGTGGTGTCGACGTTGTACTTGCGGTTGCCCGGGGTGATCGGCGTGGTCGGGTCGGCCGGGCTGTCGTGCAGCGGGTCCTGGTGGTTGGTCGGGCCCTTGGCGTCCCAGGCGCCGTGCATGTCGTAGGTCATGACGTCGGCGTAGTCCAGGTACGCGCCGATCTTGTCGGTCTCCAGCTGCGCGATCTTGTCCTGGCCGCTGGGCAGCGCCGCGGTCAGCAGGAACTTCTTGCCCTGGGCGTTGCCGAGGGTGTCCAGCTGGGTGCGGAACTCCTTCAGCAGCAGGGTGAAGTTCTGCTTGTCGGCGGGGGAGTAGTGGTTGCCGGTGTGGCCGCCGGCCGAGCCCGGGTACTCCCAGTCGATGTCGACGCCGTCGAAGAGGCCGGCCGCCGAGGCCGCGCCGCCCGCCGGGTCACCGGCCACGTTGGTGGGCAGGTTCCCCTTGAGGAACATGTCGAGGCAGGAGGAGACGAACTTCTTGCGCGAGGCGTCGGTGGCGGCCGCGTCGGAGAAGTACTTGGAGTAGGTCCAGCCGCCGAGTGAGATGGTGAACCGCAGGTTCGGGTACTTGGCCTTCAGCTGGCGCAGCTGGTTGAAGTTGCCCTTGAGCGGCTGCTCCCAGGTGTCGGCGGTGCCGTCCACGCTGGCCGCGCCGTTGTAGTCGGCCTGGTAGTCGGCGTAGGCGTCACCGGCGCCGTCACCGGCGTTCGGGTTGTTCTCGTTGCCCGAGTCCGAGGCCTTGACCGCCTGGAAGCAGGTCAGGTTGGTCGGGTGGATGTTGGCGAACGCGTACTGGATGACGTCCAGCTTGCCGGCCGCGCCGCTGGTGTCCACGTTCTTCGCGTGGTACGCGTTCTCGTAGACGCCCCACTGGTCGAAGTAGGCCGCGCGGAACGGGCTGTTCGCCGGCGCCGCGGCGGTGGTGGTGCTCACCGGGGCGGACTGGGCGGAGGCGTGGCTGCCGGAGTAGCCCTGGACGGTGAAGGTGTAGCCGCGGGTCGGCAGCAGCGAGCTGACCGCGACCGAGGTGCCCATCGAGGTGGCCACCAACTGGTCGCCCGCGTAGACCTTGTAGGCGACCGGGGCGTCGCCGGCGGTCGCGGTGGACGGCTGCCAGGAGAGGACCACCGCGTTGTGGGTGACCTTGGTGACGGTGACGCCGCCGGGCGTGGTGACCTTGCCGTCGCCGGAGGGGCCGGTCCCGGTCGAGGTGGCGGTGGGCGTCACGGTCGGGCTGTTGGTGGCGGTCGGGCTGTTCGTCGCCGTGGGGCTGTTCGTCGCCGTCGGGCTGTTGGTCGCGGTCGGGCTGCTCGTGGCGGTGGGGCTGTTGGTGGCCGTCGGGCTGGCCGTGCCGGTCGGGCCCGCCGGGCCGGTCAGGCTGAGGTCGTCGGCCTGGTACGCGCCGGTGCCGTACCAGCCGTGGGTGAAGACCGTCACCGAGGTGGTGCCGGCGCCCGTGGTGAAGGTGGTGCTCAGCTGCGTCCAGCCACTCGCGTTGGGCACCCAGCTCTGGGAGTTGACGCCGGTGCCGGTCGCGCCCAGGTAGACGTAGCTGCCGCGCACCCATCCGGCCAGGGTGTAGGTGGTGTTCGGCTGGACGGCGACGGTCTGCTGGCACTGCGCGGTGTCGGACGCCGAGGCGGCGCCGTTGAGTGCGTAACCGCCGCCGTGCACCGGGGTGGTGACGACCGATCCGTTGACGCAGGTCCAGCCGGCCAGGGTGCCGGCTTCGAGGTCGGCGTTGGAGAGCAGGTTGACGGCGGCGGCCGAGGCGGTGTTCAGGGAGAGCGCGATGGCGGCGCTGCCGGTGCTCAGCGTGGCCGCGAGGGCGAGGGCGAGCGCCCGGCGGCGCGGAGCGGCGGCCCGGCGCTCAGCGGGACGCGCGGACATGACACGGTCGTGCATGCGGTGGTCCTCCGGAGGAGTGGGGGTTCCGGCGGTGCGGTGGCCCGGGGCGGGCCGGGGGAGCCAGGCCGGGCGCTGTGGGGGCGCGCGGCCGGGTGAACACGTGCGGCAGGGCAGGAGCGGCAGGGCATGCGTGCGTATGCGTGGCGCGCGGACCGGCCGGAGCCGTCGCGGTCACGACATCACAGATTGGACTGGACCAATATTCGCCGTCAAGGGTGTCCGGTGGGCGGATGGTCGGAGGCCGGACGACCGGTGGGACGGGCCGCGGACCGGTACGGTGGCCTCCCGGAAGATCCCGCGTCGAACGGAGAACGGGTCATGGACAGCCGCGCCTGGGACGACCGCTACGCCGCGAGCGAGCTGGTCTGGGGCACCGAACCCAACCGCTGGGTGGTCCGCGAACTGGCCGGGCTCGCCCCCGGGCGGGCACTGGACCTCGCCGCCGGGGAGGGCCGCAACAGCATGTGGCTCGCCGGTCTGGGCTGGGAGGTCACCGGACTGGACTTCTCCACCGTCGCCCTCGGCCGCGCCGAACGGCTCACCGCCGCGCTGCCCGACGAGGTCGCCGACCGCCTCACCTGGCGGCACGGCGATGCCCGTGCCGTCGAGGCCCCGCCGGAGGGCTACGACCTGGTCCTGGTCGCCTACCTCCAGCTCCCCGCCGAGGACCGCCGGGCCGCGCTGCGCGCCGCCGCCGGGGCCCTCGCCCCCGGCGGCACCCTGCTGGTGGTCGGCCACGACTCCACCAACCTGACCGAGGGGGCCGGCGGCCCGCAGGACCCGGCGGTGCTCTTCACTCCGGACGACGTCCTCGCCGACCTGGCCGGCGCGGGGCTGCGCACCCTCCGCGCCGAGCGGGTCCGCCGCCCGGTGGGCGAGGGCGCGGAGGCGATCGACGCCCTGGTCCGCCTGGAGCGGGCGGCCTGACCGGACGGCGAGCGGCGATCCGCTTCCGTGCCGCGTCCGCGGGGTATGCAGGTGTCCCGGGACGAGGGCGTACGCGGGGCGCGGAAAGATCTACAGTGCTGTAGATTCGTGGCGCGCAGGCGAGTATCTGAGGAGGGCGCGATGAGCGTTTCGCTGGCGAAGGGTCAGAAGCTGAGCCTGGAGAAGCCGGGCGGAGGCCGACTGGGCGTGGTGCGGATGGGCCTCGGCTGGCGCGCCGCGCAGAAGAAGGGCTTCCTGGCGAAGCTGTTCGCCGGCCAGGAGATCGACCTGGACGCCTCGGCGGTGCTGTTCGCCGCGGGCAAGCCGGTCGACGTGGTCTTCTTCCAGCACCTCACCAGCAACGACGGCTCGGTGCGGCACAGCGGTGACAACCTGACCGGCGGCGCCGGCGACGCGACCGACGACGAGACCATCACCGTCGACCTCAACGCCGTGCCGGCCGAGGTGGACCAGATCCTCTTCACCGTGAACTCGTTCACCGGCCAGACCTTCCAGGAGGTCGAGAACGCCTTCTGCCGGCTGGTCGACACCCAGACCGGCACCGAGCTGGCCCGGTACACGCTCACCGGCGGCGGCGCGTACACCGCGCAGATCATGGCCAAGGTGCAGCGCACCGGAACCGGCTGGCAGATGACCGCGATCGGCCAGCCGGCGGGCGGGCGCACCTTCCAGGACCTCATGCCGGAGCTGGTCAAGCACCTCTGAGAGGGCGTTCGATAGGGGAATTCCCCCAACTGTCCGGCTTCCATTGGCGCGGCACGGACTCGGTTCCAGGATCTCGTAGCGGCCGG
>NZ_JBEPAM010000040.1:0-81757 GCF_040298605.1 Kitasatospora sp. NPDC001527 | reverse complement strand
GACCCGAACGCCGCTGCGCACCCCGGCCCGGGCCGGCGCGGAAACGATTCCGCGCCAGCCCGGGCCGACCGCGCCCCGGCGGCGGAACGGCGCTCAGGCCCCGAACACCGGCGGTGCCGGGAGGACTTCGGGGACCGGCAGGACCAGCTCCCAGGTGTCCACGGCGAAGTCCGTCGTCATCCCGTGGGCCTCGTAGAGGGCGAGCGCGCCGGTGGCGTTGGCGGTGTCGACGCCGAGCGCGACCCGGTCGCGGCCCAGGGCGGCGTAGTGCGCGAAGAAGTGACGCAGCAGGTGTCCGCCGACGCCCCGCCCCCGGGCGGCGGGCAGGACGCCCAGGCGGTCGGCCCACCCGTGGACGGCGCGGTCGTCGCGGGTACGGAGCACGGCCGCGTCGCCGACGCCTTCCAGGGTGGCGATCCAGGTCAGCGACCAGTCGAGGCGGGCGCCGTCGATGTCCCGCCACCACTGCTCGAAGCCGCGCGGGTGGTGGTCGAAGTGCCCGGCGAAGGCCTCCTCCTCCAGGCGGTGAGCGGTGCGGCGGTCCTCCTCCGAACGGCAGTCCCGGAGGGTGACGCCCGGCGGCGGCACGGGGGCGGGGTCGCTCCGCGGGCCGACCCGGCGCGCCATCACGTGGTAACGGCGCACGCGTTCCCAGCCGCGCCGGCGGATCGCCGGGGTGTCCAGCGTGGGCCGGGTGTTCAGCAGCAGGTGGAGGACGGCCCGGGAGGCGCCGTTGGCCGCCGCCCACTCCGCCGCCCGGTGCTCCATCAGCGCGAACAGGTGCAGCGCCTCCGCCTGGTAGGGCGGCAGGACGTACTGGTCGAGGTCGATCCGCTCGCCACCGGACCGGTCCCGGACGAGGCCGTAGCCGACCAGTTCCTCCCCGTCGAAGAGCAGCCAGGAGTCCCGGCTCAGGTCGGTGCCCGGGTGCTCCAGGTCCGCCCGGACCTCGTGCAGTTCGGTCTCCGCCCGGCCGATCTCCAGCAGGTCCACCCTGTTGAGCAGATCGCGGACGGCCGGGGCGTCGTCGGGGGTGGCGGGCCGCAGGGCGAGGCCGGCGGGCGGGAGGCTGGTCGTGGTCATCCTGGTGGTTCTCCTGATCGGGGACGTTCCCGGCGCGGGGCCGTCCCGGCAGCCTGCCGGACCCGGCGTGCAGAACGCGTGCAACCGGCACGTACGCTGCACCGGACCCTCCGGCCGCGTACCACCGCCGACGGGGGACGGCACGACGGAAGGGGCGGCGGATGGCCGGTCGGGATTGGCGGTTCGGCGTGCTCGGACCCCTCGCGGTGCACCACGGCGGGCGGGCGCTGCCGCTGGGCGGGACGCGGCAGCGGACGGTGCTCGCCACCCTGCTGCTGGCGCGCGGCAGGGCGGTCCCGGTGGCGGGCCTCGTCGAGAGCGTGTGGGACGGCCGGGAGCCCGCCAGCGCGGTCAACACGCTGCAGAGCTACGTCTCCCGGCTGCGCGCCGTCCTCGCCGACACGTCGGGGGACACCGGCGCGCCCGGGGGCACCGGCGCGCCGGGCACGGCCGGCGCGGCGCCGCGGCTGCTCGGTACCGCCGGCGGCTACCGGCTCGACCTCGGCCCGGCCCACGGCCCGGACGAGGAGGCCGTCGACGTCCTCCGGTTCGAGCGGCTGACGGCCGAGGGCCGCGCGCGGCTGGCGGACGGCGACGCGCACGGCGCGCACGCCCGGCTGGTCGAGGCCCTCGGCCTGTGGCGCGGGCCGGCCCTCGCGGACCTGTGCGAGGTGCCCCGGCTCCGGGCGGAGGCCGTCCGCCTGGAGGGCCTGCGGCTGGCCGCCGTGGAGGCGGCGGCCGAGGCCGAACTCGCCTGCGGGCGACCGGCGGCGGCCGTCGACCGGCTGTCGCGCGCGGCCGCCGAACACCCGCTGCACGAGGGTCCGCAGGCGCTGCTGATGCGCGCGCTGTACCGCGCCGGGCGGCAGGCCGAGGCGCTGGCGCTGTACGGCCGCACCAGGCGCCGGCTGGTGGAGGAACTCGGCGTCGAGCCGGGCGCCGGCCTCGTCGCCGTCCACCGGGCCATCCTGCGCGGGGAGTTGCCGCCGCCTCCGGAGCCCGCGGCGTCGCCCGTCGCCGCTCCGGCGCCGTTCGTCCCGCACCGCTTCGAGGTGCCCGACCGGCTGGAGGGCCCGGGTTTCCTGCTGCGCCCGATCGGCATCCGGGACCTCGCGCAGGACCACGCGCTGGTGACCGCCTCCCGGGAGCAGCTCCGGGAGCAGTTCGGCCGGGCCTGGAACTGGCCGCCGCCGGACCTCACCGAGGAGCAGGACCTCGTCCAGCTCGCCTGGCACCAGCACGAGTTCACCCGGCGGACGTCCTTCGCGCTGGCGGTGGTGTCACCGGGCGACGAGCGCCTGCTCGGGTGCGTCCACCTCGATCCGCCCGGCGACCCCCGGCACGAGGCCGACCTGTTCTTCTGGACCGGCGACGGCCCCGGGTCCGCCCTGGACCGCGCGCTGTCCACCACCCTCGACCACTGGCTCGCCGCCCGCTGGCCCTGGCGGCGCGTCGCCCGGCCCGGCCGCACCGACCCCTGGCCGCCCGGTCCCTCCCCCGCCTGAGCGGGCGGCAGGAGCCGGGCGGCGGAAGCCGGACGACCGGGGTCGGGCGACGGCGGCGGGACGACGGCGGCCGGACGACGCGCCGGTGCGGCCCGGCCGCCGGTGCGCCTCACGCCGACGGCGTGCCGGCGGCGGCGAGCGGTGCACCTCGGTCGGCCCCGGTCAGTGCCGCCAGCAGCAGCCGCCAGGCCGCGTCGTACGCGGCCGGGCCGGCCCCCTCCGGCGGGCCGAAGGAGACGTGCGGGGCCCCGTGCAGGACGGCCAGCAGCAGCTGGGCGACCAGCTCGGGCGGCCGGGGCGCCATGCTGCCCTCGCCCTGGGCCCGCCGGATCAGGGCGACCAGTCCGCGCTGCACCTCCTCGAAGATGTCCGGCGCCGACGGGTCCGGGGCCGGCCGCGCCGGGTGCGGTTCCTCCTCCGGCTCCGGGATGTCGGTGGCCAGGCGGAGCGCCGCCCGCAGCCGGACGTCCTCCTTCAGCCGGTGGGCGAGGTCCAGGACCAGCCCCTCCAGCACGGCGGACGCCTCGGCGCCCGGGACGTCGCGGGCCAGCCGCATCTCCTCCCAGACCCGCTGCGACTGCGACATCAGCGCACCGGCGAGCGCGCGTTTGGAGGCGAAGTGCCCGTACAGCGCCCCCTTGGTCATGCCCGTCCGCTGCGCCACCGCGTTGAGGGTGGCCCGGCTGTAGCCCTGGGCGGAGAACTCCTCGGCCGCGGCGTCGAGCACCTTCTCCCTCGTCCGCCGGGCCCGTTCCTGCTTCGTCATGCGCCCTCCCTGGGGGAAGAACATACCTTTCTGAACGAATGTTCTCAGCGCGGGGCCCGTTCCCGCAGGGCCTTCCCGCATCAGACGGGATCCGATCGGTGACCGGCCGTCACCGCACCCGCGTTCCGGGGGCCGCGCCGTCCGCCGAGCACCGCCCAGCCGACCCGGGCGGCCTCGGCGAGCAGGTCGGGCGAGCCGTTGACCACCACCGGGTGGCCGACGGCGCGCAGCATCGCGAGGTCGCTTCCGTGGTCGCCGTAGGCGAAGCAGTCGGCCGCCCGGGCACCCCGGCCGCGCAGCACCGAGGCGACCGCCTCGGCCTTGGCCGGGCCGATCATCGGACGGTCCACCTCCCCGGTGAGCAGACCGCCGGGCGACACCGACTGCTCGGTGCACCGGACCTCGTCCGCCCCGAGGTCCTCGGCGACCGCCTCCAGCAGCGGGCGCAGTGAGCCGGACACCAGCACCACCGCGTGCCCGAGGGCCCGGTGGCGGGCGAGCGCGGCGAGGGCGGGGGCGACGAAGGCCTGCGGGCCCCGGCGGTAGTCGGCGTACCAGGCGCGTACCGCCGGGCGCAGCGCGGCGGCGGGCACGCCGGCGAAGCCCCGGTAGTAGCGCCGGTTCAGCTCCTCCCGCGGGACGCCGGGCGCCGTGTAGTCGAGGTCCGCGGGGCGCTCGGAGGTCCGGGCATGTGCCCGGGAGGCGTCCCAGTGCTCGCGGAAGGCGGCCATCCCCTTGACCGCGAGCAGCGTCTCGTCCACGTCGAAGAAGGCGACCGGGGCCGGTCCGGGGCCGCTCACCCCGGCCCGCCCCGCGCCGCGAGCACCGCGTCCAGGTAGCCGCGCGCCGCCGCGTCGGCGTCCAGGGTGCGGTGGGCCGCGATCGCCGCCGCGTCCCGCCAGGCCCGCTGGAGCACCGAGGCCGGGTCCTGCGCGCCGACGCCGGACGCGAGGAACAGCGCGTCCACCGCCTCCCGGCAGAGCGCGGCGGCCGTCGTGGCGTCGCGCCGGTTCTCGGCCACCGCCAGGGCGGTCACCTCGCCCCGGTCGGCCCGGCCGGCGGCGCCGTCCAGCAGCAGCCCGGCCATCCGGACCTTGGCGGACGCCCCGGCCAGCACGGTGTGCGCGGCCGGGTGCGGGACGGCTGCGCGGCGGGCCCCGGCGGTCCACTCCCGCAGCGCGGCGCGGGCGATGCCGAGCAGCGGGGCGGCGAAGACCAGCGCGGCGACCATCGGGTAGGGCACGCGGTGGCAGCGGGCGCCGCCCTCCTGCGGGGCGAGCAGGGTGTCCAGGACGAGCGTGCGGTGGCCGGGCACGTGGACCGCCGTGGCGCTCACCGAGGTGCTGCCGCTGGCGCGCAGGCCCGCGGAGTGCCAGGTGTCCAGGACCGTCAGGTCGGCCCGGGGCACGGCGAGGACGCGGTGCTCCCGGGCGTCCTCGCTCCCCGTCCAGGCGGCCAGCAGGATCCACTCGGCGTGGTCGGCGCCGCTCGCCAGCCGCCAGAGGCCGTCCACCTGCCAGCCGTCGCCCCGGCGTTCGGCCCGGCCCTGGGGCGGGATCACCGAGGCCGCGATCCGCGCGTCCGGTCCGTCGCCCCAGAGGTCGCGCTGCCCCTCGGGCGGGAGGTAGGCGGCCAGCCGCCCGTGCGAGGCGTACAGCGCGGCGCACCAGGCGGCGCCCGCGCAGGACTCGGCGAGCGCGGCCACCGCGGTCACGAGGTCGCCGAACTCCCCGGCGGTGCCGCCCCAGCGGCTGGGCACGAAGTGGCGGGGGAAGTGCGCGCGCCGGATCCCGGCGGCGACCTCCTCGGTGAGCCGCCGTCCGGCCTCCGCCCGCGGGGCGTCCCGCCGGGCGAGGTGGGCGAGTTCGGCGGCGCGGCCGGTGAGGCCGGCGGGCCCGGCGGGGTGCGCGAGGTCCTCGTGGCTCACCGTCCCGCCTCCGCGCCGGGAGCGAAGCCGGGGACGGGGCCGGCCGCGCAGCGCAGCCGGGCCTCGGCGATCGGGCGGCCGTCCTGGACGGCGCGCAGCCGTACGGTGCCCTCCGCGCCGGGAGCGAAGCCGGGGACGGGGCCGGGAGCGGGGCCGGGAGCGGGGACGGGGTCGGGCTCGGCGAGCACGGCGATCGGGGAGCCCGGCTCCCCGAAGGCGAGGAAGTCGACGTGCAGGGTGCGCGGTTGACGGTCCGCCGCCCCGTCCCCGGCCGCGCGACCGCCGCCGGCCAGGGCGGTCAGGGCGGTCAGGGCGGCGGCCTGGCGGAAGGCCTCCAGCAGCACCATGCCGGGCACGTGGTCCACGGCGTGGTCGTAGAGGACCGGGTGGTGCTCGAAGGGCCGCAGCCACCACCGGTCGGCGCGCTCCGGGTCGGCCGCGAGCAGTACGTCCCGCGCCTGCCCCGCCCGGGCGGTGTCCGGCGGCAGCAGGGCGGGCGGCTGCGGCTCCGGGTCACCGGCGCCCGCGGCGGAGCGCCGCCGGAGCACCGCGTAGCGCTCGGGCGCCAGCACCTCCCAGCCCAGCCGGACCCGGCCCACCGGCCGCTGCCCGGCCCAGGCGACGCCCTCCAGGAGGAAGCGTTCGCGGCCGGGCGAGGGCCGCCGGGCGGCGAGGGCCCGGCAGTCCAGGTCGAGGCCGACGTCCAGCCCGTCCGGGCCGGCCGGCGGCAGCGGCCGGTCGAGTTCGACGGCGAGGCCGTTCAGGACGAAGGGGTGCCCGTAGGTGCTGCCGTGGAAGCGGTGGGCCAGGTGGATCGCGCTCTGACGGACCGTCTCGGCGAGCAGCAGCGGGTCGGCGGCCGGGGCGTCCCGGTGGCCGAGGTGGTGGTCGCGGTCCCAGAGCGCCGCGACGGCGAACCGCTCCTCCCCCAGCCGCGCCGAGTCGGTCAGCAGTACCTCGGCGTCCGCCGCCTTGTGCACCGCCTCGCGCGGTAAGTGCCGGTCGAAGCGCAGGCCGCGCCACCCCGCGCGGAGCGGTGGACGGTGCTGCGCGGACACAAATGATGACAGAACATTCATGAATTCTTCCTCCCCCACGGTCGCGGAGGCCGCAGCGGGCCCGCTACATTGCGGTGCCCCGACCGGTGCGACAGCTCAGGAACATACCTTCTGGAAGGTTTACCGTCGAGGCGAAGATTCCCGCCAGCGTGTCCAAATCGCCTTGTCTGCCGTCGAGTTGACCTAGGAGCCGATCATGCCCGAGCCCGATCAGGCCGCCCCGTTCCGGGTGCGGCCCATCATCACCCGGCGGGGCCCCGATCCCAAGCAGGACCGGGCGGCCCGCACCAAGCTGCTGGTGCTCACCGCGGCCGCCGAGCTGTTCGCGGCCCGGGGCTTCCGCCACACCTCGATGAAGGACGTGGCGGACCGGGTGGAGATGACCAAGGGCGCGGTCTACTTCCACTACCCCACCAAGGAGACCCTGGCGGTGGCCGTGGTGGAGCAGCACTACGCGCGCTGGCCCGAGCTGCTGGCGGACGTGACCGCCGAGGGGCACGGGCCGCTTGAGACGGTGGCGCGCCTGCTCGCGGGCGCCGCGGCCGCCTTCCGGGACGACATCGTCGTCCAGGCGGGCGCCCGGCTGCAGATCGAGCGGCCGCAGATCGACGCCGAGCTGCCGACGCCGTACGTCGACTGGACCCGGCTGCTGGCCGGCCTGCTGGAGCGCGCCGCGGCGGCGGGCGAGCTGCGCCCCGGGGTCTCCCCGCAGGCGGCGGCCCGGTCGCTGGTGGCCGCGTTCTTCGGCACCCAGCACATCTCGGACGTCCTGCACGAGCGGACGGACGTCGTCGAACGCTGGTCGGAGACGGCCGAGTTGCTGTTCCGGTCGATCGGCACGCGCTGACCGGCACGCACCGGCCGGCGCCCGTCCCGGCACGCGCCGGAACAGCAGGGCGGGCCCGCCGGGCACACCCGCGGGCCCGCCCGTCCACCGCCGCTACCCCGCCGCCGGCGCCGGCGCCCGCTCCCCGGCGGGAGCCGCCGCCCCGGCGGCCCGGACGGGCGCGGCGCCCCGGGTGGTGACCCAGGCCGTGGCGGCGGCCAGCAGGGCGAGCACCGTCGCCGCGAGCGGGAACCAGCGCCCGCCGACCAGCGCGATCGCCGCGCTGCCGGCCGCGCCGCCCGCCGCCGTGCCCAGGTAGAGGGCGCTGCTGTTGAGCGAGATCAGCACCTGGGCGTTGGCCGGGTCCAGCGAGGCCAGCCGGTGCGGCAGCGCGACCGAGACGGCCCACCCGGCCAGCGGGGTGACCACGGCGTAGGCGAGCGCACCGGGCATCGAGCGCCCCGCCCAGGGCAGCGCGGCGAACGCGGCCGCCGCCACCGCGCTGCCGACCAGCAGCACCCGCCGGACACCGGCCCGGTCCACCAGCCGCCCGCCCAGCCAGCTGCCCGCCACCGAGGCGAGGCCCGAGACGAGCAGGACCAGGCTCAGCCGGTCCGCCCGTCCCCCGGTGGCCGGGGCGACGGCGGTGGCCAGGTAGATGTAGACGGACTGGAAGGCCAGGAAGAACACCAGGGTGGTGAAGGCCGCGCCGAGCACCCGCCGGTCGCTCAGCGGCGCCAGCCGGTCCCGCAGCCCGGGCGCGGCGGCGGGCACCGGCAGCTCGCGCAGCAGCAGCGCCAGACCGGCCAGGGCGACCGCGCTCAGCGCCGTGACCAGCCACATCGTCAGCCGCCAGTCACTGCGCCCGACCCAGGTGCCGAGCGGCACGCCGAGCGCGGTGGCGACCGTCATGCCGCCGAGCACGGTGGCCAGCGCCCGGCCGCGCCGCTCGGGGGCGACCAGCGTGGTGGCGACCGCGTTGGCGGTCGGGGTGTAGAGCGCGGCCCCGGCGGCGGCCAGCACCCGGGTGGCCAGCAGCGTCCCGTACGAGGGGGCGAGCGCGCTGAGCGCGTTGGCGGCGCCGAAGACGGTGAGCGCGGTGAGCAGCAGCCGCCGGCGCGGCCAGCGGGCGGTGAGGGCGGCGAGCGGTGGGGCGAGCAGCGCGTAGCCGAGGGCGAAGACGGTCACCAGCTGGCCGGCGGCGGCGACCGAGACCCCGAGGTCGTCGGCGACCGTGCCGAGGATGCCGGCGGTGACCATGGTGTCGGTGCCGACGGCGAAGGTGCCGAGGGCGAGCAGGAGCAGGCGGACGGGCACGTCGATCCCCCACGATCATTGTTGGATGTCAATGCAACAGTTTGATGCTCGCCAAACAGTACGGATTGGTGGATGATTGTCAAACCGTCCCGCCCGCGCGCCGCACCCCGCGCCCGACCCCGAGGAGGCCGCCGGCCATGACCGACGACGAGCGGCTGCCCCAGCCCGCCCCCGCCGAGATCGACCTGGTCACGGTGCTGCACGCGCTCGGCGACCCGGTCCGGCTGCGCCTGCTGACCAGCTACGCGGACGGCGCGGAGCACTCCTGCGACCCGCGCCACCTCGGCCTCGAACACCTCCACAAGTCGACCGTCTCGCACCACATGCGGGTGCTCCGCGAGGCCGGCGTCACCACCACCCGGGTCGCCGGGCGCAACCGGTACGTCTCGCTGCGCCGCGCCGACCTCGACGCCCGCTTCCCCGGCCTGCTGGACGCCCTGCTCGCCGCCACCCGGTCCCGGTCCGGCTGACACCGGGGGGCCTGGCCCTCCGCCGCCGCCCGTCCGGGCGTACCGGACCGGCGCCGCACCCGGCCGCTCGGTAGCGTGACCGGGACGGCGAGGCGCCGATCAGCGGAAGGCCGGGCGGGTGCGATGGTCGAAGACGTCGGCGGCGGGCTCGATCTCGGCGGGCTGCGACGCGTCTACGGCACCCCCGGCCACCGGCTCTTCTACACCCTGGTCTGCCGCCGCGCCCGGCACTGGGGCTGGACCGAGCCCGGCCAGTCCAAGTGGCACTGCTGGCGCGCGCAGCGCCGGCTGGAGGCCGTGCTCGGCCGCAAGCTGGCCCTGCCTCCCGGCTCCCTGGTCCTGGACGCCGGCTGCGGCTCGGGTGTGGTCGCCCGGCGGCTCGCCGCCGACTTCGGCCTGCGGGTCACCGGCGTCGACCTGATGGACTTCCACGTCCGCGAGGCGCGCCGGCTCAGCGCCCGGACCGCCCTGGAGGACCGCACCGCCTTCGCCTGGGGCGACTTCCACGACCTGGTGTACCCGGACGGCTCGTTCGACGGCGTCTACGCGATGGAGACGCTCTGCCACGCCCACGACCCCGCCCGCGCGCTGGCCGAGTTCCACCGCCTGCTGCGCCCGGGCGGGCGGCTGGTGCTGCTCGGCCCGGCCGCCGTCCCGCGCGCCGAGATGCCCGCCCGCCAGCGGGCGCTGCTGGAGCCCTTCCTGGACGCGATGGTGCTGCCCGGCGCCCGGCACTACACCAGTCGCACGCTCGGCGCCCTGGTCACCGGCGCCGGGTTCCGGCTGGAGGAGGAACTGGACGCCACCCGCTACTACCTGCCGACCACCGAGGCGCTGTACGCCTACTTCCGGCTGCCGTACGCGGTGCTGCGGCGCTTCGGCGCCACCGAGCAGTGGCTGGGGCTGCGGTCCACCGTGGAGATGTACGAGCTGCGCCACCACGTCGCCTGGCTGGTGCACACCGCCGTCAAGGACGGCTGACGAGCCCGGGAGACCAGCGCGCGGCGCCCAGCATCCGGAGCACCAACTCGCCGTATCGGCGGCCGAGTTCCTCCGGCGTCTCGCTGCTGCGCTCGGTGTACCAGCGGGACACGTCGATGCCCAGCGAAGTGACCGCGCGGGCGGCCGTGCGGACCTCGGCGACCTCGAAGTCCCCGGCCGCCCGGCCCTCCTCGATCAGCGTGCCGACCTCGCGCTCGATGTCCAGCCGCAGCGCCAAGACCACCGCGTAGGCGTCCGGCGGGAGCGCGTGCAACTCGTAGTTGACCACCCGGCCGACCGTCCGCGCCCGGGCGTGCCAGACGGTGAACTCCTCGACCAGGCGCCGCATCCGCGCCACCGGGCCGCCCTCGCCGGCCGCCGCCGCGCGGACCAGTTCCAGCGTCGCGGCGTGCCCGACCCGGCTGATCTCGGCCAGCAGGGCCGCCTTGGACGGGTAGTGGATGTACAGCGCGGCCGGGCTCATCCCGGCGCCGGTGGCGATGTCCCGGGTGGTGGTGGCGTGGAAGCCGCGCTCGGCGAAGGACTCCACGGCGGCCTGGAGCAGCCGGTACGCCGCCTCCGGGCGGGCGTCGGCGCCGCCGGGCAGGGTGGGCCAGAGGTCGGCGATGGGCGTGCTGGTCATGGCGCCATCCTCGCAGATCGGTGGTCCGGGCAGCCGTACGGGCGTTCGCCTCGCGGGGCCGCCGGGCTGTTGACAGGGTCTCGCACCCGCACCATGCTGAGCAAGCGCTTGGTCAGCGGCCCCGCCGGCCGCGCTCCACGCCGAAAGGACCCCCGTGGTGAACTCCTTCAAGGGCCGGGTGGCCCTCGTCACCGGATCGAGCCGGGGCATCGGCCTCGGCATCGCACGCGAGCTGGTCGCCCGGGGGGCGAAGGTCTGCCTCACCGCCCGGACCCCCGAGCCGCTCGCCGAGGCGGTCCGCGACCTCGGCGGCCCGGAGGTGGCCATCGGCGTCGCCGGACGCGCCGACGACCCGGCCCACCAGGAGGAGGCCGTCACCCGCACCCTGGAGGCCTTCGGCCGGCTCGACCACCTGGTCAACAACACCGGCATCAACCCCGTCCACGGCCCGGTGCTGACCGTCGACGAGGCCGCCGCCGCCAAGATCCTCGCCGTCAACGTGCTCGCCCCGCTGGCCTGGACCCGCCGCGCGCACGCCGCGTGGATGGGCGAGCACGGCGGCTCGGTGGTCAACGTCGCCTCGGTGGCCGGGATCCGCGCCTCGCTCGGCATCGGCATGTACGGGGTCTCCAAGGCCGCGCTGATCCGGCTCACCGCCGAACTCGCCGCCGAACTGGGCGGGCAGGGCATCCGGGTCAACGCCGTCGCCCCCGCCGTGGTGAAGACGAGGTTCGCCGAGGCGCTGTACGAGGGCCGCGAGGAGCAGGTCGCCGCCGCCTACCCGCTGGGACGGCTCGGCGTGCCCGAGGACGTCGCGGGCGCCGTGGCCTTCCTGCTCTCCCCCGACGCCGCCTGGATCACCGGCCAGACCGTGGTGGTGGACGGCGGCGTGACCCTCGCCGGCGGCCTGTGACCGGCGGCGCACCGCCGCGGGCCGCGCCGGGGCCCGCACCGTCGGCCGGGCCGTTCGCGCCGCCGGCCGGGCCGGGCACGGTGGTCACCGGGCCGCGTCGGGGCCGGCCGCGATGACGTCGAGGGCCGGACGCGGGGCGCGGCCGAGCAGCGCGGCGAGGTCGCCGGGCTTGCCGGGGCCGGACAGGAAGCCGTGCGCGATCGCCGAGCAGGTGCTCGCCAGCATCGGCACCTGGAAGGCCTCGGCGCCCGAGGCCGCGACCGCCGCCCGGGCCCCGGCGAGGGTGCCCGGGCGGTACACGACCGGGCGGCCGGTGCCGCGGGTGAGCGCGGCGGCGACGTCCGCGCCGCCCACCGCCTCCTCGCCGACCAGCTCGTAGACCCGGCCCGCGTGCCCGTCCGGCGCCAGCGCCACCCGCGCCGCGACCTCGGCGAGGTCCGCCCGGGCGACCGCCGCCAGCCGGCCGTCGCCGAGCGGGGCGGTGATCACGCCCTCGGCATCGGGGCGGGCCAGGAAGCCGAGGAGTTCGGCGTAGAGACCGTTGCGCAGGACCGTCCAGCGCAGCGTGGCCGATTCGCGCAGCCGGCGCTCGGTCCAGCGGTGGGCCAGCGCGTAGGCGAGGTGGTCGCCGTCGCCGGAGAGGCTGGTGTAGACGACGTGCCCGACCCCGGCGCGTTCGGCCGCCTCGATCGCCGCCCGGTGCCGGGCGATCACCACGTCGTCCTCGCCGTAGCCGGCCGAGACCAGCAGCAGCGTCCGCACCCCCGCGAAGGCCGTGTCCAGGGTCCGCGGCCGGTCGAAGTCGACCGTGCGCACCGGGACGCCGGTCCGCGCCGCCCGCTCCGGTGTGCGGCTGCCGGCCAGCACGCCCGCCGGGCCGCCGGGCCGTGCGGCCAGCCGCTCCAGCACCAGCGAGCCGAGGCCGCCGTTGGCACCCGTGACGAGAAGCATCGTTCCTCCGAGGATCGGTATCGGGTCGGTGGCGGGCGAGAGGTCGCCGCCGGGCCCCGCGCCCCCGCCCGGCGGCCCGGTGACCATCCTGGATACGCTGGGCCTCCGTCGTAAGGAGGCACTTCGATGTCAGTGGGGCACACCGCGGTAACCACCCCGGCCGGCACCGACCGCCCGGTGGTCTGGTGCGAGGACGGCGTGGACTGCGGGATCCGTGACCTGCTGAACCGGCTCGGCGACCGCTGGACGGTCCTGGTGGTGGTCGAACTCGCCCAGGGCGTACGGCGGTTCCGCGAGCTGCAGCGCGCCGTGCCGGGCATCTCGCAGCGGATGCTGACCCTGACGGTGCGGCGGCTGGAGCGCGACGGCCTGGTCTCCCGCACCGTCCACCCGACGATCCCGCCGCAGGTGGAGTACGAGCTGACGGCGCTCGGGCACAGCCTGACCCACCTGGTGCGGGCGATGGCCGACTGGTCCTACGGCCACCACGACGCCATCGTCGACTCCCGCCGGGCCTGGGACGCCGCCAACCCGGAGTCCGAGCTGGCGAGATGACGGGCGGTCAGCCCTGCTGTCAGCCCTCGAAGCGCATCTCCGGGAAGCGCGGCGAGGGCCCGTCGAGCAGGTGGTCGTCGTGGCCGCGCAGCCAGCGGTCGAAGAAGGAGCCCACGTACGCGCGGGTGGCGAGCACCGCCCGCTCCGGGCGGACGTCGCCGATGTCGCCGCGCACGGCCTCGGCCGGCACCGCGCCCTGGCGGGCGAGCTGGGGCAGCAGCGCCTGCGCGTCGGTGTACGAGCCGTGCCGCGAGCCGAGCAGGGTGACGTCCGCCTTCCAGCCGCGGGTGTGCTGCCAGAAGGCGGCCCAGCCGGGCTGGCCGGTGTAGGGGCCGGAGTCCGGGCTCTCGGTGCCCATCAGCAGGAACGGGCGGTCCAGACCGTCCTCGGCGACGCCGCCCAGGTGCACGCCGGTGCCGTCCGGGCCGGGGAAGTGCAGTTGGCCGTCCAGGTTGACGCCGGCCTTGATCCGGGGGTCGTCGTGCATCGCCTGGGCGGCGGTGAACCCGCCGGCGGACTGGCCGGCCATGCCGATCCGGCCGAGGTCCAGCGAGCCGGCCAGGGCCGCCGGGAGCCGGCCGTCGGTGCGCAGCGCGGCCAGCTCGTCCAGGACGAAGCGGATGTCGGCGACCCGGACGGCCAGCGCCTTGCGCAGCAGCGCGCCGATGTCCAGGCCGGGTTGGGCGGCGAGCGCGGGGAACACCGAGGTGGCCAGCCGCCCGTCCGGGAAGGCCACCTCGGAGGCCTCGTAGGGGTGGTCGACGGTGACCACGACGTAGCCGCGCGAGGCGAGGTCCTCGACCAGGCCGGTCCCCCAGGTGCGGGGGTCGCCGAGCCCGGCGGACCAGAGCACCACCGGGCGCGGCCCGGCGCCGAGCAGCGGCGGGGCGTCGGGGCGGGCGTGGGTGCGGACCGCGGACCAGTCGGTGCGGCCGGGCTCGGCGCCGTAGTTGAAGGCGGCGGCGCCGTCCGGGCCGCCGAAGTGCCGGGCGGCGCGCGGCACCATGTAGGGCGCGCGCTCGTCGCCGTACGCGGGGCGGCTGGCCGGGTACCAGAGGCTGATCATCAGTTCGCGGGCGCGTCCCGGCCGCCAGGGGTCCTCGCGGCCGGGGTCGACCAGGCGCAGGTCGGTGGTGCCGACCGCGTAGGGCCCGGTGGGCAGCGGGAGGGCGGCCCGGGCCCGGCGCTCGGCGACGGCCGGGGCGGCCGAGGCGGGCGCCGCCGTCCCGGCGGCGCCCAGCACCGTCGTGGCCGCCAGGGCGACGGCGACGCCCCTGCGCAGGCCCCGCGCTCCCCACTGACTGCGGGCGTCCTGTCCCCGGCCCCGTTCGCGCATGCTCCCCAGCTCCCCTGTCCCCGTGCGGGGGCCCGCCGCCCGTCGGCCGGCCCGTACGGCGACAGTACGGGCCGGGCCGGTGGGCGGACGTCATACCGCGGAGCCAACCCTCCGGGTGCTACCCGGGTATGACCCGGGCGGGGGTGTCGGTCTCCGGGAGGGGGTGCGGCCCGGGGGTCAGCGGTGACGGCGCAGCTCCCGCCGGGCCAGCGAGCGCTTGTGCACCTCGTCCGGCCCGTCCGCCAGCCGGATCGTCCGGGCGGCCGCCCACAGCGCGGCGAGCGGGGTGTCCTGGCTGACGCCGGCCGCGCCGTGCGCCTGGACGGCCTTGTCCAGGATCCACTCGACGGTGCGCGGGGTGGCGATCTTGATGGCCTGGATCTCGGTGTGCGCGCCCCGGTTGCCGACGGTGTCCATCAGCCAGGCGGTCTTGAGGACCAGCAGCCTCAGCTGCTCGATGCGGACCCGGGATTCGGCGATCCAGTCCTGGACCACGCCCTGCTCGGCGAGCGGGGCGCCGAAGGCGGTGCGGTCGAGGACCCGCCGGCAGGTCAGCTCCAGCGCGCGTTCGGCCATGCCGATCAGCCGCATGCAGTGGTGGACGCGCCCCGGGCCGAGCCGGGCCTGGGCGATGGCGAAACCGGAGCCCTCCTCGCCGATCAGGTGGTCGGCCGGGACGCGGACGTCCTCGAAGGTGATATCGGCGTGGCCGCCGTGGTCGGCGTCGTCGTAGCCGAACACGGTCATGCCGCGCCGCACCGTCACGCCGGGGGTGTCGCGCGGCACCAGGATCATGCTCTGCCGGCGGTGCGGTTCGGCCTGCGGGTCGGTCATGCCCATCACGATGAGGACGGCGCAGTCCGGGTTCATCGCGCCGCTGACGTACCACTTGCGGCCGTTGACGACGTACTCGTCGCCGTCGCGCTCGATCCGGGTGGCGATGTTGGCGGCGTCCGAGGAGGCGACGCCGGGCTCGGTCATCGCGAAGGCGGAGCGGATCCGGGCGTCGAGCAGCGGTTCCAGCCAGCGCTCGCGCTGCTCGGGGCTGCCGAACCCGGCGAGCAGTTCCATGTTCCCGGTGTCGGGGGCGGCGCAGTTGAGGGCGGGCGGGGCGAGGTGCGGGCTGCGGCCGGTGATCTCGGCGAGCGGCGCGTACTGGAGGTTGGTCAGCCCGGCGCCGTGCTCGCCGGGCAGGAAGAGGTTCCACAGCCCCTGCTTGCGCGCCTCCACCCGCAGGTCGGCGATCACCGCCGGCACCTCCCAGGTGGGCCGGCGCGGGTCGGCGAGCCGGGCGGCCAGCACCGGTTCGGCGGGGTGGACGTGCCGGTCCATGAACTCCGTGAGCCGCTCGCGCAGTTCGAGGGTGCGCCGGTCGTAGGCGAAGTCCATCGGTCAGTGTCCCTTCAGGGTGGTGAGGCCGTGGTCGACGAGGAGGGGTGCCATGGTGCCCGCGCGCTCGAAGCCGGCTCCCAGGGTGCGCCCCTGCCGGTAGCGGTAGTGGATGCCCTCGGCGACGACGGCGAGCTTGTAGCAGGCGAAGGCGACGTACCAGTCCAGCGCGGCGGCCTCCCGGCCGGTCGACCCGGCGTAGCGGGCGACCAGTTCGGCGCTGGACGGGAAGCCGGGGGCGGTCGCGGCGGAGGGGATGAGGCCGCCGCCGACGCCGGCCAGCTCGGTGTACATCACCAGCAGCCCGACGTCGGTGAGCGGGTCGCCGAGGGTGGACATCTCCCAGTCCAGGACGGCGGCGACGGCGTCCCGCCCGTCCCGCTCGGCGACCAGCACGTTGTCCAGCCGGTAGTCGCCGTGCACCAGGGCGGGCGCCGGGGAGTGCGGGCGGCCGGCGGCGAGCAGCTCGCGCAGCCGGTCGGCGCCGGGCAGCTCGCGGCTGCGCGAGGCATCCAACTGGGACGACCAGCGCCGCAGTTGCCGCTCCAGGTAGCCGTCGGGCCGGCCGAAGTCGGCGAGCCCGACGGCCGCCGGGTCGATCCGGTGCAGGTCGGCGAGGGTGTCCACCAGGGCCTCGCCGATGCCGCGCACCCGCCGCTCGCCGAGCGCGGCGAGGGCGGCGGCGTCCCGGTGCACGGTGCCGGGCACGTACGCCATCAGGTACCAGGGCGCGCCGAGCACCTCCGCCCCCGGGTCGAGGTGGACGGTGGCGGGCACCGGCACGCCGGTGTCGCGCAGCGCGGTCATCACCCGGTACTCGCGGCCCATGTCGTGCGCGGTGGCGAGCACGTGCCCGAGCGGGGGCCGGCGCAGCACCCAGACGGTGACGCCGTCGGTGAGCCGGTAGCTGAGGTTGGAGCGGCCGCCCTCGATCAGCTCGGCGCGCAGCGGGCCGGTGACCGTGCCGGGCCGTTCGCGGTCGAGGTGGGCGCGCAGCCGCTCCAGGTCCAGCCCGGGCGGGGCGGGCGGCTCCGGCGTGGTCTCGGGCACGGGCAGTCTCCGTTCGTCGGCCGGCGGCGCCGGTGGTGACTAAGCGCTTGCTCAGCATTCAGTCGGCGGCCGCTCCCTGTCAATCCCCGCCGTGCCCGCACCGGCGCGCCGGCGGCGGTCACGGCGGCCCCCGGCGGACCGTCACAATGTGCGCCATGAGGTTGATCCACACCGCCGCGGGCGTGCTGCTCCTGCTGCTCGTCATCGCCAGCATCCTGCGCACGCTCGTCGTCCCGCGCGGCCTGTACTCCTCGCTGGTGCACGGCCTGTGGCGCATCCTGCGCAAGGCCCTGGGCCTCGCCGCCGCGCCCTTCGGGACCTACCGCGCGCAGGACCGGGCACAGACCTGGCTGGCCCCGCTGATGCTCACCGGCATGCTGGCCGTCTGGCTCGGCGGCATGCTGGTCTCCTACACCCTGATACTGCACGGCACCTCCGAGCTGAGCTGGACGGTCGCCGTGCGCGAGGCCGGCTCCAGCCTCTTCACCCTCGGCTTCGCCAGCGGTGAGCGGCTCCACCTCTCCCTGATCGACTTCCTCGCCGCCGCCAGCGGCCCGCTGGTGATCGCCCTGCAGATCGCCTACCTGCCGACCCTCTACGCCGCCTACAACCGCCGCGAGCTGGAGGTGACGCTGCTGCAGTCCCGGGCCGGCGAACCCGCCTGGGGCCCCGAGCTGCTCGCCCGGCAGTCCCTGGTGGACACCGAGACCGCCCTGCCCCAGCTCTACCGGGACTGGGAGCGGCTCGCCGCCGACATCGGCGAGAGCCACTCCAACTACCCCGTGCTGATCTCCTTCCGCTCCCCGCAGCCCAACCGCAGCTGGGTGGTCGGGCTGATCGCCGTCATGGACGCCGCCGCCGTCCACCTGGCCGTCTGCCCGCGCAGCGCCCCGCCCGAGGCCCGGCTGGTGCTGCGGGCGGGGTTCACCGCACTGCGCGACATCGGCCGCTCGCTGCGCGTCGACTTCGACGCCGACCCGGCCCCGGACGCGCCGATCCGCCTCGGCTACACCGAGTTCGACGCCGCGGTGGCCATGCTCGCGGCCGCCGGCTTCCCGCACGAGCGGCCCGCCGCCGAGGCCTGGCCGCACTTCCACGGCTGGCGGGTCAACTACGAGCCGCTCGCCTACGAGCTGGCCCGCCGCAGCGACGCCGTCCCCGCGCTGTGGACCGGCCCGCGGGACTTCCGGGCCCCGTCGATCCCCCCGGCCCGCCCCGCCGACCGCCGCCCGGCGGCCCACCCGGAGGGCTGAGCACGGCGCGTTGCCGCGGCCCCGGCCCGCTGCTCTGTGCTCGGCGCCATGCCGATCGAACATTTCTTCGACTACTCCTGCTGCGCCGACCGGCACGAGGGTCCGCCGCTGTCCTACGGAGCCCCCGCGCCGGAGGGCTGGAAGCCGCGCTACGCCCGGCGCCGGGACAGCGAGCTGACCGCCGACCAGTGCGTGATCAAGGACCGCGAGTTCTACGTCCACGGCCTGATCGAGATCCCGGTCCTGGACGGCGACGAGCCGTTCTCCTGGGGAGTGTGGGTCTCGCTGAGCGAGGCGAACTTCGCCCGGATGCACGACCTGTGGGAGGACCCGGCGCGCGAGCAGGAGCCGCCGAACTTCGGCTGGCTGACGACCGAGCTGCCGCTCTACCCGCAGTCCACGCTGCTGCTCAAGACCCACGTGCACACCCGGGCCGTCGGCCGGCGTCCGCTGATCGAGCTGGAACCCACCGACCACCCGCTCGCCGTCGAGCAGGGCGAGGGCATCACCGGCGAGCGGGTGCGGGAGTTCGCGGACCGGCTGCTGGGCGGCTGACGGCGGGCGGTAGGCCGGCGGGCGGGGCGTCGGCGGGGCGGGTGCTCAGACCTCGACGGTCGCGCCGGTGGCCAGCGAGCGCTCGGCGGCGGCCAGGATCTCGACGGTGCGCAGGCCGAAGGCGGCCGAGCACGGGTGCGGCTCGCCGGTGCGGGCGGCGGTGGTGAGGGCGTCCAGGGCGCGGTGGTAGGCCGCGATCGGCCCCTCCCCGCGCGCCGGCAGGTGGACGGTACCCGACTCGCCGCGCAACTCCATCCCGGTGCCGCCGCCGGCCACCGGGGTGGTCAGGCTCAGCCCCAGGGTGCTGGAGGCGCCGCCGACGTGGCGCAGCACGAGGTGGACGGTGTCCAGCGGCCCGGCCACGGCGGTGACGGCGGTCGCGTCGCCGATGACCGGGAGCAGCACGGAGAGCGCGTGCGGGCCGACGTCCCAGAGCGCGCCCTTCTCCTCGCGCCAGGCCGAGGCGGCGTACGGGCTGGTGGAGTCGGGGGCGAACACCGAGCCGAACCAGTCCGAGCGGCCGGTGAACCAGCCGCCGACGGCCGCCTGCTCCTCGATCCACGGCAACTGGTCGCCGCCGAAGCGCACGGTGAAGAAGACCACGGACGCGACGCCGTGCGCCTCGGCCGCCTCGGCCACCCGGCGGGCGTCGGGGACGGTCAGCGCCACCGGCTTGTCCAGCAGCAGGTGGCAGCCGGCCTCGGCGGCGCGCACCGCGAGGTCGGCCTGCACGGCCGGGGGCAGCGCGATGGCGACGGCGTCGACCCCGGCGAGCAGCCCGTCGAGGTCGGCGTGGCCGGGGACGCCGTACTGCGCGCCGAGCGCTTCGGCCGCCTCCGGGCGGCGGCCCCAGACGCCCGCGAACTCCACGCCGGGGTGCTCCGCCAGGACGGGCGCGTGCACCCGCTGCGCCCAGGGTCCGGTGCCCAGGAGTCCGATCCTCATGCTGTTCCCACTTCTCCGTCGTGCTCGGTGCTCGGTGCTCAGTACTTCAGTGTGCTCAGTGCCCGGTGTGGTGCCCGGCTCACGCGAACGCCGCTGCCGGGACGACGTCCGGGCAGCGGCGGGCGTGACGGTCCGGGTGGACCGGGGTGGACCCTCGCGGGCCCGGGCCGGTCAGTCCGCGGCGGGCGCGACGACCGTCGTGGTGGCGGGCGCCTCGCCCGCCCGGTCCTGCGCCGCCGCGTCCTCGGCCTCGTGGGCCTCGGCCGCCTTGGCCGCCCGGCGCTTCATCAGCCACGCCGAGAGGGCGCCGCCGGCCACCGCGGCGAGCAGGCCGATCCAGGAGAACTTGGACAGCCACTGCTCGGCGACCTTGCCGACCTGGTAGACCAGCAGGGTGGTGCCGCCGGCCCAGACCACGCCGCCGAGGACGTTGGCGATCAGGAACTTCCAGTAGGGCATCTTCAACGCGCCGGCGAGCGGCCCGGCGAAGATCCGCAGCAGGGCGATGAAGCGGCCGAAGAAGACCGCCCACATGCCCCACTTCTGGAAGGAGCGCTCGGCGGTGGCCAGGTGGCTGGGGCCGAAGTGCTTGGGGAACCTCCGCCCGAGCTTCTCGAACAGCGGCTTGCCGCCCCTGCGGCCGATCGAGTAGCCGATCGAGTCGCCGATGATCGCGCCGAGGATCGCGCAGACCGCCACCCAGACCGGGCTGACCACGCCGCGCGCGGACAGCAGGGCGGCGGAGACCAGGGCGATCTCCCCGGGCAGCGGAATCCCCAGCGACTCCAGTCCGATGATCAGAGCCACCAGGGCGTACACCGCGCCCGGTGGTACGCCTTCGATCCAGGCGTCGATGTGCAGCAAGGCCAGTACCTCCGTGGCAGGACGGGACCCACGGCGGCACCGGCCGGGGCCCGATCAGGTCCCCGCGGCCCGCACGCCGGTCCCGACGTCGTCCTCATGGCGGCACCAGGCCGCTCCCCGAAGATGCAGCCTAACGTGCCGGGCGGCCCGTCCCCCCGGCCATCACCCCTGGTTGGGACGTACGGGGCCACTGCGCGGTTCCGGTCCGGGCGCCCCTGCCGCCCGCCGGCCGGCCCGGCCGGCGGGCCGCCCGCGCCGTGCGGCGCCAGCAGCGACTCCAGGGAGGCGACGTCCCCGGTCCGGGCGGCCCCGACGAACACCTCCAGCAGCCACCGGTGCTCCCCTGCGTCCACGGCTTCCCGCTGCCCCGCCACCAGACGCTTGCGGGCCCGGCTGGTGATCTTGCGGACGTTGACGACGCTCAGGCGCAGCATCCCGGCGATGTCGGCATAGGCGTAGTCGAAGGCCTCGCGCAGGATGTACACCGCCCGCTCCGTGGGCGTCAGCCGCTCCAGGAGCAGGAGCAGCGCGGAGGCCAGCTCCTCCGCCCGCTCCACCCCGGCCGCGGGGGCGCCGCCGGGGTCGACGGGCTCGGGCAGCCAGGGATCGATGGAGGTCTGCCGGCGCGAGCGGGCGGACCGGGCCACGTTGATGGCCAGCCGGGCGGTGGCGCGGGACAGGAAGGCGGACGGGCTGAGCACGGCCGAGCGGTCGGCCTTCTGCCAGCGCAGCCACACGTCCTGGACCACGTCCTCCGCCTCGACCGCGCTCTCCAGCGTCCGGTACGCGATGCCGAACAGCCGCGGCCGCAGCTCCTCGAAGACGGCCGCGGCCTCGTCCAGGGAGTCTTCCCCGGCGGACGGCCGGGACTCCGCGAGCAGGCCGGACAGGTCTATGGACACGGTCACCACGGCTCCGTTTCACCCACGGCATCCGTCGATGCCCTCGGGACCACGCTCCCGCCGTGCCCCCTCGGTGACGCCCCGGAGAGTGCCTGGTCCTGCCCCCCCGGTGGCACCCCGGGGTACCGGGCGGGCACCGGGAGGCGCGGCCCGCGCCGGGAACTCAGGCCGTGACCGGGGCCGCTTCGAGCAGGGCGCCGCCGAGCTGCCTGCGGGAGGTGACGCCGAGCTTCGTGTAGACCTTGCGCAGGTGCCACTCCACCGTGTGCGGGCTGATGAACAGCTGGGCCCCGATCTCGGGGTTCGTCATCCCCCCGCCGGCCAGGGCCGCGATCCGCGCCTCCTGCGCGGTCAGGGCGGTGCGCGCCTCGGCCGTGCGCCTGGGCGCCGCCGCGCCCGTGGCGCGCAGTTCGCGCCACGCGCGCTGCGCGAACCCCGCGACCCCGGCCCGGCTCAGTGCCCGGTAGGCGGTGCCCAGGTCCTCGTGCTCCACCGCCCGGACGGCGTGGTCGAGGGCGTCCCGGTACCGGCCGAGGCCGTTGTACAGGACGGCGAGGAGGTGGTGTTCGAGGCCGGTCGCCCGCCCCTCCCCCCAGGACACCGCGTCGCCGGCGGCGTCGCGGATCACCTCGGCGGCCCGGGCGCCCTCGCCGCGCCAGGCCATGAGCAGCAGCGCGGGGTACGCCATCGGCGAGTGGCCGGTCACCTCCGTCAGGGAGTCGGCCTCGTCGATGAGCGCCGAGGCGAGGTCGAAGTCGCCGGCGTGCACGGCCAGGGCGGCCCGGTAGCCGAGGGCCAGCGGCAGGACGTTGAGGGCGCCGCTCTCGCGGGCCGACCTGACCGCGTGCTCGGTCAGCCGGTGCCACGTCCCGTCGTCCCACATCTCCCCGGCCACCAGCCACGTCAGCCAGAGCCAGCGCATGACGTCGCCGCCCTCGTGTCCGGCGGCCCGCCCGAACGCCCCCAGCGCGGCGCGCAGGTGCGGACCCCCGGGGCCGCAGCCCTCGGCGAACCAGGTCACCAGGCCGTCGAGCAGGAGGTCCGTCGGCCGCGGCGGGCGCGCCCCGGGCGGCGCCGTCCGGGCGGCCTCGGCGACCTCGCGCACACCGGGGCCGTCGCCGAGGCGCCCGGCGAAGACCGCCGATCCGAGGGCGTCGAGGTACGCCTCACGGGCCTCCGGGTCACCCACCCGCGCCAGCCGGCCGGCCGCGTCCAGCAGCAGGGGCAGCGCCTCCCCGCCGCGTCTGCGGGCGAAGACCACCCGGGCGTGCAGCCGGGTCAGCCGGGCCTGCTGCACCTCGTCGGACGGGCTCAGCCGCGCCGCGGCGAGGAGTTCGAGCGCCGCGTCGGGTGACCCCGCGTCGAACGCGGCCTGCGCGGCGGCCGCCGCCCGCGTCCCGCGCCGGACCGGATCGGGTGTCAGCTCGGTCGCCCGCCTGAGGAAGGCCGCCGCGGCCGCGATCCCGCCGCGGGCCTGGGCCCGGCCGGCCGAGCGTTCCAGCGCGCCCGCCAGCGCCTCGTCGGGCTCGACCGCCGCGTGGGCGCGGTGCCAGGCCCGGCGGTCCGCGTCGAAGTCGGGATCGGTCGCCTCGGCCAGCGCGCGGTGCACGTCCCGGCGCACGGTCGGGTCGGCCGCGCGGTAGGCCGCCGAGCGCACCAGCGGATGACGGAACCGCACCCGCGTGCCGAACTCGACCAGCCCCGTCGCCTCCACCGCTCCCGCGGCGTCCGCGCCGATGTCGAGCCGTTCGGCGACCCGCCGCAGCAACGAGACGTCCCCCACCGGCTCCGCGGCCGCCGCCAGCAGCAGCCGCTGCGCCGCGAGGGGCAGCGATCCGATCCGCCTCAGGTAGCTCTGCTCGATCCGGCTCGCCAGCGGGCGGACGTCCGGGCGCCCGAACCCGCCGGCCAGCTCCGCCGCGCTCAGACCGCGGGTCAGTTCCAGCAGCGCCAGCGGGTTGCCGCGGGTCTCGGCCACGATGCGGTCCCGCACCCGCTCGTCCAGCCGACCGGGGACGACCGATTCCAGCAGTGCCCGCGCGTCGTCGTCGCGCAGCCCCCGGACGACGATCTCGCGCAGCCCCCCGAAGGGGTCACCGCCCTCGGCGGGCTCCGACGCGCGTATCGCGAACACCAGCGCCACCCGCTCCGCCAGCAGCCGGCGGGCGACGAAGGCCAGCGTCTGGGCGGAGACCCGGTCGAGCCACTGGGCGTCGTCCACGACACAGGCCAGCGGCCGCTCCTCCGCCGCCTCGGCCACCAGGCTGAGCACCGCCAGACCGACCAGGAACCGGTCCGGCGCGCCGCCCGCGCTCAGTCCGAACGCGACGGACAGGGCGTCACGCTGGGGGCCGGGCAGCCGGTCGAGCCCTCCCAGCAGGGGCACGCACAGCTGGTGCAGCCCGGCGAACGCCAGCTCCATCTCGGACTCGACGCCGACGGCCCGCAGGACCTGACACCCCGTCGCGCCGTCCACCAGGTACTCCGCCAGGGCGGACTTGCCGACTCCCGGCTCACCGCGCAGCACGAGCGCCCGGCCCCGGCCGCTCCGGGCGCCGGCGATCACCTCGTCCAGCGCTCCGCACTCGCCACGCCGCCCGAGCAGCCGGCGCCGTCCACGCCTGGGAGCGCCGTCCGCCATCCATCACCACCACGCAGTCCGAGGCCCTGACCCTGATCAACTCGGGCCCCGCCCATCATGCATCAGCGCGCGCGGACCGGACAGACGTCCGCCGGACAGGTGTCACATCCGGCGCGGCCACCTTGTCATGACTGGTGTCAGCACGTCGGCGGCCACCACGTCAGGAACCCGGTGGCCGCCGGCGCGGCCGGTGCGACGCGGCGGCCGCGCTGACGCGCGGGGCGCCGACGCCCTTGCCGCACACCGCGGTTCGGCCCCCGCTCCCGGGCGCGCCGCGCGCACCCCCGTTCGAGAGCAAACCGGAGGAAGAAATGCCCAGCAAGCCGAACACCTTCCGCACGGCGGCGGTGGCGCTCGTCGCCGCCCTGGCCGCCGCGAGCGCCGTCACGGTGCCGGCCACCGCCGGGGCCGCACCGGTCGCGGCCGCACCGGCCGGCACCGCACCGGCCGGGGCCGACGCCGGCATCTCCGCCCTGAGCTTCCCCGGTGAGGGCAGCGACTGGAAGCCGGTGACGTACGCCGGCGGGGCGATCACCAGCAGGTCCACCCCGGGAGAGGCCCGCGACAACCGCGGCAACATCCTGCACGCCTGGCGCGGCGGGGACAACGACACCATCTGGATCTCCTTGAACAACGGGCCCGCCCGCGCGCTGCCCAACGCGCAGACGTGGACGTCCCCGCGGGTGATCTGGACCGACGACGGCGGCCGCGGCAACTTCCGGATCTTCCACACCGGCACCGAGGGCCACGTCTACCAGCACCGCGTCCAGCTCGACACCGGCTACCAGCTGCCCGCCACCCTGCCCGACTGGACCAGGATCCCCAACGACACGCGCACCACCGACACCGTGCCGGTGGCGGCCGCCGCGCTGCCCGGAAACTCCTTCATGCTGGCCTGGAACAGCCAGTCCAACGACGACATCTGGACGATGTACTACAACGGCCAGACCGCCTCCTACGGCACCCCCTCCCTGGTTCCGGGCGCGCTGAGCAAGGACGCGCCGGCCCTGGCCGCCCAGGTGGACACCGACAACAACGATCCCGCGCCCTGGAACCAGGTCGTCCTCGCCTTCACCGGCACTGACAACCGCGTCTACCTGTCCCGCCAGCGGTACGGGACCTCCAGCTGGACGACGCCCCGTCAGATCTTCGCCGCGAACTCCTACGGCTGGACGAGGCAGGCCCCGTCCGTCGCGCTGTCCCGCAACGGCTGGGGCGTGATCAGCCTCACCGAGGACCGCGACTCCACCATCGGCAGCTACCTGATCTCCCGCGACGGCGGGTGGAGCGGGTACTACGAGGAGCCGAGCTTCGCGAGCACGTACGGCAGGACGCCCCTGGCCGTGATCGCCGGCACCGAGCTGTACTACGTCATCAACGGCACGGGCGGGGGCCACAACGGCGTCCTGTGGAAGCGCGTCTACGACCTCGCGGCCCTGCCCAAGCCCTCGGCCCCGCAGTGGTGATCCCGGGCCGGTCTCCCGCGCTCCCCCGCATGCGCGCGACACGACGAGAACGCCGAGGTGGACATCACGTGAAACCGCTCCGACCGGCGGCCGGGCTGCTGTCCGGCCTGCTGCTCGCCCTGCTGATACCCGGGACCGCCGCGGCGGTGCCCGTTCCCGTTCCCCGGGATACGGTTGCGGCGCCCGTCCCGGCGGCGGACCCGCCACCGGCCGGTCCCGGCGCGTCCGGACCGGACCTGAGCTCCGCCAACCGCACCGGCCCGCCCGACGGCATGCCCGACTGGTCCCGCGTCGGCTACCGGGGCGGTCGGCAGCCGCCCAGCGGCGAGACCTCCCGGAGCACCGACGCCGCCTGCCGGATCACCCCGGCCGAGCTCGCCTCCGGCTACCAGGTCCGGCCGGACGACGGGGTCGACGACACCGCCGGGCTGCAGAAGGCGATCGACGACATCAGGAGCGCCTGCTCGCCGACGGCCAACTTCGACCGGCTCTCGCTCATCGAGCTGCCGGCCGGACGCGTCGACCTCTCCCGGCAGGTCTACGTCGACGCCGACTTCCTGACGCTGCGCGGTCAGGGCTCCGGCGAGGGCGGCACCCGCCTGGTGTTCCGGCCCGACCTCAGCACCCGCTACGACACGGTGATCAACGGCCGCTGGGACCAGGACGGCATGGTGGCCGGCACCGGGAGCGACGTCGGCACGGGCGGCTGGATGTGGCCGGGCCGCGGCATGTTCCGGGTCCAGACCCGCGACGTGGCGGAGCGGTACAAGGACGACTGGGCGGCCGCCTCGACCCTCCCGATGCGCAAGGACATCTTCGAGGGCAGCGTCAACCAGCACTGGGTGTCCGGCATCAAGGTCGCCGCCCGGGACGGCGACCCGGGCTTCGCGGGCCGCCAGGGCCACACCGTCGTGCGGCTGGACCCGAAGGCCGACATGAAGAAGTTCCGGCTCGGCGGCTACGTCTGGGTGGGCGCGGCCAACAGCAGGAAGTTCTACGAGCAGCAGGGCGTCACCGACCCGGGCATGATCGAAGCCCTCCACATGCGCCAGCAGATGTTCCGGGCCACCGGCGTGGACGTCAACAACAAGACGATCACCCTGGACCGCCCGCTGGAGTGGGACCTTCCGGTCAACTCCGAGTCGGACGGCTCCGATCCGCTGACCGGCAGCGGCACGCCGTACGCCAGCAAGGTCACCCCGCTGAAGGCGGTCGAGGGCGTCGGTTTCGAGGACTTCGCCTTCACCCAGGACATGAACGGCCTGCCGAAGATCGGCGGTCAGGGAACGTACGACCTGACCCCCGATCAGGCCGTGCACAACTACGGCAACCTGGCGCCCGAGTACGCGATGCACGGCATCGTCTTCAAGTGGGCCGCCAACAGCTGGGCGCGCGGGCTGAAGGCCGAGATGACCGGCTCGCACCCGATCGTCACCGAGAACGCCCGCAACCTCCAGATCGAGCGCAACAGCTTCGACGGCGCCTGGAACAAGGGCAAGGGCGGCAACGGCTACCTGCGCGGCAGCCGCGTCTGGGACTCCCTGTGGGCCCACAACCTCAGCCGCAACCTGCGTCACTTCACCTTCCAGTGGTCGGCCGGCGGCAACGTCGCCTTCCGCAACGACCTCGACTCCGACCTCAACCTGCACGGCGGCTGGGAGCACAACAACCTCTTCGAGCAGAACACCGTACGGATCCCCTACGAACACCGCTCGGGCAGCTGCCGGGCCAACTGCGGCGGCGAGGGCGGCGAGATCGACGAGGGGACCTGGTACCCGATCTGGTGGGCGGCCGGCCCCAAGGCGGGCAAGTGGTCCGGCTCCTCCGGCCCGCAGAACGTCTTCTACAACAACACCCTCGTCAAACAGACCACCCCGGGCGGGCCGTTCGAACCGTACGCCCCGTACGGCACCCGCTCCGGCACGGCCTTCCGGTTCGGCTCCGCCGACGACGACCCCCGCCGGTTCCTGCCGCTCGGCCAGGCCGGGCAGCCCATCGCGGACTGGACCGGCCGGGAGGCCCTGGACTACCGGGGCCAGGGAGTGGCGACCCTCGACGTCGGCAAACGCCATTCCCTGTTCCTGCGCGACACCGGCGGCGAGATCGAGCCCCGTGACGAGGCCCGCCGCAACGCGATCACCTGGAACATGCTCGGCTCGGGCGTCAACCGGGGCAACTTCAAGTGGACCTCGGGAGTGCGCGCCCTGGCGGACACCAACGACGCCGACGTCATCGCGCTGCAGGAGGCCGGCACCCCGCCCCCGGGGAGCGAGTACCAACGGCCGGGGACACTCGCCCTCATCGAACAGTCGGAGTTCGGCCGGACGTACGGGGACGATCCGCGCGTGAACTATCCGCCGGTCCGGGAGTACCGCATCGGCACGGCGGCCCAGACGCACGGCTACGTGTACTGGCTCCACACGGACACCAACAGGCTGGCGAACACCGCCCGGGCGAACCTCGCCGTCTGGACCAGGGACCGCGTCTACGATCCGATCCTGGAACCCAACGCGGAGGGACGCGTCTTCGTCGTGCCCGGAAGGACCGCCGCGGGAGTGCACACCGGCCGGCCGGCGCTCGGCGTCCGCGTCGGCGACGTCGTCTACTTCACCCTGCACGGGGACTCGCAGGCCAACGGCACCGACGTCCCCGTGCTCCTGGCTAACATCGAGGCGCGGATGCGGACCGCGGGCCCCAACGGGACGCCGCTGCACTGGGTCGCCCTCGGCGACTTCAACCGCGAGCCGCTCGGCCTCGCCCTGGAACTCGGCGGCGTCACCGCCCCGTACCGGGTGCGCGCCGGCGAGGAGCCCACGTATCCGGCGGGAAGGCCCGTCAGCCGGTACGACTACGCGGTCCTGCCCCGCACCGTCGGCGACGCCCCGAACGCGGTGAGCGCCGCGCACATCACCCGGCTGGACCTGCCCTCCGCCGGGATCTCGGACCACCATCCCGTCCTCTACGAGTTCAGCAACCTGCCCAACAGCGGTCCGCGGCCCGTGCCCCGGCCCCTGGCCCGGACCGTGCCGACGGACACACCGGTCGTGCTGCGCAACGCCGGCAGCTCCGCTGCCGCCGCCCGCTCCGGCAGCGGCACCGGCCAGGTCGTCGACCTGCCGGTGAACCGGGCCAACCGGGCCGCCCAGGAGTTCACCCTGCAGGCGGATCCCGAGTACCCCGGCTACTTCCGGGTGCTCCACACCGCGAGCGGCGCCTACCTGGGCCAGTCCCTCCCCGCCACCGGAGCACCGGTGGTGCTGCAGAACGAGGACCGGGGGCCCACCCAGCTGTGGCTCGTCGTCGACCAGGGCGACGGGACGTGGGTCCTGGAGAACATGGCCACCAGTCAGATCCTCACCGCCGTCCCCTGGAGCACCGGCGAGGAGCCGCA
The DNA here is from genome assembly GCF_040298605.1 of Kitasatospora sp. NPDC001527. NCBI lineage: Bacteria > Bacillati > Actinomycetota > Actinomycetes > Kitasatosporales > Streptomycetaceae > Kitasatospora > Kitasatospora sp. NPDC001527. Next base: position 52,970 of record NZ_JBEPAM010000040.1, on the reverse strand, counting down.
GGGCCGCGAGTTCGACCAGGCCGATCCCGCCCAGCGCTGGTTCCTCCAGCCGCCAGACGAGGCGGAGGCCGTCGACGAGATCGACCTGGTGGACGCCACCACGGTGCCCCTGGTGCTCAACGTCGAGTACGGGGACACCGCGGAGGGCACCCCGGTGAACGTGAGCCGTGACCAGGACCTGCCCAGCGAGCGGATCCGCTTGATCTACGCGGGCAGGAGCGGCAACGACAGCTGCTACTACCTGACCTACGGCGGGAAGTACATCAACTCGACGGCGGCCGGTTCACCGCCGCAGTCGGGCAACACGGTCACCCTGAACGCCTTCCGTCCCGACGACGACGGCTTCATGTGGCGCGAGTCGCCCAACCGGTCGGGTGTGTCCCTGAGCAACCACACGGCGTCCGGTGAGCGCCTCCATCTGGACACGCACGGGATGGACGCCCAGCTGACCGTCCGCCTGTTCGGCCCCGACGAAGTCCCGCCCGTCTGGAGGTACGAGCGGACCAGCTGACCCGCGCACGCGTGACGGCCCGCCGGCCCCGTCGGCGGGCCGTCACGCGTTCCCGTCACGGCCGGCCGGGGCACTCGGGCCGCTCGGCGAAGTCCAGGACGGTGACGGAGGGACCGCGGACGGCCAGCGGGGGGACCGCCGAGGCGAGCCGCAACAGGGCGCCGAACGGGCCGCGGCCCTGAGGTACAGACCGGTGCGGTTGGCCGTCCTCGCACCTGTTCGGGCGGGCGGCGCGAGAGACGGGCCCGACCCAACGAGCACCCGCCTCAATGAAATGTCACCGGTCACACCTTGACAAGTCACCCACAGCTCGGAATCATCCACCATCAAGAAGTCTCCCCCCAGGCCGCGTCCGCACCCGGCCGCAGCACCGGCGGACGGCGGCGCGATCACGCGGCGGCACCACATCGCACCACGGGAGCGGGTTCGGCCCCACGGCGAAGCCCTCGCTTCTCTGGGCCCGGGAACCTTCGAATTACCCTTCCGGCAGCGATTTCTGACTGCACGGCGCCCGAGAGAGGTGAGTGACATGGGGATCCTCGACGCGGAGTTCATCGACCTGGAGCCACTCGGTGCGGACAAGGCGGCCGACGCACGCGACCCCATCGCCGAGGCCGAGGTGCTCGCCGGCCTCACGGGCTCCGGCCGCACCCTTGTGGTGATGGCCCACCCCCTGAGCGCCGGCCGGGTCATCACCGTCGGGTCCGGGCGGATCCACCGGCCCTCACCCGCCTCATGACCGGGACCCTGCGGATCACGTCGGACTGTGCGCGGCTGGTCGCGATGTTCGACTGGGCGGTACGCACGGCCCGGACCCATGTGTACCCCGCCGGGTGGACCGGCCCGGTGAACGCCGACGAGCATCGGCCGCTCGGCACCGGGACGGCGCCCTACCTCCCCACCTACCACGCCGGCTACCGGCACCGGAGCGCCTTCTACGCCCGCGACTTCGCGCACCAGGCGGTCGGCGCCCATCTGCTCGGGCTGGCCCTGGAGAATGCCACCATGCTCCGGGCCTTCGCCGCGTCGGCCACCGCCGGGCACGGCCACCACCCGGTCTGGGCCTGCAACTTCGACGGCACGTTCCACACCATCGACTACCACGGGCCCGAACGATTCGTACGTGAACTGCCCGCTGTCTTCGAACTCGTGGAGACCGTCCTGCGCCTGTACCGGTGGACCGGGGACCGCACCCTGGTCGACGACCCCGTGCTGTGGGCGTTCTGCCGCACCACCGTGACCGAGTTCGTCCGCCGCCGCACCGCCGGCTCGCCAGTCGCCCGCGGCACCGGCGGCGGCATCTTCGACGGCACCGCCAGCTACCACGAACTGAGCGAGGAGCGGCTGGTGGAGGCGGGCGACGGAATCGCCACCCAGTACCGGGCATACCTCGCGGCGGCCGAACTCGCCACCGCCCGCGGAGAGCACGCCTTCGCCGCCCGGTGCGCCGAGCTCGCCCGAGAGCTGAAGCGCTACTTCAACGAGGAATGGAGCCGCGTCCGCCCTGCGGACGGCCAGGCGCGGCGGAACGGCCGGGGCGAGCACCCGGCCGACACGGTCCGCGGGTACACCGGCGACGGTCGGCCGGTCACCGGCTGGGGCCGAGAAGGCAGTTGGTTCATGCCGCTCAAACGCATCATCGACGCGGGCCCCCGCAACGAGCGGTACCTCGACTACATCGACGAGGAAGCCGCCGGTGCCGACGCCCCGCCCAACGCGGAGGCGTACACCTACCTGCCAGAGGTGTTCTTCGCCCACGGCCGCGCCGAGACCGCCTGGCGCTGGATGACCGCCGTCCACGACCTGCGGGACCGGCCCCACCCGGTGCCCGAACAGGGACGCAACGGCGACTACCCCGAACTCTCTTTCACCCTCGTCGGCCAGACCGTCGAAGGGCTGCTCGGCCTGCTGCCCGACGCGCCCGCACACCGCCTGTCCACCCTGCCCGGACTGCCGGGCGCCATCGGCCGGGTCGAGGTTCGGGACATCCCCTTCGGAGACGGTCTGTTGACGCTCCGACACGACGGCGACGGCAGCACGCTCACTCGCTCGACCGGCGCCGAACTGAGCTGGGAGGCCCGGCTCCCCGGTGCGCACACGGCGCTCACCGTGGACGGGCAGCCACGTACGCCGGAGGTCAGGACCGATGGCGGGGTGACATACAGCCGCACCACCGTACGCGTCGCGCCCGGCCGGGCGTGCACGGTGCGCGTCGCGCGCCCGGCCGAGGCCGTCCCTCCGGTCGGCCCAGGTGGTCGGCGGCCGCGGGACGCCGACTCCGGGCGGTGAGCCTGCCGAGAGCCAGTAGGGCTGGAGGCGGCCTTTGTGCTGTCCTGGCCACAGTGCGGCCACAAGCACCGGCTCGCCCCGGCGGGCGCGGGCCGGGTGGTGCCCGCTCAGTCGGTGGCCTCTGCGATCAACCGGTGTCCCAGGGCTGACATCTCCCGGCCGAAGCGGTCGTTGGTGAAGCGGTCCAGGACTCGGTCGCGGGCCCGGGCACCGCGGGTGGTGGCCTCGTCCGGGGTCTCCAGGGCGAGGCGGAGCGCTGCTGCCAGGTCGGCCGGGTCGAGGCGGCGGCTGCCCGACGGGCCCCCGACCGGGACGGGGTAGCCGACGGAGTCGTCCGGGACCAGTTCGCGCAGGGAGTCCACGGCGGTGGCCACCACCGGGCGGCCGAAGGCCATCATCTCGGCGCACACGTAGCAGAACGACTCCCAGAGACTGGGCACCACCGCCACGTCGGCCACCGACATCCAGCCGAGCGCCTCCGCGCGGCTGATGTCGCCGAGGAAGGCGACCTGCCCGGTCAGGTCGAGCTCCGCGGCGCGCCGCCGCAGGTGCTCCTCCTCCGGGCCGACGCCGACCAGCGCGAGCCGGACCGGGACGGGGGCCGGGCCCAGGTCCGGCCGGTGCACGGGACCCAGGCGGGCCAGGGCCGTCAGCAGCGCGTCGAAGCCCTTCACCGGGACCAGCCGGCCGCAGGCCACCACGAGCGGCTGCTCCCAGGCCCGGGCGCCCAGCAGAGCGGCCCGCCGCTCGAACCGGCCCGGGTCGGCCTCGACGGCGGCGATCTCGGCCGGGTCGACGCCCAGGTGGACCACCGACCGGGTGGCGTCGTCGGCGCCGTAGCGGGCGGTGATGGCGTCGCGCAAGGCGTGGCTGATGAAGACCGTGTGGTCGCTGCCGTGCAGCGCCTTGGCCTCGATCGCGAGCAGGTCCGCGCGGTCGGCGGTGGTGCCGTTCGTCACCCGGTGGCCGTCCCGGTCGTAGGGCGTGATCGCCTCGAAGTCCTGGAGCAGCACGTTGACCAGCGGCGCGGAGTGCTCGCGGGCCAGGACCGCGGCCTCCGGGAAGCAGAACAGGTCGGGCAGGGCGACCAGGTCCGGCGGGCCCACCTCGCGGACGAGCTGCTTGGCGGCCACGAGCAGGCGGTGGTGGGTCCGCAGGCTCTGGTCCCGCAAGCCGGTCTCGCTGTTGTAGAGGACCCCGGTGCCGGTCCGCAGCACCCGCACGCCGTCCACCTGCTCGTGGATGTCACCGGATCCGGTGTGGCTGGTGACGACGTGGACCTGCCACCCCTGGGCGGCCAGGCCCGTCGCCAGGCTCCTGGCCACCGTGCTGGTGCCGCCGACGGTGAGCGGCGGGTACTCGCGGGAGAAGACGAGGACGCGGGGTGCGGGACTCATGAGCGGTTGCCTCCGGCGGGGTCGGCCAGGTCTGGGACGCGGGTGAGGAACCGGTCGATCTGCGCGCGGGTCGCCAGGTCGGCGCCCATGCCGCGGTCGACCGTGCGGTGCCACTCGACGATCGCCGCCGCGGCCCCGTGCAGGTCGAAGTGGTGCTCCCAGCCGAGTTCGGCGGCCGCCCGACGGCCGTCCAGGCGGAGCACCGCCTCCTCGGCGAAGCCGGGATCGGACTTGGCCAGGACGGCCGGGGCGTCGAGTCCGGCGGCGGGCGCCGCGGTGCGCGCCCAGTGGGTGCGGAGCGCGCTGACGAGCTCGTGGACGGTGGCACCGTCGCCGGGCGGGGCGAAGTTGAACACACGGCCGGCGGGCACCCGGCCGGCGGCCAGGGCGTCGGCGAGGCGCAGCAGGCCGGCCGTGACGTCGAGGACGTGCTGCCAGGGCCGCACGGCGGACGCGTTGCGCAGCTCGATCGGCGCCCCGGCGGCCAGCGCCGCCATCGTGTCGGGCACCAGCCGGTGCGCCGCGTGGTCGCCGCCCCCGATCACGTTGCCGAACCGCACCGAGGCGGCCAGGGTGCCCTGCCGACCCCCGGTACCCTGCTGGTCGAAGAGCGCCGCGTACCCCTCGAAGACGAGCTCGGCCGCCGCCTTGGAGACGCTGTAGGGGTCGCCGCCGCCGATCTCGTCGGTCTCCCGGTAGGGCCAGGGCCAGCCGAAGTTGCGGTAGCACTTGTCCGAGGTCACGTGGACCAGGACGCCGGGCCCGGTGCTGCGGGCGGCCTCCAGGACGTTGACCGAGCCGCCGATGTTCGTGGTCAGGGTGGTCCGCGGATCCTCCAGGCCGGCGCGGACCAGGGGTTGGGCCGCCAGGTGGAAGACGCAGTCGTAGGGCGCGCCGCCCATCAGCCGGTGCACGGTGTCGTAGTCGCGGATGTCGCCGACGTGGCCCTTGACGCCGTGCTCCGCCAGCCAGCGGGAGCGGGTGCGGGTCACCGGGTCGGCGTTGTGGGCGATCCCGTCGACCTCGGCGCCGAGTCGACGCAGCATCAGGGCGAGCCAGGAACCGACGAATCCGGTGTGACCGGTGATCAGCACCCGGCGGTCGCGCCAGGCTCCGTTCAGCTGGGTGTCGGCCACGGGAACTCCTCTCGCGCGATGAGGTCCTCGACCTCGGTGAAGTCCTTGAAGGTGTCCAGGGGGTGCCAGCGGCCCTCGTGGACGACCGCCCGCAACCGGCCACCGGCGGCCAGCCGGGGCAGCACGGTCTCTTCGAACTCACCACACGGCTCCGCCAGTTCGTCGAAGACGGCGGGAGTGCACAGGAAGTAGCCGGCCGAGATCAGCTCGGGGCGCAGCGGTTTCTCGACGAAGGAGGTGACCAAGGCGTCCGGTCCGACGGTCAGTTCGCCGTAGCGCGCTCTGACCCGGGTCGCGGCCATCACGGCCATCGCGCGGGTGGCCTGCTGGACGCTCTGCAGCATACCCAGGTCGAAGTCGGAGAGGACGTCGGCGTAGCCCAGGAAGAAGGAGCGCTCCCCGATGTGGCCGCGCGCGTCCCGCAGGCGCCGGGACTTGGACGCCAGCGGGCCGCTGTCCACCAGGGTCACCCGGACCCCGCTGGTGAACCGGGTCCAGCCCGGACCCGACTCGACCGCCTCCGCGGGGACGTGGAACTCGGCGAGCAGGGCCCGGCGGATCGCGTCCGCGCCATAGCCCACGCAGAGCACGAACTCGTCCGAGCCGAAGGCGCGGTAGTAGTCGATCACGTGCAGCAGGAGGGCGCGCCCGTCCGGCAGCGGCCGCAGCGGTTTGGGGGTGTGGTCGTCATGGGTGCGCTGGCGCAGGCCGAGGCCTCCGCACAGCAGCAGGACCGGTGGGCGGCCGTCCGCCCTCGTCGCCTGCCCGGGTGTGGCGGTCATCAGGGATTCCCGTTCTCGTTGATTCCGGTCCGGCGCCGGGGCGAGTCCGGCGGGGTCGCCGGACTCGCCCTAACGCAGACCGGTTCGGTAGGCCTCCGCCTGGATCCCGTACAGCTGTGCGTAGTGCCCTCCGAGTGCGATCAATTGGTCGTGGGTGCCGAACTCGGTGACGCGGGCGCCGTTCAGCACGAGGATGAGATCGGCCGCCCGGACGGTGGAGAAGCGGTGCGACACCAGCAGGGTCACCCCGCCCGTGCCGGACCGGGTGCCGCTGCGGGCGAGCACGGCGTAGCGGTCGAAGAGCGCGTGCTCGGTCTCGGCGTCGACCGCGGAGGTCGGCTCGTCCAGGACGGTGAGCAGCGGTTGTTCCCGCATGAAGCCCCGGGCGAGGGCGACCCGCTGCCACTGGCCGTGCGAGAGGTCCACTCCCCGCGGCCAGCCGGCGCCCAGCCGGGTCTCCGCTCCGTCAGGCAGGGCCCGCGCGATGTCGTCCGCCCCGGCCCGCTCCAGCGCCGTGCCGACGGCCTCCGGGTCGTCCGCGCGCGGCAGGTCGCCGATGCCGACCGAGGTCCGCAGCCGGAACTCGAAGGCGAAGAAGTCCTGGAAGGTGCCGGTCACCCGGCGGCGCCAGGAGACCGGGTCGGTGCGCGCGAGGTCCTGGCCGTCCAGGGTGATCCGCCCGGAGGTCGGCGGATACAGACCGCACAGCAGTTTCACCAGGCTCGACTTGCCGGCGCCGTTCTCGCCCACGACCGCGATCACGGCTCCGGCCGGCAGCAGCAGGTCGATCCCGTCGAGGACCGGGCGGTCCGTCCCGGGGTAGGCGAAGGTGACCGCGTCGAGCCGGATGCCCTCGGCCAGGCGCTCCGGTGCGGACCACTCGGCTTCCGCCCGGTGCTTCGCGGCGTAGTCCTCCAGCCAGGCCAGCTTGCGGGAGCAGTCGAGCCAGATGGTCCGGAAGAAGTGCAGCTGGGTCATGGTCTGGCCGATGTACCCGGAGAGCCGGCTGCCCGCCGCGAGGACGAGCAGCACGGCGGCCGTGCGGTTCGCGGCGTGCGCCGCCGTGTAGGCCAGGGCCGCGATGAAGGCCGCCGCGAACAGGGCCTGCGCGCCGGCCTGCCAGGCGGTGCTGACCCAGCGGGCGCGGGCGAGCGGGCGGTGGCCCTGCTCCCAGGCCCGGTGCCGCAGTCGCCGGATCAGCGGGCCGGTGCGGGCGACGCGCAGTTCCTTGCCCGCCGTCGCGGAGGTGGCCAGCAGGAACAGGTGGCGGGCGAGCCGGTCGTGCCGGGCGCCGGCCTCCTCCACCCGCTTCTCCGCGGCGGCCCGCCGGCCCGAGACGAGGAGCGTCGGCAGCGGGAAGAGCCCGAGCAGCACCAGGAGCGGGTTCACCGAGGCCAGCAGGCCCAGGGTGATCGCCGCCCGGAGCAGCACTCCGATGAGGGTGAACAGGTGCCGGTACAGGTCGCTGAGCGCCGAGGCGTGGTCGCGCAGTACCGAAATGCGGTCGAGCTGGGCGGGCCGCTCGTGGTGCTCGATGGTGGCCACGCCGGCCTGCAGCTCGGCGATGTGCGACTCGACGACGACGGCGGCCCGGTCGGCGAAGCGCTGGTTCACCCGCGAACTGACCGTCTCTAGCAGCCAGTTGCCCGCCGCCATGGCGGCGAGGAGCCCGCAGCCGGCGGCGATCTGCGTACCGCTGTGGGCGATCACCGCGGTGGCGAAGGCGGTGAGTCCCCAGGCGAACATCGCGTCCGGCACGGCGCTGAGCACCTCGGTGCAGAAGGCCGTGGCGATCATCGCGGGGCTGGAGCGCCAGCCCATGCGCAGCGAGCGGCCCAGGGAGCGCCAGGCTCCGGGCAGCGGGTCGAGTTCGTCGGCGGTCACGGCCGGACCTCCTGTCCGTGGTCGTCCTGGGCGCTCCCGGCCGAGCGCGTGGCCGGCACCAGGCCCTCTGCCGGCTCGGTGCCGTCCGACGACTCGATGCCGTCGGCGGCCGGCTCGTCGAAGCGGGAGGCTTGCAGGGTGTAGAGGTCGTGGTAGCGGCCCTGGGCGGCCATCAGCTCGGCGTGGCTGCCGAGTTCGACGATCCGGCCCTGTTCGAGCACGCAGATCCGGTCGGCCTGGCGCACGGTGGAGAACCGGTGCGAGATCAGCAGGGTGGTGACGCCACGGGTGGCGCGCAGCAGGCGTCCGAAGATCTCGGCCTCACCGCGCACGTCGAGCTGCGCGGTGGGCTCGTCCAGGATCACCAGGCCCGCCCCGGAGCGCACGGCGGCCAGCGCTCGGGCGATGGCCACCCGCTGCCACTGGCCGCCGGACAGCTCGGTGCCGCCCTCGTACTCGCGGGCGAGGACGGTGTCGAGCGGCGCGAGCCCGAGCCCGCCGGCCTCCCGCAGCACGTCCTCGACCACGTCGTCGTCCGCTCCGAGCGGGGCGACGTTGTCCCGCAGCGGCAGGTGGTAGCGGAGGAAGTCCTGGAACACCGCCGCGACCTGCCCGCGCCAGGCCTCCAGGTCGAACTCGCGCAGGTCGGCGCCGTCCACCTCGATGGCCCCGCCGGTCGGGTCGTGCAGCCGGCAGAGCAGCTTCGCCAGCGTGGTCTTGCCTGCCCCGTTGACGCCGACGACGGCGAGCGAGGTGCCCGCCTCGATCGTCAGGTCGACCCCGTCGAGGACCGGTCCGGTGCTCCCGGGGTAGCGGAACTCGACCCCGCGCAGCCGGATCCCGGCGGCGGGCAGGCCGGCCGCCGCCTTCGTGCCCGACGGCAGCCGGCCGATCTCGGCCATGGACTCCCGCAGGGCCAGCGCGGTCGCGACCGATTCGGCGGTCGGCGGCAGTGCCCAGTTGATCCCGCCGAAGGCCACGGCCGAGACCCCGAGGGCGGCCTGGGCGAACATCGCCGCCCGGCCGACCGACAGATCGCCGGCGGTCGCACGCTGGGCCAGCGACCAGAACAGCAGGCCGTTGGCGGCCAGCAGGACGAGCACCGCCCAGCGCACCGGCCTGCGCCGCAGCCGGGTCGCCTGCCCGCGCAGGTCGCCCAGCTTGCGGCGGTGCGCGGTGAACCGGGCGACGGTCCATTCGCTCAGCCCGAAGATCCGCAGCTCCTTGGCCGCCGGCGCGGCCACCGCCAGGCGGTAGGAGTAGTCGGCCTCGCGTTGGGCCGCGAGCACCTCCTCCTCGGTCCGGTCCCAGGAGCCGCTCTCGCGCAGCAGCCAGTGCGTGGACAGCCAGGCGCCGGTGAGCAGCAGGGCGGCCCACCAGCTGTAGGAGAGCAGGACCACCGCCTGGGCCAGCCCGGCGGCCGCCTCGACCAGGCCGCCGGCGATCAGCCCGATCGCGATGACCATCGGCGGGCCGGACATGCCCTGGTCGAAGTCCTTGGCGAGGGTGAGGCGTTCGGTGAGCTCCCGGGACTCCAGGTGGGCGAGCGCGGGCGGTTCGGTCGAGGCGCCGGCCAGCACGTCCTGAAGCCGGTCGGACATCCGCTCGCCCAGGCTGCTGCTGACCTGGGCGTGCACCGGGGCGAGCAGTTGGACGAACACGAACGCGACGCCGACGGCCACCAAGGGGCCGAGGTAGGACCGGCCGACGTCGAGCGCCCCGACCAGTCGGCCGGTCAGGACGGCGAGGACCGCCGGCAGTGCGCCGCGGCTCGCGATCAGGCACCACCAGGCAATGCCCAGGCGTAGGTGGGTCCGGGTGAGGAAGGCGAAGAGGACGGGCTCCTGCCGCCGCCGGATCGCGGCGATCACCGCTGCCTCGCGGTGAAGGGGGTGCACATGCGGTTCGTCGGTCCTGTCTGGGGAGGAGGCGGTCGGTACGGTTCCCGGACGGCGCCGGGGGCCGCCCGGGTGGCAGCGCGTGCGCCGGTCGGCACGTCGGCCGGCGGCACGTCACGTGGTGACACGTCACGTGGTGGCATGTCAGGTGACTTCCCTTGCGGCGGACTGGTGCCGATCCGGCGCCGGGGCGTCGCCCAGTCGCAGGCAGGCGGCGGTGAAGACCTCGCCCACGACCATCGCGGGGCGCCCGCCGATGAACACCCGGTAGACGCGCTGAGCACCGGTCACCGTCCGGTCCGGTCCGCGGTTCGGCCCACAGTCCGGCCCACAGTCCGGCCCGCGACCCGGCCCCGAGGCCCGCACCCACGCCTGCGCCTGGTCCAGCGGGTCGGCGCCCTCACCACCGAACAGCACGCGGATGCACAGGAGTTCACGGAAGGTCTCGACCCGCCGACGGCGCAGCACCCGGCCGATCGGCTCGCTGGTCGTGGTGAGGTCGCGGTGCACCGGTCCGGGCAGCGCGTCGGTCGACAGCACGGACCGGGCGCGGACCAGGGTGGTGCCGGAGCCGGCGGCGACCAGCTGCGTGGAGCGGGTCAGCACGGGGCCGGTGCCGGGGCCGGGGCCGTCCGCCAGGGCGGCCAGCGCCCCGGCGGGCGCCGGACCGCCGTGCCGCAGCTCGGCGAGCCGGACCGGCCCGCCGAGCAGCTCCTCCAGCAGCGTGGTGACGGTTCCGTCGGTGGTCACGAGCAGCCGGCCGAACGCGCTCAAACGGTCGACCGGGAGCTGTCCCGCCGCAGGCCCGGCGGGGCTCACCGGTCGTCCTGCGGCGGCTTGCGCAGCGCCTTCCCGGTGGCCGACCGCGGGATCCGGTCGACGGGTTCGAAGGCGCGCGGCATCTGCTGGGGGGCCAGTTCGGCGCGGCACCAGTCGACGAGACCGCTCAGCACCGCACCGGGGCGCAACACGACCCGGGCGACCGGGACCTCGCCGCGCACCTCGTCGGCCGCGGCCGCGACGGAGACGTCGAGGACGCCGGGGTGCCGGGCGATCACCTGTTCCACCTCGGCCGGCGAGACCTTCTCCCCGGCGACGTTGATGACGGCGGCCGCTCGGCCGTACAGCAGCAGCCGCTCCGGTGAGGTGACCGACCGGCGGGCCAGGTCGCCGGTGCGGTACCACCCGTCGGGTCCGGCGACGGGCACCAGCCGGCCACCGGTCCCGGGTCCGAACCGCCCGAGGGCGAGTGAGGAGCTCTGCACCTGGAGCTCCCCTTCCGTGAGCCGGACCCGCACGCCGGGCAGCGGCTCCCCGAGGTCACCGGCTTCCTGACCGGGCTCGACCCGGGTGAGGGTCATCGCGCCGGCTTCGGAGGATCCGTAGCAGTTGTAGAGGGGCAACTCTGCCATGCCGCCTGCGCGTTGCCGAACGGCCGGGGGCAGGGCGGCCCCGGCCGAGACCGCGGCGTTCAGCCGGGCCAGGTCCTGGGCGACCGTCCCCTGCCGCCCGGCCCCCTGGGCCAGCAGGCCGTAGTGGGCCGGCAGTGCGATCAGGGTCCGGGCGTCGACTGCCCGCACCGCTGCGGCGCAGGCCGAGGGCAGGCACCTGCTCGGCAGCAGGCGCACGGGGGCACCCGACACGAGCGGTCCGAGGAGGCCGTAGTTGAAGCCGTAGGCGTGGAACGTCGGCGCGGCGCAGACCACGGCCGCGTCGGGCCGGTAGCCGAGGAAGTCCGCGACCCGCCGGGCGTCCGCGAGCACGGCGGCGCTCGACCGGACGACCGCCGTCGGCACTCCGGTCGAGCCGGAGGTGAAGAACACCTGCGCGTCGGCCGGCAGGCCGCTCGCCGCCTCCGGGCCGTCGGCAACGCGGACGGACCCCAGGTACGGCGACTCGTCGGCGCCGGGCCGGACCGCGGCGCCGGGCCCGGACGGGCCCGCCCCGGTCGCCGGGTCGCGGTGCAGCAGCGGGAGGCCGGCCCGGTCCGCGGCGAGGGTCAGCAGGACCGTCGCCACCGGATCCCGGGTCTCGACGACCACGGCGCCGCCTGCGTGGCGCCGGAGCAGCGCCTCGGACAGCTCCGCCGCCACGGCCAGCAGCTCGTCACGGCTCCACGAGCGGTCGCCGGTGATCAGCGCGGGATCGGTGGCGCGGCCGGCGGCCGCGGCGACCGCGGCGAAGATTCCCGGCGACATCATGACGGCTCCTGGAGTGCGGTTTCGGCTGGGGGCGGACCGGGTCGGTCAGCCTCGCGCGACGATGTAGTCGGCGATCTTCGCGGGCGTGCTGAAGCTCTCCACCGTGAGTTCCTCGTCGGGGATCGTGAGGGAGAACTCGTTCTCGATCCAGACCAGGAGTTCCAGGACGCCGAGCGAGTCGAACTCGGGGTAGTCGCGCAGGTCCGTGTCGGCTTCCGGGGCGGCGTCGCGCAGCGCGGGGATCACCTCCCGCAGGCGCAGCGAGATCGCGTCGAGGACGTGCTGACGTTCTGCCATTCCTGGTGACCACCTGTCTGGTTGGGTGTGGTGGGGCGGGGGTGGGGCCGGGGCGGGTCCGCGTTCAGGCCGTGGCGGTGAACCCGAGCTCGGCATCGCGCACGGCCGACAGCAGCGCGCGGTACGCGTCGGCGGCCGGCCCGTCCGGCAGCAGGTCCTTCCAGGGCTTCGCCGGGCTCGCGAAGTGCAGCACCGCGGCCGTCTCCTCCAGCCGGGCGAGGTCCTGCAAGGGCACCAGGTCCTCCGTGGTGTAACGGACCCAGGGGGTCCGGACCAGCGCCGACAGCGGGAAGGCGTTCCAGTGCGGGTCCAGCCGCTGCCACCGGTCCGCCGCGGCCCAGTTGAGTGCGTCCTGGTCCCAGAGTCGGATGTGCTCCGGGTGGGCGGCGATGAACTCGACCGCCCGGGCGAACAGCCGTTCCTCCCGGCAGCGGGCCGGATCGATCAGCAGCACTCCGGAGTTGAAGTACTCCTGCCCGGGCGGGATGCCGAGCCTGGACCAGCCGGGCAGGGCCCGGCCGCGTCCGACGACCGGGTTGAGCGGGTCCCGCACGGCGGCGATCGGCCGGCCGTCGAGCCCGGTGTCGAGCAGCGCACGCAGGTCCCCGCGGACGACCAGGTCCGCGTCGAGGTAGAGGACCCGCTCGCCGTCGAGGTACAGCTCGGGAATGACCAGGCGCAGGTAGTTGGCCTGGGCCCCGCCGAACGCGGTCGGGTAGCGGATCGGCTCCAGCCGGACGGGGCGCAGCCGCACCCGCAGGCCGAGGAGTTCCGCGTGCCACCGCAGCCGCTCGATCGTCGGCGGTGAAAGCTCCTCGTAGAGCACGTCGATCGTCAGACGATCCGTCAATTCCGAATTCGACGCACGGAGCGAGTGCCATGCCACGGTGAGCGGGAGGCTGTAGGCCTCGTCGATGGCGAAGACCAGGCGGGTCGCTTCTCCGTCGCTCGAAGGCATTGTTTCGGGCACAGGCGCTCTCCCCCGGATTCACGGCAAAGGATGGGTTCCGCAGCGAACACCGCCGGGCTCCGCCGACCGGCCCCATCACGCGGCCGGAGTCGCAACTACGCCTCCACCTGCGTCGGCTGACTGTTCGGCGAGCCTCGTGAGCGATCACGTGAACCTTCCCGGAAACTATGATCCGGGCCGTCCGCCGCTGTCAACAACCGCTTGTGAAGCATTCGCGGACGGGTTGGTCGTCATCCGAACTGACTGATTGACAGCTCTCCCGGCCTGAGCCATAGTTCCGTGAACGGTCACGTGAACGATCACGGATAGCACTGTCCACTCACTCCGATTACCCGCTCCGCGTGTTCCGCACGTTCCGCACGGTCCACGCAGTCCGGAAGAACGGGCCGGATCGCGGACCCGCCGGAACACCGAGCCGGATCGCGCCGCCGCAGACCCCGCGACCGGACCGCGCCGTGCGAGGCGCGCCGCACGCCGGACCTGCTCACCATCCCTTTCCCGCCGCGGACACCGGTCGCGTTCGGGCACGTCACGAGAATCGAGGGAGTCATGACACGGCCTCGGACGGCACGGGCTGACCGGCCGCTCCCCGCTCCCGGCCCCGCCGCCCCGCCCTCGCCGCCGACAACAGCGACAGCGACAGCGACGCCGGCGACGGCAACGGCGACGGGTGGGCCGGCCGACCGGCTCGCCGAGGCCGTCGCCCGGGTCCGCCTGGTGCCCGACCGGTACCGCGAGTTCCGCCAGGACGGGCGTCAGGCGGCCCGCGAGCACGGCATCGGCCCGGCCCTGATCGAGGAGCTCGGCGAGGCCGGACTCCCCTCCCAGGTCCGCGACGGCGTCGGCTACTTCGACCGGGTGGACCTGGCCAACATCGCGCTGGCGCTGCGCCTGCCCAACGCGCGCACCCTGGCCATGCGCGGCTGGGCGAAATCGCTGCGCACCGCGTCCGGCGCGGCCGCCGGCACCTTCGAGGTCGAGGTGCGCGCGCACTGCCCGCAGCCGGGGCACCCCGGCGAGTGCGAGTACACCCGCAGTGAGGCCCTGCGCTCCCTCGACGGCTACACCCCGGCGGCCGTCCCCACCCTCGGGCAGCTGCGCCACCGGGCCACCGCAACCGAGTCCACCGGGCGGCTGCCCGAGGCGGTCGCCGGTCTGCTGCGGCCCTTGCACTTCCACCTGCTTCCGGAGCCGCTCCGCGCCGACCTCGGCTTCCTGGCCGAGACCGGCCTGGCCGACTGCGACCTGGCCGCCCTGTACCTGACCCGCGAGGCCGGCCGGCTCGGCCTGGCCGCCCGCTACGGCTTCGGGTTCTTCCTCGCCGCGCCCTACTCGATCATCCACGCCTGGACGGAGGTGCTCGACGGCGGCGAGTGGCACGCCTTCGACCCGCACCTGCTCAACCTGCTCGGCGACTGGTCACTGCTCGACCCCGAGGAGTGGCCGTCCCACCGGTCGATCGGGAGCTGCACGGCGCGGGTCAGCAACCACCACCTCTGGTTGACCACCCATCACGGGGCCTGCGCCCCGCTGTCGCTCGCCACCCACTGGGCCGAGGCGGACGCCGCATGAGCGACCGACCGCGGAACGCGGACCGGCCGGTCCGGATCGTCCTGGTGGGCGCCGGTGCGATGGGCCAGGCCTGGGCCCGGGCGCTGCACGGGCACCCCCGGTGCCGGCTCGCGGGGATCGTGGACGCCGATCCGCGCCGGGCGCGCGGGCTGGCGCTGCGCCTGCGGCTGCCGGAGCTTCCGGTCGGCACCGCGCTGGACGCGCTGCCCGGAGTGGCAGCGGACGCCTGCGTCAACGCCACCCCGCCGCAGGTCCACCGCTCAGTGATCACCGAAGCCCTCGGCAGCGGCCTGTCGGTGCTGACCGAGAAGCCCTTCGCCATGGACGCCTACGAGGCGGCCGAACTGACCAGGGCGGCCGAGCGCCACGACCGACTGCTGATGGTCAGTCAGTCCCGCAGTCTCCAGCCCGGTGTGGCCGCCTTCCGGGCGGCCATCGACCGCCTGGGCGGCCTGGACCGGCTGGAGGCGCGGTTCAGCCGCGGCTACCCCGCCGACGGGTTCCGCGCGGACCTGGACCAGCCGCTGCTGCGCGACATGGCGGTGCACGCCTTCGACACGAGCCGCAGGCTCACCGGGAGCGACGCGCGCTCCGTCTACTGCGACGCGCCCGCGCGCCCCGGCACCGGCTACCGCGGCCCGGCCGAGGCGACCGCCCTGTTCACCATGCTGAACGGCGCCCGCTTCCTCTACCAGGGCAGTTGGTCCGCCCCGGCGATGCCCACCGCCTGGAGCGGCAGCTGGCGGGCGACGGGCCGGCACGGCACCGCGACCTGGAACGGAGCGGGCACCGTCCGGCTGGCGCTGGTGAGCGGTGCACCGGCGCCCGTCCCGGGAGCGGGAGCTCGCCCCGAGCCCGACCCCGGCGCGGCCGGGACGGTCCTGGCCGAGGCCGAGGCCGACGACCAGGGCTTCGACCGGGACCCGGTCCGCCAAGTGACGCCGCCGCTCGACGAGTTCCTCGACGCCCTGGCCACCGGCGCACCGGGCTGGGGCAGCGCCCGCAACAACCTCGCGACGATGGCGATGCTCGACGCCGCGATCGCGTCCGCGCGCTCCGGCACGCCCGTCGCGGTCGCACCGGTCGCAGAGGTCACGGCGCGGCCCTCCGCCGGACCGGGCCGCTGATGCGCCTCGCCCTGGTGCAGAGCGCCGCCAGCCCCGGTGATCCGCAGGAGAACCTGCGGCGCGGGCTGGCACTGTGCGAGGAGGCCAAGGCCGGCGGCGCCGACCTGGTGGTCTTCCCCGAGCTGTGGCAGACCGGGTACGCCCCCTGCCCGGGCGACGCGGCGGGCGGGCAGCGCTGGCACGACCAGGCCACCTCGGTCGACGGTCCCTGGCTGGGCGCCTTCCGGGCGGCCGCGCGGCGCCTGCGCCTCGCCGTCGTCACCACCTTCGTGGAGGCGCACAGCACCGGCCCGGGCAACGCGGCGGCCGTGATCGACGCGGCCGGCCGGGTCACCGACGTCTACCGGAAGGTCCACGTCTGCGACTTCGGCTGGGAACGGGTCTTCACCCCCGGTCCCGGGTTCACCGTCAGCACCGTGCGGACGGCCGCCGGACCGGTCAGGCTCGGGGTCATCATCTGCTTCGACCGCGAGCAGCCGGAGGCCTGCCGGGCGCTCGCGCTGGACGGCGCGGAACTCGTCGTCTGCCCCAACGCCTCGCTGCTCTGCGACGACCGGATCGGACAGGTCAGGACCAGGGCGTTCGAGAACTCGGTCGCGGTCGCGGTCGCCAACTACCCGCTGCCGCGGATGAACGGGCGCTCCTGCCTGTTCGACGGGCGGGCCGTGCACCGAAACCGGCCGCGCGACCACACGGTCGCGCTCGCCGACGGCCGCAGCCGGCTGGTCCTCGCCGACCTGGACCTCGCGGCCCTGCGGGAGTACCGCACCGGCTCCATCTGGGGCGCCGCGCACCGCCGTCCCACCGCCTACGCCTCACTGACCCGGGAAGTGGCCCGATGACCCAGTCACCCGAGATCCGGCCGTTCCGCTTCGGCGTGCTCGCCGGCCGTGCCGCCGACGTCGCGCAGTGGGAGGAGCTGAGCCGGCGGCGCGAGGAGCAGGGGTACGGCTCCCTCCTCGTCCCCGACCATCTGAACCGCGAATGGGGCCCGCTGGTCGCCCTGACCCTGGCGGCGCGGGCGACCCGGACGATCGCCGTCGGCCCGCTGATGCTCGGGGCTGCGCTGCGGCAGCCGTCGGTGCTCTACAAGGAGCTGGCCACGCTCGGCCTCGTCGCCCCCGGGCGCCTGGAGATCGGGGTCGGCGCGGGCTGGCTGGCCTCGGACTTCAGCCGGGCCGGCGTCGTGATGGCGTCCGGCGGCGACCGGGTCCACCAGGCCGTGGAGGCGGTGACGGTGCTGCGCCGGCTCTGGGAGGAGGGAAGCGTCAGCTTCGAGGGGCGCACGCAGCGGGTCCTCGACGCGGTCGGCGAGCCCCGGCCCGGTCCGGCCCGGTGGACGATGGGCGGCGGCGGCCCGCGGATGCTGCGCGCGGCCGCCGAGCTGGCCGACATCGTCTCCTTCTCCGCCCGGCTCTCCTCCGGCAGCAAGGACAACCGGTTCGGCCCGTCCGCCCTGGCGGCCGAGTTCGACCGGCGGGTGCGCTGGGTGCGGCAGGCCCGGCCGGGCGCGGCGGCACCGGAGTTCCAGTGCCTGCTCTTCGCCGCCTCGATCTGCGCCTCCAGCACCCGCTACGCCGAGCGGGTCCTCACCCACATGTTCGGCCTGCCGCCCGCCGAGGCGCTGGACTCCCCGCTGGCCCTGGCGGGCAGCGTGGCGGAGGTCTGCGAGCGCCTGGAGGAGCGGCGGCAGCGGTACGGGATCTCCTACTGGGTGCTCCCCGCCGCCCAGGCGGACGCCTTCGCGCCGGTGGTCGAGCGACTGGCCGGCAAGTGACCCCTGCCCGACGAGAACGATCAGGAGCAACGTTGCGTGTCCTAGGACTGGGCGGATCACACCACGACTTCTGCGCCGCCCTGGTGGTGGACGGTCAGGTCGTGTCGGCCATCGAGGAGGAACGGCTCACCCGGGTCAAGATCGCCTACGGGCTCGGACCGCGGCTGCAGCGGTGCCTCGCGGCCGACTACGTGCTGCGGGAGGCGGGCCTGGGCGCCGACGAGGTCGACCTCGTCATCGCCAACGACTTCGTCAACCCCGTCTACACCCTCCGCCTGCGCGACCGGGTGCGCTGGATGGGGCACCACCTCGCCCACGCGGCGAGCACCTTCTACACCTCGCCCTTCGAACAGGCCGCCGTGCTGGTCATGGACGGCCGCGGTTCGACCGTGGTCGAGCACGGGCAGCCGCACGGCGAGACGGTGACCTGCTACCAGGCCGGAGCGGGCGGTCTGGAGGTGCTGCGCGCGCAGCACGGCCGGGTCACCCTCACGGACCGGCGCTCCGAGGACCCCTACGAGGACTCGGTCGGCTGGATGTACGAGGCGGTGTCCAAGGCCATCGGCCTGTTCACCACCGGAGGCATGGGCGCGCCGGGCAAGACCATGGGGCTGGCCGCCTACGGGACGCCGCGCTACGTCGCGCGGCTGGGCGGGTTCTTCCGGCTCTCCTCCGGCGAGTTCCGCCAGTCCACCGCCGAGCAGATCGCCATGCGCTCCTTCATCGACCGGGAGCTCGCCGAGGCCGGCGGCGCCGCCGAGCTGGCGGCCCGGCGCGCCGACCTGGCCTACGCCGTCCAGCACCACACCGAGCGGATCGTGATCGAGTTCGCCCGCTGGCTTCACCGGCGCACCGGTCTGACCGACCTCTGCCTGGCGGGCGGGGTGGCCCTCAACAGCGTCGCCAACTTCAAGCTCCTGTCGGAGACGGGCTTCGAGCGGGTGCACGTGGTCCCGGCCGCGGGCGACGGCGGCACGGCGCTCGGCTCGGCCCTGTACGGCTACCACGAACTGGGCGCGAACCCGTGGAAGCCGGCGGCGGGGCCGTTCTCCCCCTACCTGGGGCGCGCCTACGGGGCGGACCGGATCGAGGCGGCGCTCGCCGCCGAGTCCGGCCGGCTGCGCATCGTGCGCCCGGACGACCTGTCCGCCCTGGTGGCTCGCGAGATCGCCGACGGCGCGATCGTCGGCTGGTTCCAGGGCCGTTCGGAGGCGGGTCCGCGGGCCCTGGGCAACCGCAGCATCCTCGCGGACCCCCGGGACCCGGGCATGAAGGACCGGATCAACGCCCGGGTCAAGCACCGCGAGGCCTTCCGGCCGTTCGCCCCGGTCGTCCTGGAGTCCCGCCAGGCCGAGTACTTCACCACCGCCGTCCCGGCCCCCTACATGCTGATGGTCCCGGACGTGCGACCGCAGATGCGCGCGGTCATCCCGGCCGTCACCCACGAGGACGGCTCGGCCCGCCTCCAGACGGTGCTGCCGGAGCTCAACCCGCGCCTGGACGCCCTGCTGCGGGCCTTCGACGACCGCACCGGCGTCCCCGTGCTGCTCAACACCTCGTTCAACGACAACGAGGAGCCGATCGTCGAGACGCCCGAGGACGCCGTGCGCTGCTTCCTCAAGACCCAGATCGACGTCCTGGTGCTCGGTGACCTCGTCGCCTACAAGACCGCGGCCCCGTGACCGGCGGGCCGGCCTCGATCGACGCGCTCTGCGCGCTGGTCGGACCGACGGACCGGCAGGCGGGCCGGCTCGGGGCGCTGCGGCTGCGGACCCTGGCCCGCCCGCACGGTGCGCTCGGCCGGCTCGACGACCTGGTGCCCAGGATCGCGGCGATCCGCAGCGACCCGGACCCCGGGCCGCTGCCCGCGCTGGTCAGCGTGCTGGCGGCCGACCACGGGGTGGCCGGGCAGGCCGTCTCGGCCCTGCCGCAACCCGCCGGGGGGCGGATGCTCGCCCTCGTGCGGTCCGGGCGGGCACCACTGAACCTGATCGCCGACCGGGTGCCCGCTCGGGTCGTCAGCGCCGACTTCGGCCTCGTCGAGCCGGTCGGCGAGGCGGAGTTCCGGATCGGACCGGGCACCGGGGACATCTGCCTGCGCGACGCGATGACGCGGGCCGAGGCCGAACGCGCGGTGCTGAACGGCGCCCGGTTCCTGCGCGGCCGGCTGGACGCGGAGACCGCGGTCGCGGTCGGCGAGATCGGGGTCGGCAACACCACCGCGGCCGCCGCGCTGACCGCACGGCTGCTGGTACTCCCGGCGGCCGAGGTGGTGGGAGCGGGGTCGGGCATCGCCCCGGCCGCCGCGGCCCGCAAACTGGTGCTGGTCGAACGGGCGCTGGCCCGCACCGAGGGCGGGCCGGCGGCGGACCCGCTGGCGCAGCTCGCCGCCCTGGGCGGCTACGAGATCGCCGGGAACGTCGGGGTGATCCTCGCCGCCGCGGCGGCCCGCCGGGTGGTCGTCCTCGACGGGTTCATCACCGCCGTCGCCGCCCTGATCGCGGTCCGGCTCTGCCCGCCGGCCGGCCACTACCTGGTGGCCGCCCACCGGTCGGCGGAGCCGGGCCACCGCCCGCTGCTGCAGGCGCTCGGCCTGGACCCGCTGCTGGACCTGGGCCTGCGGCTGGGCGTGGCGAGCGGCGCCGCCCTCGCCCTCGGCCTGGTCAACACCACGCTGGAGCTCGCCCACCGGACGCCGCGCGCCCGTGACGTGGGCCTCGCCCTACCCGCGGAGGACCGATGAACCACCCGGCCGCCGGACCAGCGGGACCGCACGGGGTCGTCTTCGACCTCGACGGCACCCTGCTGGACAGCTGGCAGGTCCACGAGCACTGCCTGCGCGAGGCCGTCCACCAGGTCACCGGGTCGCCGCCGGGCCGGGTCGGCCTCTGGCGGGCCCAGCGGCCGACCGACCTCGCCACCCTCGGCGAGCTGGTCGGCGCCGACCGGGCCGAGCAGGCACTGTTGGCCTATCACACATTTCTCACACGGGAACTGACGATCCGCCATGTCCTGCCGATGCCCGGGGTCGAGGCGGCGCTGGCCGGGCTGCGGGCCCGCGGGATCCCGGTCGGCGTCTGCACCGGACGGTCCCGGGAGGACGCGCAGGCCCTGTTGAAGGCCGCGCGGCTCGACATCCCGCTGCTCGTCGCCCGCCAGGACGCGCCGCCCAAGCCCGCCCCGGACGCCCTGCTGCTCGCCCTGCGACGCCTGGGCCCGGCCCACCACGACGTGCTGTTCGTCGGTGACAGCGAGTGGGACCGGTCGCAGGGGCGGGCCGCGGGCGTCCGCACCCTGATCGTCGGGCGGGCCGGCCTGCCCGACGAGCTGGCCGCCGCGAGCTGGCCCGCAGGCACCCATCCAGCCGCTGCCGCCGTCTCCAGCAGCGCCCCCAACCCCCACTGGGAGTCGGACATGGAGATCAGTACAGGGAACAGCCGGCCGGCCGACGCCCCCGCGGGCGAGGGCCCCATCGCCGTCCTCGACCTGGCGCAGGCGCACGACCCGGCGGGCCGGGCTCGGCTGGCCACCCGGATCCGGGAGGTCTGCGAGGACCTCGGCGCCTTCCTCGTCGTCGGGCACGGCATCCCCGACCAGGTGGTGACCGGGGTCCGCGACGCGACCGCCGCGCTGTTCGGCGGCCCAGAACGGTTCGCCGCCGAGCTCGCGGTCGACCCCGACGACCCCTTGCAGCGCGGCCTGGTGGCCGGCCGGATCGAGCCGCTGCTGGCCTTCACCGTGAACAGCCTCGGCGAGTCGGGCCGGGCCGCCCGCCTGCCGGAGGACGTCCCGGCGGCCCTGACCGCGCCGAACAAGTGGCCGCGGATCCCGGGCTTCGCCACGGCATACCGCGCCTACCTGGCCGAAGTTCGGCGGCTCGCCGATCAGTTGATGGAGCTGTTCGCTCTCTCACTCGACCTCCCCGAGGACTGGTTCCGGTCCGGCTTCACACCCGACATGTCGGGGCTGAGCGCCAACTGGTACCCGGCCCCCGCACCGGGCGGTACCTCGGGCCTGCTCAAACTCGCGCACCGGGACTGGAGTTCGCTGACCGTGCTGCACCGGGACCAGGCCGCCACCGGGCTGCAGGTCCTGGACCGCGACGGGGCCTGGCACGAGGTGCCGCTGGTCCCGGGGGCGTTCGTGATCAACGTCGGCGACCTCATGGCGCACTGGACCGGCGGGCGTTGGCACAGCGCCGTGCACCGGGTGGCCGGCCCGCCGGCCGGCCACCCCGCCGGCGACCGCTTCTCGCTCGCCTACTTCCACCAGCCGGGCCCGGCCACGATCGTCACCCCGCTGGCGGGACCGGGCGACCCGGTGGCCGGGCACGCGTACCGCCGGGTCCGGGTCGACGACTACTTCGCGGCCAAGCGCCGCCTCGCGCGCGCCTACGAGCGGCTGGTGGCCTCCTCCGACAGGCGCCGGCCATGAGCGGGGAGCTGGTCCTGGTCACCGGCGGTGCCGGCTTCATCGGCAGCCACCTCGTCGAGGCGCTGCTGCGCGACCGCCCCGAGGCGCTCGTGGTGTCCGTGGACTCGTACGCCACCGGGTCCACGGACAACCACACCGACGATCCCCGGGCGCGCTACCTGACCGGGGAGACCGGGGAACTCGGCCGCCTCTGGGCCGAGAACGGCCTGCTCTCCCCCGGCACGGTCTTCCACCTGGGCGAGTACTCCCGCGTCGACAGCTCCTTCGACGACCTCGACCTGGTGTGGCGGTCCAACCTGCACGGCACCAAGGAGGTCGTCGACTTCTGCCGCCGGCACGGCGCCCGGCTGGTCTATGCCGGGTCGAGCACGAGGTTCGGCCAACCACCCCACGACGAGCACTCAAGCCCGTACGCGTGGATGAAGGCGAAGAACGTCGAGTACATCCGCAACACCGCCCGCTGGTACGAACTCGACTACGTCATCACGTACTTCTACAATGTGTACGGACCACGGCAGATCCGCCAGGGACCGTATGCGACGGTCATCGGCGTCTTCGAGGAGCAGCGGCGCCGGGGCGTCGACCTGACCGTCGTCGAACCCGGTTCCCAGCTGCGCGACTTCACCCACGTGGACGACATCGTCTCCGGGCTGCTGGTGTGCGCCGCCCGCGGTGCGGGGGACGGCTACCTGCTCGGCCGCGGCGAGGAGCACCGGATCATCGACGTCGCCCGGATGTTCGGCGGCCCGGTGTCCATGATCCCGGCCCGCCGCGGCGACCGCGTGCGCAGCGCGTCGGACTTCTCGAAGGCCCGCGCCCTGGGCTGGACCCCGACGATCCGGCTGCGCGACTACATCTCCGGGCTCGACCACCCGGATCCCCGGCCCGGGCCCGGCACGGCCACAGAACTCGACCGAGGAGCGTGCGAGTGAGCATCACCGAGAGCACCGAAGCACCGGCCACCTGCCCGGTGCGGTTCCCCGCCGCGCGGGAGAACCCCGTCGCCCCGCCCGGCGCCTACCGCCCCGAGGGCCACGACGGCGGACCGATCGAGGTCGACCTGGCCTACGGGGGCCGGGCCTGGCTGGTCACCCGGCACGCCGACGTGCGGGCGCTGCTCGGCAACGGCCGGTTGAGTTCGGACGCCACCGTCGAGGGCTACCCGCAGATCCCGCTCTCCTACGGCCGGCAGCGGCCCGGCGTCTTCCTCTCGATGGACCCGCCGGAGCACGAGCGCGTCCGCAACCTGCTGAGCCGGGAGTTCAGCGCCGGCGCGGTGGCCGCCCGCCGGCCGGCCGTCGAGCAGCTGGTGGACCGGCTGCTCGACCGGTTCACCGCGGACGGCCGCCGCTCGGGCGACCTGGTCAAGGAGTTCGCCGACCTGCTGCCCTGCTACGTCTCCGGCTACCTCTACGGCGTCACCGACGACTACGAGGGCTTCGTGCGGCAGTGCATCAACGCCCGGGCCACCCACGACGGGTCGCTGGCCAAGCGGCTGGTCGCGGGAGAGCGGATGCGGCGCTTCCTCGGCGAGCTGCTGGACGCACGGGACCGGGAGCCCGGCGACGACCTGCTCTCCCGGCTGCTCGCCAACGCGCGTACCGCAGGCCTCGGCCGGGAGGACGTGGTCGGCGCGGCCACCCTGCTGCTCGCGGCCAGCCTGGACGCCACCGCGGCCGTCACCTCGATGACGGTCCTGGCGGTGCTGCGGGACCCGGCGCTGACGGAACGGCTGCGAACGGACCCGCGCCGCTGGGCCGCCGCCGCGGTCGAGGAGAGCCTGCGGTACTGGACGGTGATCCAGCACGGTCCGGTGCGCGCCGTCACCGAGGACATCGAGCTGGCCGGCCGGACGCTGCGCAAGGGCGAGTTCGTCATCCTCCACCTGCACTCGGCGAACTGGGACCCGGCGGTCTTCCGGCACCCCGAGCAGTTCGACATCGACCGCCCCGCCAACCCGCACCTGAGCTTCGGCCACGGCATCCACCGCTGCCTGGGCGGGGGCCTCGGCACCCTGGAGGCGACCATCGCCCTGGAGCGGATCTTCACCGCGCTGCCCGGCCTGCGGCTCGACATCGCCGAGGACGACCTGGCCTACCGTCACGACGACCTCGTCTACGGGGTCCGCGGCCTCCCGGTCGCGTGGTGACCGGGGCCATGGGCCTGCCGGCGGACGGCGCCACCGGCGGAGTCGAGCGGATCGGGCCGATGACGCTCGGTCAACTCGCCCAGCTGGTTGAGCTCGAAGAGATCGCCGACCGCGCACCCGATCGCACCTGGACCCGGGTCCTCGCGATGCGCTGGCCGCTGCCGGACCGGGTCGCGCCGGAGACGGTGCGCGAGGCACTGCGGATCCTGGTGCGGCGGCACGAAGTGCTGCGCAGCACCTTCACCCGCGACGCCTCGGGAGCACCCGTTCAGCTGGTGCACCGCCCCGGCCGGGAGCGGATCACCCTGCGGGACCTCCCGCCCGGGGCGGGCGAGGAGTGGTCGGCCGCCCTGGCCGACCGCGCCTGCCACCGGCCGATGAACGTGGCGGCCGAGCCCCCGGTCGAGTTCGAGGTGCTCAGCGACCGCGCGGCCGCCCGCGAGGTGCTGGCGGTCCTCCACCACGTGGTCGCCGACCTGCGGACCAGCCAACTGCTGCACCGGCAGCTGGTGGAGCTCGTCGAGGCCCTGCGGGACGGCGCGCCACCGCCCGTGCCGGGCCCGGTGACGCAGCCGATCGAAACCGCGCTCGCCCAGTGGGCCGGCGCCGGCCGGAGCACCGGGCTGGCGCGCTGGCGCGAGGTGCTCCGGGCCGCACCGCCCAGCCAACTGCCCGTGCTGGACGACCGGCGCCGCGACAGCAGCTACACCGCGACCTTCACGTCCGGGAGCCTGTACGGCTCGGTGAAGGTGCTGGCGGACCGTCACCACCTGCTCCCCGCCCAGGTGCTGCTGGGGCTCTACAGCTTCGTCATGGGCCGCTACACCGGCCTGGACACCTGCGTGATCTGCGTGATCAGCTCCAACCGGTTCGCCTACCCGTCGGCCGTGCACTGCTGCGCGCTGCGCTACCCGTGTGCCGTGGCGGTACCGCGCGAAGCCGACGAGGCCGCCCTGATGGCGGCGGCCCGCGCGGCCACCGGCGGGCTGCTGCGCAACTGCGACCACGACGTCCGGGAGCTGCGGGCCCTGTTGGAGGAGCACCAGCGCAGCACGGGCGGCAACACCCGGTTCCGGCTGGAGTACAACTACATGGTGCTGGAACCGTTCCCCGATGCGCCGGCCCCGGAGCGGGCGGAGCCGGCGCAGCGGCCCGTGGAACGGTTCCGCAGCGACCCCACCGACCCGGCCGACCCCGCGCTCAGCTACCTGCTCGCCGTCCCGGACGCCGCCGCGGGCCTGATGATCCTGGAGCTGGAGTCGAACGAGGCCGTCATCCCGCTGCCCGCTGCCCAGGACCTGCTGGCCGGTCTGGAGTCCCTCGCCCGGGAGCTGGCCGAGGGCGTCCCGCACGGCTGGTCCGACCAGCTGGCGAACGCCCGGCGCCGAGGACCGGTCGGCACCGACCTGGTGCCGTACCGCAACGGCGTGGTCGACGCGTCGCGTGCCGCGCGGGCGGTGGCGGCCGAGCTGGGCCTCCCGGACGGCGTCCGGGTGCTGGTCAGGGGGCGCGGGTCGGACCGGGAACGCCTGGTGGCGCTGCTCCCGGTCGAGCTGCGCCCCGCCGAACTCGACGCGCTGGTCGACCGGTTGCACCACCGGACCCGCAGCGACCCGGCACTGGTCGTCCCCGTCGAGTTCGTTCGGGAGGCGAACCGTGCACCCTGACACCCGTCCGGCCGTCGCGGTCGAGCGGGCCCGCCTGGTCCCGGACCGGTACCGGACCTTCATCGCCGAGGCCGCCCGCGACGCCCCGGTGTTCGGCCTCCAGGACGCACTGCTCCAGGAGCTCCTCGACCTCGGGCTCCCGCACGAACGGCGCGACGGGCGGCTGTTCCTCGATCCGATGGACCTGGAGAACACCACCAACCTGCTCGGCCTGCCCTCGCCGTACCGCAGTGCCCTGGAGCTCTGGGCCAGGTCGATGCGCGCCCCCGCCGCGCTGACCGGGAGCCGCTACGAGATCACCCTGCGCTGGACCTGCCCGGCCCCCGGGCACGCCGCCCGCTGCCGCTTCGTCCCGGCCACGCCGGCCCTGGCCGGGGCGGTCCCCGGGGACGGTTCGCTCACCGTGCGGGTGGACACCCCGGACAGCCGGCACGACTTCGGCGCGGCGATCGAACCGCTGGTGGCCGCGGCCGCGGAGCTGACCTTCCACAAGGTCCGCTGGCCGCTCGCCGGCGACCCCGGTTTCGTCCGGGAGACCGGGCTGGCCGAGTGCCGGCTGGCCACCCGGTGCCTGCTGCGGGTGGCCGAGGAGGCGGGCATCGCGACCCGCCCGGCCTGCGGCTTCTTCCTGGGTCTGCCGTTCCCGGCCCCGCACTCCTGGCTGGAGGTCCGCACCGGGGACGGCTGGGCCGCCGCGGACCCGTTCTTCCTGGCCACGCTGCACGGGTGGGGCGTGCTGGACCCGCAGGACTGGCCGGTCCGCGGTTCGCCGCGCCAACTCCTGTGGCGGACCGGAGCGGAGTTCCGCTCGCACGTCCCGCTGCTCACCCACGACGGGCGGCCCGCCGCGGTGCGGGTGACGGCGCGGCGCACCGGGCGGCTGCACCGGCCGGGTCCTGCGGGCCGGGGCGGGGTCAGTCCGGGACCGCCGCGCCCGCCGTCGATGCCCTGACCACGAGTTCGGGACGGACCACGGACACCCGCGGCTCGCGATCGGACGGCCCGCGATCGGACCGCCCGAACTCGGCCGCGACCAGCCGGACCGCCTCGGCGCCGAGGCTCCGCTTGTCCACGTACAGGGTGGTCAGCGTGGGCTCCACGAGTTCGGCCAGCCCCAGGCCGTCGAAGCCGGCGACGGCGCAGTCGTCCGGCACCGACCGGCCGAGCGCGCGCAGCCCGCGCACCGCACCGACCGCGACGATGTCGTTGTAGGCCAGCACCGCCGTGACGCCCGGCCGCTCCTCGGCCAACCGGGCGACGGCGCGCTCCCCGCCGGCGACCGAGTTGGCTGCGCGCTGCAGGCACCCGGGGTCCGCGGCGAGTCCGGCCTCCCGGAGCAGGTCGAGCATGATCCGCCCGCGCGGGCTGACAGTGCCGCCCGGCTCGACCGGCCGGCCCGCGTCCAGTATCCCGATCTCGCGGTGGCCGAGCCCGACCAGGTGACGGATCGCCGCGGCCAGACCGCTGCCGAGGTCGATGTCCACCCGGTTGACCGCGGCCGCCGCGCTGCCCGAGCCCTCATAGCCGAACAGGGCGAACGGAATCCCGATCTCCGTCGCCCGGCGCACCGACTCGTCGAACTCCAGATAGCCCACGAACGCGTCGGCCTGACCGGCGAACAGGTCCAGACCCACCTGCTCGCCCTCGGGCGTGGCACCGGTCTGCTGGATGACGACGTGCCAGCCCCGCTCCGCGGCGGACTCCAGAATGCCGTTCGCCACCTCGGGGAAGAACGGATTGGTGATGTTGGGCAGCAGCAGGCCGAGGGTGACGGTCTCCTGCCGCACCATGGCGCGCGCGAAGCGGTTCGGGCGGTAGCCGAGCGACCTGGCGACGTCGAGCACCCGCTGCCGCGTGGCCGGGTCGATCTCGCCCTTGTCGTTGGTCGCACGGGAGACCGTCTGCCGGGACACTCCGGCGGCCCGCGCCACGTCCTCGATGGTGACGCGCCGAGCGGTCGGCTCGAAGACTCCCGCACGCGAAGTCTTCAACTGGGGCGAACTCTTCAACTGGAACTCCTGGCGAGCGGCCGGACACCGCCCCTCTGGCACGGGCTGCGACGTCGTCGACGCAGCACCAGCATACGCGGCCGGCCATTCCCTCCGTGGCCGCCCTCGAATCCCGAACTACGCCCACGAACGGACCGGCTGACAGTTGTTGACAACATTTCAGGGCATGGGTGAGACTCTGATCCACGTGAACGCTCACGTGAACGCTCTCAAATCCTGTCCTGCTCGGCTGCACCGCTCAGAGACGAGGTATCGCAGTGACGTTGGAAGCGGACATCACCCCGCCGTGGGACCCGGCGTTCGAGGAACTGCTCCGGGCCACCCTGGTGGACCTGCCGGCCGGGCCCGCGCTGCACGCCGACCTCGACCTCCCGGCGGCCGGCCTCGACTCGATGCGCATGGTGGTGCTGCTGAGCCGGATCGAGGAGCGGTACGGGCTGGTCCTCCCCGACGAGTACCTGGCCATGGAGACCTTCGCGAGCCCCGGGGCGCTCTGGCAGGCGCTGGTGGCCGCCGGCGGGCGGGGCTGAGGCCGGTGCGGCCCGAACTCCCCGACGCCCCCCGGCCGCCGGCCCGTGCCCTGGCCCGGCTGCCGCTGCACCCGGGCACCCTCGACGCGGCCCGGGCGAGGGCGCTGCGCTCACCGCTCCCCCGGACCGACCCCTCGACCGGCGTCTGGGCCCACGTGCGGGAGTGGGCGGAGCGGGACCCGGACCGGGTGGCCGCCGTGTCGGACGCCGGGACCACCACGTACCGGCAACTCGCTCACCGGGTCCATCAGTTGCGGGCGGTCCTGACAGCCGGGTCCTGTACCCCCGGGAGCCGGGTCGCCGTGGCCGGCCCCCGCAGCACCGACACCATCGCGGCGTTCCTCGCCATCGAGAGCCTGGGCGCGGCCTACCTCCCGCTCGCCCCCGACTGGCCGCAGGCCCGGGCGGAGGCGGTGCTCCGCACCGCCGGGCCGCACTGCGTGCTGGTGCCCGACACGGCCGACGCCACGTCGGTGACCGCCGCCCGTGCGGCGGCCGGCACCGCCGTCCCCCTGCTGGTGTTCCCGCCGCCCGCCGCCGCGCAGCCGGGCGAGCGACTCGCACCGGCGCGGGTGGCCGCGGGCGACGAGCCCCGCTACGTCATCCACACCTCCGGGAGCACAGGCGGCCCGAAGGGCGTGATCGTCGACCAGCTCGGAATGCTGAACAACCTGCGGTTCCTGGTCGGCCGGTTGCAGCTGACCGGCGCGGACCGGGTGGCCTTCACCGCCCCGCCGGCCTTCGTGATCTCGGTGTGGCAGATGCTCGCGCCGCTGCTGGTCGGCGCCACGGTCGTGATCGTCACGGACGCCGACCAGCGGTTCGCCCGGCGCCTGGCGTCGACCGTCGAGCGCACCGGGGTCACTGTCCTGGAGCTGGTGCCGACCGCGATCGACTGGACCGTGCGGGAGGCCGCGCGGCGCGGCGCAGGCCGGGAGTTCGCGCGGCTGCGCTGCCTCGTCTCGACCGGCGAGCGGCTCGACCCCGGGATCGCCGGCGCCGCCCTGCGGCTGCTCCCGCACGTCGAGCTCGTCAACGCCTACGGGGCGACGGAGTGTTCGGACGACGTGGTGCTCCACCGGATCACCGCCGACGACCTGGCCGCACCGCTGCTGCCGGTGGGGCGACCGGCTCCCGGCGTCGTCCTCTACCTCCTGGTCCACGAGGACGGCGCGTGGCGCGCCGCGGAACCCGGCGAGGCGGGCGAGCTCTGGGTCGGCGGCGACGCCGTCAGCGCGGGCTACCTGCACGATCCGGAGCGCACCGCGGCGGCCTTCTACGCCGACGGGTTCGACCCGGCCTCGCGCACCGGGCGGCTCTACCGCACCGGCGACCTCGCGCGGTTCGCCGACGGGATCGCCCACTGCCTCGGCCGGACCGACCGGCAGGTCAAGATCGGCGGGGTCCGGATCGAACTGGACGAGGTCGAGGCGGCCCTCTCGGCCCTCCCCGGCGTGCTCGGGTGCGCCGTCCTGGCGGAGGTCCAGGACGGTACGGCGGGGCTCGTCGCGTTCTTCGTCGCGGCACCGGGGGTTTCGCGCGACACGGCGTCCGACGCCCTGCGCGCCGCCCTGCCCGCGGCATTCGTCCCGCGCCGCTGGGTACGGCTGGATTCCCTTCCGGCCAATGGCAGCGGAAAGATCGACCGGCTCGCACTGCGCAGCCTGGCCGGAGCCCCGTGAATTCCTTGGCCTCGTCAATTCCGAGGCCTCGCCGATGTCGATGACAGACGCCCGGGATATTCCGGCGGAATTCTGCTCTCCGGGCCCGTGCACCGGGCCGCGCCGGCCGTGCTTCCGCGCGGGGATTCCCGTCACGGAAGCACGGCCGGCGGTGGGACGCGTCAGCGCCGGCGAAGGAATTCGCCGGTCACCACTACGGCTTCCCCATGGTGAACTTGCGCTCGTCGGCCTCCTCCAGCTCAGTGATCCAAGCCTCGAAGTCCGCGATCTCCTCGACGGTCAGCGCCGTCCGGGTCTCCTCGACGAGTGCGACGGACATTTCTTCCACCCCCCTTCTCCTCGAAGTTGGGATCGAGATTAGCAGTTCGTTCCTGAATTGCAAGGATTGATTCGGGGCCGCCGGCCGAGCCGCTTCAGGCATTTCGGGCCAATGGCCCGCGGCACGGCTCGCGATGCGGGCCATCGACAGGACGACCCCGATCATCTATCGTGACTTCCGGCCCCGGCCCCGGGCGCGCCGCGCGAAGGGGAATTTCCGGAATGCCGCAACAACGGGGCAATCGGAATTCCCGTGCCGGATTCCCGGATTCCCGTGGAATCGAATCGCATCCCGCAGCACGCGCCGCCGAGGCAGGCGGACCGCCGGCCTCCGGGGTGCGCCGCACGGGTGACTCGGAAGGGTGGAGCAGGTGACGGGTGCGAAGGACGTCGAGGAAACCGGGGCCGGCCGGCCGGGGGCGCAGCGCCCGGCGCCGGCGCCGCTGACCGGCAAGTCCGCCCTGGTGACCGGTGGTTCGCGCGGTGTCGGCCGCGGGATCGTCGAGCGCCTGGTCCGTGACGGCGCGGTGGTGGTGGTCGGCTTCCGCCAGGACGCGGACGCGGCCGCGGCGTTGGCGGCCCGCCTGGCAGCAGCGGGCGGCCTGGTCCACCCCGTGCGGGCCGACCTGACCCGGCCCGGCGCGGTGGCGCGCCTCTTCGCCGAGGCCGAGGAACTCACCGGCGGGATCGACATCCTGGTGAACAACGCCGCCACCATGCTCCGGGGCAAGTTCGCCGACACCACGGAGGAGGACTTCGACAGGATCATGGCACTCAACGTCAAGGCTCCGTTCCTGGCCATCCAGCAGGCCGCCCACCGGCTCCGGGACGGCGGGCGCATCGTCAACATCTCCTCCACCGCCACCGCGCTGGCGCACCCGTCGCAAGCCGCCTACTCGGCGAGCAAGGCGGCACTCGACCAGTTGACCAGGGTCGCGGCGAAGGAGTTCGCCCGGCGCGGCATCACCGTCAACACCGTGTCGCCCGGTGGCGTGGAGACCGCGGAGGTGACGGCCGGCGTCCGCCCCGAGGTACTGCAGCAGTGGCGCCGGGCGAGCGCCTTCGGCCGGCTCGGGCTGCCGCAGGACATCGCCGACGTGGTCGGCTTCCTGGTCGGCCCCGACGCGCGGTGGCTGTCCGGCCAGAACCTGCAGGCCGCGGGCGGGGCGGTCTGATGGCGGCGGACCGTGGCGAGCGCTCGCTGGGGCTGTACTTCTTCTCCGCCCTGCAGGACGGCGCCGCCGACGACGCCGCGGGCTACCGGCTGCTGCTCGACGCGGCACGGGCCGCCGACGACGCGGGGCTCGACTTCCTCTGGCTCCCCGAGCGCCACTTCACGCCGTTCGGCGGCGCCCACCCGAACCCGTCCGTGGTGGCGGCCGCGGTGGCGGTGGCCACCCGGCGGATCCGGATCCGCGCGGGCAGCGTGGTGCTCCCGCTGCACGATCCGCTCCGAGTGGCGGAGGAGTGGGCGGTGGTGGACAACCTGTCGGGCGGGCGGGTGGAGATCGCCTCGGCCGCCGGCTGGAACCCGCGGGACTTCGTGCTGTCGCCGCAGGCCTACCAGGACCGGGCCGCGCTGGCCGACGAGAACCTGCGGACCGTGCGCGAGCTGTGGGCCGGCGGTGAGGTGCTCCGCACCGGCCCGCTCGGCGAACGGTACGCCGTGCGCTCCTACCCGCGACCGGTCCAGGCCGTGCTGCCCCACTGGGTCACCGCCGCCGGCAGCCCCGAGACCTTCGAGTACGCCGGCCGGATCGGCGCCGGAGTCCTCACCGGCTACGGCGCTTTCACCACCACCCAGCTCACGGAGCGGATCGCGCGCTACCGTGCCGCCTTCGCGGAGCACCACGGCGGGACGGGCCGGGTGTCGGTGATGGCGCACGCCGCCATCGGGACCCCGGGGCAGCAGATCCGCAGCGAGGCCGAGCAGCCGCTCCGCCGCTACCTGGCCGGCTACGCGAGCCAGCAGGAGGCCCGCAGCGACCAGCGGACGGTCGACAAGGGCCTGGACTTCGCGGTGCAGCGCTACCTGCGGGGCCGGTCGCTGATCGGCGACCGGGAGGAGGCGCTCGCGGTCCTGCACAGCGCCTTCGCCGCCGGCGCCGACGAGGTGGCCTGCCTGGTCGACTTCGGCGTGCCGCGGCGGACCGTGCTCGGCACCGTCGACGAACTCGCCGCGATCCGGTCCACCCTGCGCTGACCCGAGCCCCGCACCGTGTCCGGCAGGGCCGTGACCGTGCCGAGAGGAAAGGACCACCATGCCCCGCGAATCCCGAGCCGCCGACCCGGTCGAACCCGGGCAGCCGCTACCGCTCCCGTCGGTGCGGTCGTACGTGCGAGAGGTCGTGGCGGCCGTCGTCGGCGGCGCGGCGGCGGACCTGACCGGCCCCGACGCACTGCGGGAGCTGGACATGGACTCGCTCACCCGGCTGAACATCACCCTGCGGTTCGACCAGGACCTCGGCGAGATCCCGACCACCCTCATGTTCGAGCACCGGACCGTCGACGACCTGGCCCGCTACCTCCTCGCCGAGCGCGCCGACGGCCTGCGCCGAGTGCTCCCACCGCCGCCCGGACCGAGCCGAACGCCGGACCACCCGCGCCCGGAGCCGGCCGTTGCCGTGGACGCCCCGGCGACCGGGTCCGCCGGGTCCGCCGGGTCCACCGACGACATCGCGGTGATCGCGGTGACCGGGCGCTACCCGGGCGCGCCCGACCTGGAGACGCTCTGGCGGAACCTGCGCGACGGCGTGTCCAGTATCGGCGAGGTGCCGGCGGACCGCTGGGACTGGCGCGAGTTCGCCGACCCGCACCCCGGACAGCCCGGCCCGAGCCGCGGGCGCTGGGGCGCCTTCATCGACGGGGTGGCCGAGTTCGACGCCGAGTTCTTCAACATCCTGCCGGTCGACGCGGTGAACACGGACCCCCAGGAGCGGCTCTTCCTCCAGACCTGCTTCCACCTCCTGGAGCAGGCCGGCCAGTTGGGCCCGACCACGCACGAGCCCTCGACCGGTGTCTTCGTCGGGACGATGAACGCCACCTACGGCCGGATCGGCGCCACCGCCTGGCCGTCCGGCCGACTGACCGGGGCCAACTCCGCGCCGTGGTCGATCGCCAACCGGGTCTCCTACTTCTTCGACCTGCACGGCCCGAGCTTCGCGGTCGACTCGGCCTGCTCCTCCTCGCTCACCGCCGTCCACCTCGCGGTGCAGAGCCTGCGCAGCGGGGAGTGCCGCACAGCGATCGTCGGCGGGGTGAACCTGATCCTCCACCCCGCGCACCTAGCCGGCCTCGCCGCGGCGGGCATGCTCTCCTCCGACGAGGCCTGCAAGGTCTTCGACGCGGCCGCCGACGGATACGTGCCGGGTGAGGGGGTCGGAGCCGCGCTGCTCAAGCCCCTCGCCGCGGCAGTGGCGGACGGCGACCGCATCTGGGGCGTGATCAAGGGCACCGCGCTCAACGCGGCCGGCCGGACCTCGGGCTACGCGGTGCCCAACCCGGCCCGGCAGGCGGAGGTGGTGGCCGCCGCGCTGCGGGCCGCCGGGGTCACGCCGGGATCCGTCTCCTACGTCGAAGCCCACGGCACCGGAACCGGGTTGGGCGACCCGCTGGAGGCGGCCGGGCTGGTCCGGGCGCTCGCCCCGGACCGGGCACCGCGGGCCCCGTGCGCCGTCGGCTCGATCAAGGCCAACATCGGGCACCTTGAGGGAGCCGCCGGCATCGCCGGCCTGACGAAGGTCCTGCTACAGCTGAAGCATCGCCAGATCGCCCCGAACGCACAGGTGGCGACCCTCAACCCGAAGATCGTCGAATCCTCGGCGCTGCGCTTCCCGCGCGCCCTGGAGGACTGGCCGGCCGACGGCCCGCGGCGGGCCGGTGTCAGCTCCTTCGGCGCAGGTGGCGCCAACGTCCATCTGGTCGTGGAGGAGTACCAGTCCGTACCCCCGGATCCGACGGGCGAGCCGGCCGAGCCCGCCGAGTCGGCTCACCTGGTATTGCTCTCCGCCCGCACAGAACCCCAACTACGGCACCTGGCAGCCGCGTTAGCCCGGCAGCTGGCGGATCCCGGCCAGCCGGACGACCTTGCGGCGCTGGCGCACAGCACCCAGACGGGACGCCGGGAGCTCCCGGTGCGACTGGCCGTGACCGCCGCCGACACGGCCTCGGTCCGAGCAGCCCTGACCGCCTTCGCCGACGGTGACCGGACCCCCTCGGTCCGCACCGGCCGTCTGCACCCGGACCGCGCCCCCGGCGAGCTGCTGGACGACGAGGACGGGCAGGCGTACGTCGACTCCCTGCTGGCGAAGCGCCGGCTCGGCAGGCTCGCGGACCTGTGGGTGGACGGCACCCCGATCGACTGGTCCCGGCTCTGGGCCGGCCGCCCGCCCGCCCGGGTCGAGCTGCCCCCCTACCCGTTCGAGCCGGTGCCCTACTGGGTCCAGGCCGCCCGGGAGCCCGCACGGACCACCGATCTCCAGCCCGCCGCCCCGGCGGCGACGGTGCCGCCCGCCCGCACCACGCCGAGCGGGCCGGGCGGGCCGGGCGGGCCGGGCGGGACCGACGGCCGGGCCGGAACCGACGGCCGGGCCGGAACCGACGGCCGCCGTGCGCTGGTCGAGAGCGACCTGCGGCTCGCGGCCTGCGGCTTCCTGCTGATCGACCCCGCCGACGTCGACCTGTCGGCCGACCTGATGGAGCTGGGCTTCGACTCCGTCTCCCTGGTCCAGCTGACCGGCCGGATCGGTGACACGTACGGCGTGGAGGTGGAACCGGTGGTGGTGTTCGACCACCCGACGCTGGCCGACCTCGGCCGCCTCCTGCTGACGGGCTTCGCCGACGCGGTCGACGCGCGCCACCGGAAGCTGACCGACGGGACGGCGGACGCCGCGCCGGCCGTCGGGGACGAGCGGCCGTGACGGTCCAGACGACCGCCCAGGTGGTGGAGCGAACCCGGTGGATCCCGGACCGGTACCGGAACTTCGAGGTCCCGTCGGACATGGTGCTGACGGTCTACCGGGTCCCTCGGCCGCTGCTGGACGAACTGCTGGAACTCGGCTTCCCGCACCGCGACCGGGACGGGGAGCGCTGGTTCGACGTCTTCGACCTGGAGAACCTGACCAACGCGCTGGAGCTCAACGCGCCCAACTGGCTGCTGATGCGGGCGCTGGGCCACACCTACGACCGGGACCTCGGCCGGTTCGACGACGCGTACCACCTCCAAGTGACGGCCCGTTGCCCGGATCCGGGCCACCCCGGCGACTGCGAGTTCGGCCCCGGCCGGCTGCTCCTCCCCGCGCCCGGGGAGGCGGACGGCCTCCACCGGACGTCACCGGGGGCCTTCGTGCGGCGAGTCACGCTGCCGGCCGACGAGTACCACTTCGACGACTCGCTGCTCCCGCTCTTCGAATCCGCTGCGCGGCTGACCTTCCACCTCATCCCCACCGACCTCGCCGGCGACCTCGGCTTCGCCACCGAAACCGGCCTGGCGGACTGCCGCCTGGCCAACCGGCTGCTCCTCGACCACGCCCGGAGGTCCGCCGTCGAGTGCCGGATCGCCAGCGGTTTCGTGATGGCCGCCCCGCTCCCGCTGCGCCACATGTGGATCGAGCTCAGGGTGGGCGGGCACTGGATCGCCGCCGACCCGTTCTTCATCGGGACGCTGACCCGCTGGCGGATCATCAGCCCCCGCGACTGGCCGCTGCGGCGCTCCCCCCGGCGCATCTACTGGCCCGTCACCGGCTCGCCCCTGCCCGAGGACATGGCCCTGCTCACCCACCGCGGCGCGGACCTGCGCGGATCCGCGCGGATCACGAACTGGCGGCAGGCGCAAGCCTGACGGCCCCGCCCCGCCGCACCGGCTGCTGATCGTCACTGCGGGCGGCATGCTCGTCGACGACCGGGAAGTCGTCGCCCAGCCCGGTCGGCGAGCCCGCGAGCGCGGCGACGGTCGGGCGGTCCAGCAGCCCCCGTCCTCGGGGGGACCACCGCGGCGGCGTGGGTCCGCGCCCGGGCCTGGTCGCCGGCGCCCCGCATGCTCATCACGGCCGCGACCAGCCTCGCCGCCACCACCCCCGGGGTGACGGTGGCGGCGGTTCGGCGCCTGGCGTTGAGGGTGTTCTGGCGGACGATCGGCGGGCCGGCGGCGGGCCGCAGCAGCACCGGCGCGAGCAGGGCGAGGCCGCGGTGATCGTCCAGCCGGTGGCGACGGCACCGGCCGGCAGGCCGACGGCCAGTACTCAGCGCAGCGGCGTCGGCCGGTTGAAGAATGTCCCGCAGCGGTCCGCCTGCTGCGGCAGGCAGTTGCCGCGGCTGAAAGCGATCACGTCTGTCGGGACCTCGACATGCCAGCCAGCCGGGCCTGTTCCTGCCGTAACGCCGGAATCGACCGCTTCCACCAACCCCCCGATCTTGAGCGGTGGCACGGGTGGCCGGCAAGTCTTCGAACCATATCCGCCACGAGGGAGGTAGGCCGTTGAACACCGCATCCGCCCCACAGCCGAGCCAATTGGTACAGCACCCGGCTGGCCGCGACGGCGAGTCGCGGGAGGCTGGCGTGGAGCAGGTTGCCAGTGCCGGGAGGAGCGGCCCCAGGATCACCGCGTCTACCCGGCCGCTGTATCACCCTGCTGGCTTGGAAGATGCGTTGCGGGCTGCGGTGGACGACCTGCGGGTGGGGCGCTGGTGGTCGACCGGCCGGTTGCTGGCGGCAACTGGCGAGGCCTGGGAGCGTCGCACCTCTCGTACGCAGGTGCTGGCACTGGTGGCCGCCGGTCCACCGTGCTCGCCGACCGGGGGCGCGAGGACCCGGAGAACCCGGGCCTGGCCATCCTTCGGGCGCGGGTCGCGGTCGAGCTCGCCTCAACTTCCGGGATGGGTGAGCTTGCCGCCGTTGCCCCGCGGCTGGAGGGCATGGACGGTCATCGACCCGTCGACGGGCAGTTCCGTGCTGAAGATCAGGGCGGGTGTGTCGGTCCACCCCCGATGCGCACGGCGTCGGCATGGACCGACGCGGAGGCCAGTTGGGTGTGGGAGGCGGAGGCGCCGCTGTGGTCACCTTTGCAGACGATCGGGAAGACCCGCGACGGCTGGCCGGGCTTCCACACTTCGGCGAAGTACTGCGGCCGGTGGCGGTAGCCGACGGATGTCCCGGCGTCCCTTCCGGTCACGGCGAATCCGGCCCGAAGTGCGGTGTCGGCGGGAACGATGGACACGCTGTGATCCGGATAGCGCCTGGTCAGCACGGACTCGGCCAGGGCGAGTGCGAAGCCGACACCGAGCTCGTCGGACTGGAGAGCCTTGTAGTGGTCCGCGGTGTCGCGACCCTCGGCCGACAGCGCCATGAAGGTGCCGAGAGCGCCCTCCAGGGCCTGGCTGCACGTGAGGCGGCCCCAGTGCTCCGCGAGCCCGCGGCCGGCGCCACGCCGCGAAAGCGCGATCGCCCACCCGAGGGTGTGCAACACCTCCCACGGCGTCAGCTGGACCCCGTCGCCGAGCTCCTTGACCGGGACGGGCTGGAGGCCGGGCTTGCGGCGCAGTGCATCGAGTTCCTTC
Organism: Kitasatospora sp. NPDC001527; assembly: GCF_040298605.1. Classification (NCBI taxonomy): domain Bacteria; kingdom Bacillati; phylum Actinomycetota; class Actinomycetes; order Kitasatosporales; family Streptomycetaceae; genus Kitasatospora; species Kitasatospora sp. NPDC001527. Next base: position 14,786 of record NZ_JBEPAM010000040.1, on the reverse strand, counting down.
GCCGCCCGCTCCTCGTCGTCCTTCGCCGCGACCGCCTCCACCTCACCGAGCAGCTTGGCGCTGGAATGGACTGCGACATTCGATCGCTGGGCAAGCTGCCGGAACACCTCTCCCAGGTCCTTCAGTTCGTTGCCCTCCATACGGTTCCCCAACTCTCCAGTCCCGCAGAGCAGATGCCGCACCTCAGGCCGCACTCGCAGGGCGCATGCCAGGGGCGTATACGAGCACGGACGCGCTTTGGGCCACCGCGCGCGTGCCGCTGGTCACGGTTCGGAGCCGGCCCCGGGTGGGCATGCGCGCGCGGGGCGGTCGCCATGCTGACCGTGGGCGTCGAGGGCGTCCCGCAGGGCGGGCAGGTCCGTGAGGGCGGCCTGTTCGGCGAAACGTGCCAGCAGTCGGCGCAGGACCCGCTCGTCCCGGTCTCGTACCGCCTCGGCGATGGCCGCGGTCAGCGACGCCTGGGTATGGGGGTCGGGGGTGCGCGCCGCCGCGCGGCCTTGCCCTTCCACCGCTCTCCTCCCTTTCACTCGCGGTCCTGGCCGCCGGACGCGGCGCCCTCCGTCCTGGTGCGGCTGCGGCCACCGGCCGCTCCACCGCGTGCGGGCGCAGACTACCTCCCCGACCGACACCGGAAAATCTATGCCCGCCGGAGTAGACATTGCCGTGCACCGCGGTTAGTGTTTCTCTCGTAGACAGCAGTCGATCGGTACCCGCCAGACATGAACTGGCGGGCAGCAGTACAGAAGTGCGCAGGTCGGCACGGTTGCAGGGTCCTGAAGCCAGGGTTGGTGCAGTAAGGCGACAGGGCCGGTGGCCGGGCCGGGCGGCCCGCAGGCATCAGGGGCCGCCATCGAGCGGTACCGCGGTTCAGCAGGAGCAGTACCCGTAGGTGAAGCTGAGTCGAGTGGTACCGGCAGTCGCAGTACGCGGTATCCCGGTGAAGGCGCCCCCAGACTGCGGGCGCGCGTGCCGGGAGTCCGGCAGCGGGGTTCCAAGCCGAGCAGGTTGAGCAGGACGGGCGACGGGGCTGGCTGCCGGAGTCGGCGGGACCGCCAGGGACCGCCACAGCAGTACCGGGTAGTTGGCACGACCAAGCAGTTCGCAGTAACCGGCCAGTACAGAGGATGAATGGAGGGACAGCGCGCCATCAGGATCGCCCGGCCCGCGAGGAATCAGCCCGGGCGGACTCCGTAGACCCCAAGGCAAGGACGGTGGTTTCCGGTCACGCATACGCGATCCCCGCACGCCCCCTCCCACGGGGCTGTGCGGACATAAGGAACCCGGCCCCAGAGCCGGTAGATGGTGTAAAACCCTTCGGGGCCCCGGGAGCCGCTATGGCCCCGGGGCCCCTCAGCGCGTCCCCGGACACAACAGCAAGAAGAGGTGCAGTGACCACGGCAACCATTCGACCGCACACCCCCGACTCCCTCGACGACGACGACTACCCCGCCTACACCATGGGCCGCGCCGCCGAGATGACCGGCACCACCCCCGGCTTCCTACGCGCCCTCGGCGACCAGGGCCTCATCACACCCCTGCGCTCCGAGGGCGGGCACCGCCGCTTCTCCCGTTACCAACTACGGATCGCCATGCGCGCCCGCGACCTCGTCGACCAGGGCACCCCCATCGACGCCGCCTGCCGCATCATCATCCTCGAAGACCAGCTCGAAGAAGCCCTGCGCATCAACGAACAGCTCCGCCGCGACGCCGGACAGGAACCCGCCACCGACACCTGACCCACCCGCCAGGCCGACGAGACCGGCCCGCGGTGAGCGGCACCGTGCTCACCGCAGGCCGCCCCGGACACGAGCACCCCAGCCCTCCGACCGCCGGCACCGTCCGACACGACGGCTCATCGCCCCGTTGGAGTGCCCACCCGGGGGTGTCCAGTACCGTTCCGCCCGGGTCATGAGGTGTACCCCGCCGCGTGGGCCGGACCGGTCTCCCCCTGACCAGACCGAGCCCACGCCCCCACCACCTCCACTCCCGGACTTCGCGTTGTTCAGGGAGCGCACGAAGCCTCACACGGTGGCGCTCACGGCACAGGTCCGACGTCTTGAGGCCGAGCAGCCTCAGCCCTTGCAGCGGGTCGTCCGGGCGTTGTGCGCTCTCAGCAAGGCGGGGGGCGTGGCGGGGCGGGTTGCACCCGGCGGACATCGGTCGCCGCGGGCAGATCGCTGTCACCGATCGCCTGTTCGCAGCCGGTCCTGCTGCCGTCCTCGAGTTCCCGGCGCGTGCCCGGGGCGAGCGCCCCTGAAGGCCCGCCCACCTCCTGCTCCGTCCGCACACCACGAAGGAAAGTCGACCACGCCGCGCCGCGCACGCTACTGACGCCTGGCCGTCACAGGGCCGAACGAGTGGCCTGCCACGGGCCACGCGCCTGGACCGGGCGCCGGGCGTAGGGAGCCGGGCGGAGGTCAGTCGGGCCAAGTGCCGGTGAGCCGGCGGGCCCCGGCCGCGCCCCCGCGGTCGATCGCCGCCTTGACCAGAGCGAAGACCACCCCTTGCAGGGCGGCGGCGAGCAGCACCTCTCTCCAGCTGCGGTCCTCGTCGGTGGCCCGGGGCGCCTCCTCCTCATGGCCGAGGACCGCCCACAGGCGCTTGAACACGGCGCCGGCCACGACGCCGCCGAGTGCGCCGAACAGCAGGCCGAGCGGCTTGTACAAGATCTTGCCCATCGTCATCATCTCCAATGTGGACCGCACCGCCGCTTCGCGGTTCGGAAAGCACAGCCGAGCGGTCCCCGAGAACGGCTTCGCTTCACCGGCGGTGTCGGCGCGAGCCCGGCACCGCCGCGTCGGCGATCCTGGTCGGCGGGGTCTCACAGCCTCTGGGAGTCGGCAGGTCGGGCATAAGCGGTGCCGGCCGGGGCGGTGGCCGCCCCGGAAGGGGTGGCGCGGGCGGCAGCGGCGCTGTTGCTGTGGTTCCGGCGGTCATGGTGTCTGCTCTCCTCCGGGTCGTCCCGCCTGCACCGCGTCTACCCGGGGCGGGTGCCGCCACGCGCCGCGGCGGACGTGGCCTCACCGCGACGGCCCGCGCGACCTGTGCACGGCGGGCGTGCGACCCGGACCGCCGGCCTGCGGCCCGGGTTTCGCCCCTGCAGGCCCGGGACACAGGGCTGCCCTCCCGGCACGGAAGGCGTGAGGGGTGCACGACGGTCGACGACGGTGAGCAGGGGAAGCGGGTCGGTCATGCCGCCGTACTCGCCGGACAGCGAGATGGTCCCGCTCCGTCGGACGATGTCGATGTCGATGGCGAGGCAGAGGGCGTGGAGGCGGTCGACCCCCACGTGTTGCATGATCCTGGCGGCCAGTGCGCTGGGCAGCAGGGCCGTGGACTGCTGGGCGAGCGCGGCGGCCGTCGGGGACGGCGGCGTACTCGCCGGCCTGCCAGGCGGAAGGACGTCCGAGAGGACGACGTACCGGTCGTCGGGAGGGCCTTCGGGGACCTTGATCGGCAGGGTGCTGCCGAACGACACACGAAGCAGTTCGGCCTGCCCGCCGGGTCTCCCCGTGGTTGGCCGGCGGCATCGCGGACAGACGCCCGGCATGACTCCCTTGTTCAGACGATCACACCGGAACGGCAATGGGGAGGACGGCAACCGCCCGGGCCCGAGCCGTCGCGTGGAGGCGGCCGCCCCTGACACACTCGGCGAATTGCCCCGGCGATCCTGGTGGGCGGTACTGCGGCGGACCGGCAAGGAGTTCTTGGAGGACGAACTGCCCGACCGCGCCGCCGCCCTCACGTACTACAGCGTCCTGGCGATCTTCCCGGCGCTGCTGGTCCTCGTCTCCGTGCTCGGCGTGGCCGGCACGTCGGCGACCACCGCCGTCCTGGACCACGTGGAGAAGCTCGCGCCGGGCGCGGCCCGGGACATCCTGCGCAGCGCCGTCGACCAGTTGCAGAACAACACCGGCACCAGCGCGGTCCTGCTGGTCGTGGGCCTGGCGGCCGCCCTGTGGTCGGCCTCCGGCTACGTCGCCGCGTTCATCCGCTCCTCCAACGCCGTGTACGACATCCGGGAGGGCCGGCCGGTGTGGAAGACCACCTCGTTGCGGCTCTGGCTGACGCTGCTGCTCATGGCGCTGCTGACGGCCAGCGCGGTCATCGTCGTGTTCACCGGGCCGCTGGCGGACCACGTCGGCCGGGCCCTGGGTCTCGGCAGCACCGCGCTCACGGTCTGGTCGATCGCCAAGTGGCCGGTCCTGGTGCTCCTGATCGTGCTCATGATCGCCGTGCTGTACTGGGCCGCACCCAACGTGCGCGACCGCGGTTTCCGCTGGATCTCCCCGGGCAGCGCCCTCGCAGTGGCCCTCTGGATGGCGGCCTCGGCCGGGTTCGCCCTGTACGTCGCGAACTTCTCGTCCTACAACAGGACATACGGCACGCTGGCCGGCGTCATCGTCTTCCTGGTCTGGTTGTGGATCTCCAACCTCGCCATCCTGCTCGGCCTGGAGTTCGACGCCGAACTCTCCCGCGAACGCGCCATCGAGGGCGGCCTTCCGAAGGACGAGGAACCGTATGTCCGGCCCCGGGACACCAACACCTGGCCCGAGGACGAACAGCCCTGATCGGAGCACCGGCGTTTCGGACGTCGCAGGGCCGGCGCAGTGCGCGGCCGAAGTCTCCCGCCCCTGGCGTTCCGCGCGGTTTCCACAGGAGGATTACTCCCAAGGTGATCACGATGGACTCCATTGTCCGTCCCCCTCAATTCTCGCTCTCCGGGCCGGGCGCTTCAGACCGCGAGCGTCACCCGTCACGACCGGCGGCAGCTGCCACTCCGCCCCCGTACGGTGCTCGTCGTCGGCCTCACCCGGTGGGCGCGGAGCGGTGGTACCCGGCGCCGTGCGGGGCGAGGACGTTGACGCTGACCTCGTGATGCCATCCGTTCAGCAGACGGGCCTGTTCGTCGGCCCGCTGTGCGAGGCGGTCCAGGTCGTCCGGGTCCAGGCGTGCGTCCTGGTCGGCGATGGCACGCAACGCCCGCCACAGCGCGGCCTTGCCCTCGACGCCGACGCGCATCGTCTCCAGCTCGATCAGATCGCTCAACGGGGATCGGCGCACCAGCGTGCCGTTCGGCTTGAGACGCGCGAGCCGTTCGCCGGCCACGCCCAGCCAGGTGCGGTAGTGCCGGACCGGTACGCCCAGCCGGTTCATGATCCGTACGAGGTCGTCCCGGTCCTGCTCCACGTCTAGGGCCAGCTGGCGCAGCGCGGAGGCGCGCGTACGGTGGGGATGGGTGTCGGCCATGCGGCGGGCGAGCGCGCTTCCGCCGAAGGCGCCCGTGAGATGGTCGTTCAGGTAGACGTTCAGCGGATCCGTCCGCAGCTGCGCAGTCATCGCCTGTCCTCCGAAGACCTGGGACTGCTGAGTGACAGCCCCGACGGGGCTGTCACTGTCCATCGTTGCGCACACGGCCGATGGACGCCTGCGCACCGGGGCCGCCGCCGGGGAGGCGGCCTGGGGCCCAGCCGCCTGTTCTCCTGTTCCTGACCCGCTCGTCCGGGGGCGCCCGGGCGCGACGTGCCCGCCCGCGCGGGTGGTGCTTCAGCGCGCACGCGGGGCACGTCGACGGACATCAGGCCTACGCCGGAAACCGCTCCCAGACGCGGTGGGTGCCGAGCAGGTCCACGAGCTGGGGGACGGCGTCGGTGTCTTCCGTGGCGGTGATCACGCCGGGTGCCTGTGGGTCGACTCCCGCGGCTGCCCACAGGGCGCGGGAGTCGGCGAGGCCGGCGATCGGCTTGGCGTGCCGCCAGGCCTCGTTGACGAGCAGGACGGCGCGGGAGTCCAGCGTGGACTGCCCGCCCGCGACGGCGCCGGACTTGGCATCACGTGCCCCTCGGTCGTCCGCGCCCGGCGCGGGTGCGCCGGCCACCAGGAGCGCGTCGAACTCGACGGACCGGGCCGCGGCGTAGGTCCTCTGCACGGCGAGGCCGCCGGCCAGGGGGGCACCGGTGGGGGCGATGATCAGCGGGAGCAGTCCGGCGTCGAGGGCGGCCTCCCGCAGCTGCCGGACGACGGCGGGGTCGCTGGTGGCACCGGTGAGGATGCCGAGGACCCGGCCGGTGGCCGGCCAGCGCCGTCCGACCTGTGACAGCGCCGCGCTGGGCGCGACCTCGGCATGGACGGTGACCGCCCGGGGCGCGGGCAGCCCGAGGCCTGCGGCGACCTCCGCGCAGAGCACCTCGTCGACTCCGGCGAGGACGGTCAGGACCCGCTCCCTGATGGCCGGCTCGTGGACCTTCGACAGCTCGAAGGTGTAGGCGGCGATGATGTGTTCGCGCTCGACCGGGCTCATGCTCAGCCAGAACAGCCGCGGCTGGCTGAAGTGGTCGGCGAACGAAGCAGGCGCTTCGCGGACCTTGGCTGCGGCTGCGATCGGGGTGGGGTGTTCGATGAAGGCGTGCTCGGCGGCACCGGCGAAGAACGGGCAGCCGCCGTCGAGGGAGTTCGGCTTGTAGGGGGCGACGCCGCTGTGGACGGCGTCCTGGTGGAAGCCGTCGCGGAGCATGTCGTTCACCGGGGCGTGGGTGCGGTTGATCGGGATCTGCGCGAAGTTGGGGCCGCCGAGGCGGGTGATCTGCGTGTCGAGGTAGGAGAACAGGCGCCCGGCGAGCAGCGGGTCGTCGGTGACGTCGATGCCGGGCACGAGGTGCCCGGGGTGGAAGGCGACCTGCTCGGTCTCGGCGAAGAAGTTCGTCGGGTTCGCGTTCATGGTCATCAGCCCGATCGGCCGCACCGGTGCGAGCTCCTCCGGGACGAACTTCGTCGGGTCGAGCAGATCGATGCCTTCGAAGGTCTGCTCGGGAGTGTCGGGGAAGGCCTGGACGCCGAGTTCCCACTGCGGGAAGTTCCCGGTCTCGATGGCGTCCGCGAGGTCGCGGCGGTGGAAGTCCGGGTCCATGCCGTTGATCAGCTGCGCCTCCTCCCAGACCAGGGAGTGCACGCCGGCCTTCGGCTGACGCCGGCGGCGGTGCCGTACCCGCGGAAGATCCCGTGCGCGGCGGCGCCCCGGGCGTGGACCACGCGCTCGGGGATCCGCTCGTGGTCGAAGTGCGTGATCTTCTCGCGCAGGTGGTGGTCCTGCAGCAGCACCGGACCGCGCGGCCCGGCCTTCAGCGAGTGGTCGGAATCCGGCAGCCGCGTACCGTTCGCAGTCGTCAGGTAGCCGCCGTTCTGCGCGGCAGCGTCCGCAGGAGCGCCGGTCTCCCGGCCGGTCGGGGACTGCGAAGCGGGCGCCCGCTGGTCCGGCTTCGACGGCAGCGGCGCCCTCGGCTCGGTGGGCTCCGCGAGCGGCGGCGGCTGGACGCCGGGAGCGCCGGGCACCTCCACGGTCGGCCGCTCGTCGTCACGCACCGCTTCGGAAACTGCGTCGATGATCTTCTTCACCGGTCCGGGCTTGGACATGGTTCCTCCGATGCGGATGGGGTGCCCGGCGGCGCGGTCCTCGCCGGGAGCGGGGGATGTGGGTCTGTGGGTTCCATACGAACGCATATCGCGACGGGCGCGGCCTCTCCGAACGGCGACACAACACGGAGCCTCTCGGCCGGGGGCCGCTCCCGCGCCTCACCGTCGAGGGGGCCGGGGCTCAGGGCAGGGGGGTGCCGCCGGTGGCGTTGACGATCTCACCGGTGATGTAGGAGGCCTCGGGGGACGCGAGGAAGACATAGGCGGGAGCCATCTCGGCGGGCTGCGCGGCACGCCCCATCGGGGACTGCTCACCAAAGCGCGCGACCTTGTCCTCGTCCATGGTGGCCGGGATCAGGGGCGTCCACACCGGACCGGGGGCGACGGCGTTGACCCGGATACCGTCGGGGGCGAGCTGCACGGCCAGGCCCTGGGTGAACGCGACGATCGCGGCCTTGGTCATCGCGTAGTCGAGCAGGTGCGGGCTGGGCTTGTACGCCTGCACCGAGGCGGTGTTGACGACCGACGCGCCCTCCCGCAGGTGCGGAAGTGCCGCCTGGGTGAGCCAGAACATGCCGTACAGATTGGTCTTCATCACGCGGTCGAACTGGTCGCTGCTGATCGCGGCCAGGCCGTCCGGCTGGGACATCTGGTAGGCCGCGTTGTTCACCAGGACGTCCAGGCCGCCCAGTTCCCGGACACACCGCTGTACGAGGTCCGCGCAGAACCCCTCCTCGCGGATGTCACCGGCGACAACCACCGCACGACGACCGGCCTCCTCGACCAGACGGACCGTCGCGTCGGCGTCCTGCTGCTCGGCGGGCAGGTGACAGAACGCCACATCGGCGCCCTCCCGGGCGAACGCCAGGGCCACGGCCCGCCCGATCCCGGAGTCACCGCCCGTGATCAGGGCAACCCGACCCGCGAGCCGGCCCGACCCCCGGTAGCTGTCCTCCCCGTGATCGGGTACCGGCTCCATGGCCTCACCGCGTCCCGGGTGTTGCTGGGACTGCTGCGGCATCGGCGGCTCCGGCCGTCGGCGCGCCGGTTGGGACGCGGTCGGCTGATCGCTCATCACAGGACTACGGCCTTTCCGGTCTCCGGAGGGACGTGCATCACGGTCGCGGCTACCCGTCGGCCTTCGCCCCAACCCATCCCGCTCGATCCTGGCGCCCGGGCCGGACCGTGGCGCGGCGGACTGCTGCACCCGGGTGGCCCGGCCGGGCGGGCGGGGTGAGCCGACCGATCGCGGGTACGCGTGCCCCACACACCGACCCACCCGTTGCCCACCTCACCGGAGGACCGTATGGACGCGATCGTGTTGCTCAAGGACGACCACAAGACCGTGGAGAAGCTCTTCAAGGCCTTCGAGAAGGCCGGCGACCACGCGTACGCGGAGAAGCGGAAGATCGTCGACCAGGTGATCGAGGAGCTCACCGTCCACGCCGTCATCGAGGAACGGGTCTTCTACCCGGCCGCCCGCGAGGCCGCCCCGGACACCAAGGACCACGTCCTGGAAAGCATCGAGGAGCACCACGTCGTGGTGTGGATGCTGTCCGAGCTGGCCGCCATGGATCCGAAGGACGAGCGGTTCGACGCCAAGATGACCGTGCTGATGGAGAACGTGCGCCACCACGTCGAGGAGGAGGAGAAGGACTGGTTCCCCGAGGTCCGCAAGGCCATGGGCCGCAACCGCCTGGTCGAACTCGGCGAACGGCTCCAGGAAGCGAAGGAGGCCGCCACCCGGGACCCCCTGAAGGTCCCGAGCGCCGACGCCTGACTGCCGTGGGCAAGACGACGTCCCGGTCGGCCTGGTCGACCGACCGGGGATGGGGGCCTCCCATTCTCCTCCTGCCGGCGCGGCCGCGGCCCCGCTCGGCAGGCCATGGTTCCCCGCATCGTTGCCGGCCGACCGGGTAGCGGCTCTGCGGCGGCCGACGCTGTCGGAGCCGTTCATCATCGCGGGCCCGGACCGCGTACCCGGGCCCAGCGGTACGGACCGGTGCCGTATGGTCACGCGGGCACTCGCCGACGCGGCAGCGCGCCCGCACCCGGCCACCGCCAGAACCGCCCCGGCACATACCTCATCTGGTCGGCCTTCGCCGTTGCGCCGAGGCGGTGGGTGATCAGAATGACGGTGGTACCCAGGTCGGTGAGCTGGCGGGTCCGCTCGAACGCTTCGACCTCTGCCTGCGGGTCGAGGGCGGAGGTGGGTTCGTCGACGACGACCAGCGCAGGCAGGCGGTTGGCGGTGTCGGGTGTGGTCAGGCGCGGGCGAATGCGGGCCAGGGCGACCTTCTGCCACTGCCTGCCGGAGAACTGGACACCACCGATCCGGTCCGGATGGCCACCACCGCCGTGCCGGCGGCGGCGAGCGGGATCGAGGAACCGCGGCATCTGCCGGGCCACCGCCAAGAACGTCACCTCCCCACTGGCCGTCTCGTGCTTGGCCCAGCCGTAGTCGTACTTCATCGGCCCCCGAACAGCAGCTGCTCGCTGTCGGAGACCTCCTCGGCGGTTTTCGGCCTACTGCTCATCCGGTCCTTCCGTCAGCGGGTGGGCGCGGCGTGGAGCCCGGGGACGGGGGCGAACTCCCTTCCCCGGGCTGCGGACGGGGGCTCAGGCCGGGGCACTGTCGCTCGTGTCGCGGGCGGCGACCGAGCGCAGGTGTTCGTCGAAGAAGCGGCGGGGGTCGCCGCCCATCCGGGCGAGCATCACGAGGGCGGACAGCGCCACGTCGCAGGTTTCCTTGCGCACGTCGTCCCAGTCGTGGGAGAAGCCCTTGCGGGGGTTGGCGCCGAGTGCCCCGATGACGGCTTCCGCGACTTCCCCGGCCTCTTCCTGGAGCTTGAGGGCCTGGACGGTCCAGCGGAGCTCGTCACTGCGGTCGAAGTGGCTATCGAGCCTGCTTGCAAGGGAGCTGACGATTTCCCAGGTCTCTTCCATGGGTGAGGATCCTGTCGCTGTTCGAATGGGGCGATCAAGCCGATTCGTAATCTGACGGTTCCCGGCGAGCCCCGCTCCTTTCGATTCCCAGGCCACACCGGACCGACTCGGTGGCAGCGCGGCTGACTTCGGGGTCTTGCCGCCGTCAGCCGCCGGCCAGGTCGTCAATGATCTTTTCGGTGGTGTCGAGCGCGGTCTCCAGTTCTTCGCGCGGCGGGTCGGGGAGGGTGCCTTCGCCGAGCCCGCACGCGGTGATCTGCCGGATCAGCCGGTCGTGCTGGTGCGCACTGAGGAGGCTGGTGCAGCCGGGGTGGGCGAGCAGGTCGCGGGCGGTGTAGCCGTCGGGCCGGGCGAGGGTGCGGTCGATCAGTTCGACGGCGACGGGATGGGCCCGCGGTGTGGCTCCGGTTCCCGGTCCGATGCGGCCGCCGACTTCGGGTTCCCCTGTCTGCGCCGAGGACATGACGGTGGGCCGGCAACGGTGTGCCAGCCACACCGTGGGAACGCTCCGCGGGCGGTCGCTTCCGTCACTTGACGTGGTTCGGCCGACCCCCGGCGCCTCTTTCCGGTCGTGCGCGTCGCGCAGGGCGCCTCGGGAAGCCGCCCCGAGCTTCGGGAAGCGCTGACGGAGGTGGGTGGAGACCATGCACGGCGAGAGGAACGGCCGTTCTCCGATCTCCCTGTTGGTGAGGTCGGCCGCAGATCGAGCAGACCAGGCCGCCCATTGCTCACCGCACGGTGCTACCGCCTCCGGAGCCATCACCAGCCTCCGGTAGCTGACCCTGAGTTCCGATGGCAGCCCCACCATCGCGGCAACCCGCCTCGCCTCCCAGGCCGACGGGCAACCGCATACGGTGGCGGCCCGCCCCCCGGGGTCAACGAAACGTTCGCCGTCACAGATGTGGTCAATCCCGTGAGCGCCTCGCCGAACCATTCGGGAGGAAATTGCCTCCGGCCCGTCGACGATGACCGAGAGGGCCTTCCGGTCCGTGATCACTCGAAACTTCTGCCCCACCGTCTCCTCGACCGAGCCTCCGAGGGCGGCTGGAATCTCCATCGCCGATTCATGGGTCCTCATCTCAAAGCACCAGGTCATGCCAGGAACGACCCGGCCAACGGCCGTGTTCGCAGGTGAACCTGACCCAGGCGGCGGCTGGGTGGACGCCAAAGTACAGGGCACGGTGCCTCTCTCCTGCGCAGGCTGGCGAGAGACCAATCCTCATGTGACGGTCAGGTTCGGCCCGGCCGTCGATTCCGTGTAGGCCCACCGGCCCGGTGCCAGCGTGAACAACGTCTTCGACTCTGGCCTTCCAGCCGACGCGGCACTCCACCAGGTGGGCATATCCGCTCGACTACGCCGGTTCGGGGCCTTCGGCGAAGTTCAGGACCGTGACCGAGGGACGGTGGGCGGCCAGCCACGGGGCGGTCAGGGCCAGGGGCAGGAGGGCGCCCAGGAGACCGCGTCCGCCCGTCGGGCGGACGTCGCGGACGGCCGTCACCGCCGGGCTCGCGGTGCGGAGCTTGTCGCGTTCGCCGGCGTCCATCGCCCAGGGCATGGCGGGCACCTGGTAGGCGGCAGTACGCATCCTCCCGCTCGTGGCGAGCCGTGCGAACCACCGCGGTACGGCGTCCACGATCATCGAGCCGCCGGGGAACCGGTCCGCGCAGCCCGCGATCAGGGCTTTCACCTGGGCCGGGGGGAGGTACATGCACAGGCCCTGCGTAGTGACCAGAACTGCGCGGGCGCGGTCCACCTCCTCGGACCAGGCGGCCAGGTCGGTGGCGTCGGCGGGCAGGTAGCGCTGGCGTGGGCCGGGCGGGAGGAGGTGCTCACGCAGGGCGATCATTTCGGGGAGGTCGACGGTGAGCCACTGGGCGCGGCCGTTGTCGATCCGCCAGTACTGCGTCTCCAGGCCCTCGCCCAGGCAGACCACCGTGCCGCGCGGCTCGCGGGCCAGGAAGTCCGCCACCTCGCGGTCGAAGCAGCCCACCCGTAGCGCCTGCAGCTGGGAGTGCGGGCCGATGGTGCCGAACCGCTCCTCGAAGGGGTAGTCGATCCGCTCGACGAGTTCGACGGCCTTGGGGTCGTGGAGCAGGCCGTCCGGCCGGCGGGCTTCGACGGACCGCTGCCAGAGGGTCCACAGCGCCGTCTCGGGCACCCCCGACAGGTCGGGCCGCTCCACGCTGCTCATCGCTCGCTCGCTTCCTCCGGTGTGGCGGGTGTGCCCCGTGGGCGCCCCCGCGCGGACCCGCCGATTCTGACACTGCGGGGCGTGCGAACCGGGGTGCGCGCGGCCTCGGCGCGCCGGGGCGCCCGGCCGAAGCGCTCGGCCGACGTGTGCGGCCGGGGCGCTCAGCCCACGCTGAACGCCCCGTCCGGCGGCGGAGGGGAGTCGGTGGCGGTCGCGTCGGTGACCGGAGCCGTGCGGCCGGCGAAGTCCGCGAGGCCGGCGCCCTCGGTGAGCCGGGCCGGAAAGATGTCCCCGGCCAGCCGGCGGGCGAGGTCCGCGACCGGCAGCGGCCCGGCCGAGCCGACCAGCAGGATGTTGCCGTACCGCCGCCCGCGCAGCACCGCGGGCTCGGCGATCAGGCAGGTCTGCGGGAAGACGGCGCGCAGCGTCGCCGCCTGGGCGCGGGCGAAGGCGAGCGGCGGGCCGTCGGCGAGGTTCGCCGCGTAGCAGCCGCCGGGGCGCAGCGCGGCCGCCGCCAGCCGCAGGAACTCCACCGAGGTGAGGTGGCCGGGGGTGCGCGAGCCGTGGAAGACGTCCGCGACGACGAGGTCCAGCGTGCCGGGTGCGGACCGCGCCCTCGCGTCGAGGGCGGCGCGGGCGTCCCCGACCCCGGCGGTGATGTCGACGCCGGGCCCGCGCCACGGGAGGTGCTGCTCGACGAGGGCGAGCAGCGGGCCGTCCACCTCCACCACGTGCTGGCGCGAGCCGGGGCGGGTGGCGGCCAGGTAGCGGGGCAGGGTGAGCGCGCCGCCGCCCAGGTGGAGGGCGTCCAGCGGGCGGCCCGGCTCGGCGAGCGCGTCGACGAGGTGGCCGAGGCGCTGGGTGTACTCGAACTCCAGGTGGGTCGGGTCGCCGAGGTCGACGTAGGACTGCGGGGTGTCGTCGAGGGTCAGCAGCCAGCCGCCGTCGCTGTCGACGTCGGGCAGGAGCTTGGCCTGCCCGAGGTCGGTGCGCCGCGCGACCGGCACGGGGTCGTCGGCCGGGGGCGAGTCGGGAGGTTCGGGCATCTCGGGCATGTCCGCAGCATAGGGGCCCGGCCCGCGTCGCCGTCACGCCGGAGGCTACCTGCCGGTATCGTCGTGGTTCCCCGAGATTCCGAGCAGAGAGCGGGTGCGTGCGGCCATGGAGTTCCGCGAAGACATCCTGGGTGCCCCCTACGAGGCGGCCGAGCTGCCGCTGCGGCCGGACGAGGAGGGCGAGGTCTCGGCGACCCTGGTCCGCCGGCTGGTCCCCGGGTCGGACCGGGCCGTCCTGTACATCCACGGCTACAACGACTACTGGTTCCAGACCCACCTCGCCGACCACTACGCCGCCGCCGGCTTCTCCTTCTACGCGCTCGACCTGCGCAAGTACGGCCGCTCGCTGCGCCCGCACCACTCGCCGAACTTCGTGCGCCACCTCGCGACGTACGACGAGGAGCTGGACGAGGCGGTGCGGATCATCCGGCAGCAGGACGGCCACACCCGGCTGCTGGTCAACGGCCACTCCACCGGCGGCCTGATCGCCGCGCTGTGGGCCGGGCGCCGCACCGGGCGGGGCCTGGTCGACGGCCTGTTCCTCAACAGCCCGTTCCTCTCCATGCCGGCCGCGCCCGCCGTACGCACCCTCGGCGCCCCGGCGCTGGACGCGCTCGGCCGCTTCGCGCCCACCCGGGTGCTGCCCTCCGCGCTCAACCCGCACTACGTGCACAGCCTGCACCGCGACTTCCGCGGCGAGTGGGACTTCGACCTCAGCCTCAAGCCGGCCGAGGGCGTGCCGCTGTTCGCCGGCTGGCTGGCGGCCGTCCAGCGCGGCCACCGGGAGCTGCGGCGCGGGCTCGGGATCGACGTGCCGGTGCTGCTGATGGCCTCCACCGCCTCCATCTCCACCACCCGCTGGCACGCCGCCCTGCACCACGCGGACGCCGTCCTGCGCGCCGACGACATCGCCGCCGCCGGCCCCCACCTGGGCCGCCATGTGACGATCGTGCGGATCAAGGGCGGCATGCACGACCTCGTGCTGTCCGGGGAGACCGCCCGCGCCCAGGTGTTCGCCGAGCTCGACCGCTGGATCGGGGCGTACTTCCCGATCGCGGTGGGCTGAACCGTCCGCGCCCCGCGGGGGGGGGCGGGCGGCCCCCACCCCCCCCCCCCCCCCCCCCCCCCGCGCCCCCCCCCGCGCCCCCCGCGGGGGCGACCGCGACCCCGCCCGCCCCGCCCG
>NZ_JBEPAM010000039.1:0-82062 GCF_040298605.1 Kitasatospora sp. NPDC001527 | reverse complement strand
AGTGACCACGGCCCTCGACACCCCCTCGCATCCATGACTGCGGGGCGGGTGCCGGGGGTCGTGGCTGCTCGTGACGTTCGAGTTGCCCGGGCCCGCATGAGTCGGGCCGCCGCGCTCCCGGCCAAGGAACGCGCGGCGGCCCCGGGCCCACACCCCCAAACGAGAAGAGGTAGACCCGTGAGGTCGATTGTTGCAGGGCAGACGGCCCTGACGGAGGAGGAGTTCGCCGAGCTGGCGCTCGGTGTGGACTCGGACTTCACCCGCCTGTTCACCGGCGTGCCCGGTGAGAACGAGACCGAGCGCGAGGCGCGGATGGACGCCGCGGCCGGCGTGCTGGCGGACCTGCGCCGGGAGGACCCGGTGCTGGCCGTCTTCGCCGAGCGCCTGATGGACCAGGCGCCGGTGCCGCTGCGGCGCCCGGCGGTCATCCGCCGCACCGCGAGCACCGAGCGGGTGGCGGCGTGAACAGCCACGTGCTCACCGCGCTCACGGCAGCCGTGAGCGCGCTCACCGCCCGCTCACGGCGCCCGGTTCGGGGGTCGCGATGAAGACGGCGATGAGCCCGGCGCAGATCCGCTCCGCCGAGCGCGCGCTGACCGCCGGAACGTGGGCGATCACGTTCGGCGCGGTCCTCTACAGCGTGCTCACGGTGACCCCGCTCATGGCCGGCCACACCCCGGACGGTTGGGAGTGGACGGCGCCGATCCTGCCGCTCGTGGTCGACGCGGCGGTGGTGATCGTGGTGCGCATGGACGCCACGCTCGCCCGCCTGAACGGCGACGGCGGACGCTGGCCCGTCGTGCTGCGCTGGATGACCGGCCTCATGACCGTGCTGCTCAACATCGGTTTGAGCGCCCTCGACCGGGACGGGGTCGGGGTCGCGGTCCACTCGGTCGCACCGCTGCTGCTGATCGTCACGGCCGAGACCTCCCTCGCCTACCGGCGGGCGATCGCCGGTGCCCTCGCGGCCCGAGAGGCCGCTGAGCGGGCCGAGCGCGAACAGCGCGAACAGCGGGCCGAGGCACACCGGCAGGAGGAGCGGGCCGACCGGATCGCCCGGTTCGAGGCCGCCGAGCGGGCCGACCGTGAGCGCCGTGAGCACGACGCCAAGGTTGCCCGTGAACAGCGTGAGCACGACGCGAGCATGGCCCGCGAAGCGCGCGAGGAGACCGCGCGCCGCGAGGCCGCCGAGCGCGACGACAAGGCTCGGCGGGAGACGGCCGAGCGGGCCGAGCGTGAGCGCCGTGAGCACGAACGGCGTGAGCGTGAGCGCCGTGAGCGCGAGGCGGGCGAGCGTGAACGCCGTGAGCGGGCCGAGGCCGATCGGCGTGAGCGGGAGGCCGCCGAGCAGGCCATCGTCGATCTGCTCGCCGCCGGTCCCGCCGCCGAGAAGCTGCCGGAGGAGCGGGCCCGGGAGGTCGCTGCGGCGGCTGCCGGGGCCGGGCTGTCCCAGCGGCAGGCGGTGGAGCTGACCGGCTGGTCGGCCGGCTGGATCGCCGCCCGCTACAAGGAACACCCCACCGCCGCCCGCCCCGCCCTGCACGCCGTCCCCGCCACGACCGCTGAGGAGCAGGCATCGTGACCACCCCCACCATCGAGACCGCGTCCGGCGTGATCGGCGCCGCCGGGGCGCTGATGGCCGCGCTCAGCGCCCACGCCGACCTGCCCGCCCCCAGGGTCACCAGCGAGCAGGTCGTGGCCCCCGAGCGCGACGACTCCGGCGCCCTGGTCCTCCTCTGGGGCCTGGGCTTCGGCTTCCACCGCGACACCGCGCTGAGCGACTTCGAGCAGTGGCGCCAGGCCCTCGGGATCAACCCCGCCGCCGTCGACCACGCCAGCACCGGCCCCCACGCCTGGCTGAGCGCCGACACCACCTACGCCGGCGTCCCGCTCACCCTGACCGGCTACTACACCCTCGCCCAGCCCACCACCGAGGGGACGTCATCGTGACCACGATCGCCGCCAGCCAGGCCGACGCCGCGCACGCACTGATGATGCTGCTCACCGAGCACGGCGACATGCCGCAGCCCGACGAGTTCGAGGTGCGCGACTTCGAGACCGACACCGGCGAGCCGGACTGGGGCGTGACCCTGGTCGTCCACGACTCGCTCACCCGCTTCGAGCAGTGGCGCGCCGCCCTCGATCTCCACCCCTGCGACATCACCTACCGCGCCTGCGACCACGGCGCGTGCCTGAGCGCCATCGGCGAGGTCCACGGCGTGCCCGTCGAACTGTTCGCCACCGCCGACACCCCCGGGAAGTAGCCGTGGGACGCCCCCGGCACTGGGACCCGGCCGGCGACCGGCACGGCGGCATGCCCACCTACCCGTGGCGCATGGCCCCGCCCGACCTGCTCACCCGCCGCCAACTCCGCGCCCGCGGCCTGCGGCCCGGCGGACAGCCCGTCGCAGCCCAGATCCTCTGGCGATCCCGCCGCATCAAAGGCGAGCGGGCCGCCTACCTCTACCGCCTGACCCTCGCCAAGCCCGTCCGGCCGATGACACCCGGCCGCCGGCGCTCCCTCGCCGCCGCCAACCGGGCCCGCCGCACCTGCCCGGCCTGCGGTCTCGACGCCGGCTACGTCCTGCCCGCGCACCTCGGCACCTGCCTGCCCTGCGCCGACGGCCTGCCCATCGCGGCCTGAATCCCACCAACTTCCTTACGCCGAAGCTCCCTTGGAGTACCCATGAACGGCATTCGCGCTGCCCGCTTCGCCGCCGCCTACGCCCTCCTGCGGACGGCCGCCGACGTCGCGGACCACTGGATCCAGACCGACCACCAGGCCTCCACCAAGGGCCAGCACGACCACACCCCCGGCCAGTCCAGCGCCGCCGGCCGCCGCGCCTGCGTCGCCCACGTCACCGCGTACACCGCTACCCAGGGCGCCGTCCTGCTCGCCGGAACCCGCCTGCTCGGCGTCCGCCTGCGGCCCGGGCCGGTGGCCGCCGCGCTCGCCCTCTCGGCGGTGACGCACTACGTCGCCGACCGGCGCGAGCCGCTGCGGCACCTCGCCAACGCCACCGGCAAGGACACGTTCTACGCCCTCGGCACCCCGGCGCACCCCGCGCACCCGGTCACCGCGGGCGGCTCGTACGCGCCGACGCTCGGCACCGGCGCCTACGCCCTGGACCAGGCCTGGCACCACGCGTTCGAGACGGTGGCCGCCCTGATCGCCTCGCGCTGACCGGCTGCCTGTCCTCGCCCGGCCCTTCGCGGGTCGGGCGGGGGCGGGGAGCCGGGACAGTCCCGGCCCGCAGGGAGGCACCGCGATGACCACCCACGCCACGCCGCCGAACAGCGGCACCAACACCACCGCCGGTACGAAGAACACCCGTAACGGCTTCGGGTCCGGGGCGACGTTCTCCCCCGGCCTGAACATTAACGTCAACAAGACCACCACCGCGACCGGCGCCCCGGCCGCCGCCGGCGCCGCTGGCGGGCAGGTGGGGGCGGCGGCGAACCCGGGGACGGGGGTGGGCCGCACCTCGCCGCTGGCGCTGCCGGAGCCCGCGTTCTACTCCGCCGCTGACGTCCGCTCCTACTGCGAGGCCCTGCGCGCGTTCGGTGCCTACTCCGCGATCGAGGTGGAGGTGGCGGCCGAGATCCTGAAGGCCGCGCTGGAGCAGGCCCCCGGCGCGCCGGGTGACCACGTGTTCCAGAAGAAGATGCGGGCCCGCGCCGTCGCCAGCAAGCTCTCGAAGGCCGCCGACGCGCTGACCGACGCCGCGAAGGACGCCGCCGCCGCGTGGGCCGCGTTCCAGCGCGAGTACGCCGACGTCATGACCCCCCGCCCCGTGCCCCAGCACCGCCCGTTCCAGTTCTGACAAGGAGCCTTGCCGTGCCGAAGAAGAACAGCACCGACCCGGAGGTGCAGCACCGGGAGACCCTGGAGGGCGCCAGCACCGGCAAGGGCGTCGCCGCGTGGCTGGCCCACCGCGCCAAGCCCTACACCCCGCCGTGGATCACCGTCGCCGCGACCGGCGCCGCCGGCAGCCTCGCCTGGGTGCCCGCCCACGACTCCACCGGGTACGCGGTCGGCCTGACCCTCGGATCGGTCGGGCTCACCGCGGCGACCGCGTGGGCGGGCAAGGCCACCACCGCCCAGCGCCGCCTGCACTCGGCGGTCACCGTCGCCGCCGGCTCCGGCTGGTTCACCGCGACCGCGCTGGCCGGCTGGAACAGCCTGACGTTCGGCATGTTCTGGCTCGGCGGCAGCGTGCTCGCCCTGTCCTGGAACGTGCGCCAGGCGCTCCGCCGCAACCCGGACGCCGTTCAGGCCGCCGCCGAAAGCGCGGATGCCTCGCTGCTGGAGAAGGTGAAGCTCGCCGGAGCCAGGATCCGCAAGACGGAGGTGGAGCCGAACCGCGTCACCGCCGAACTGACCCTGCCCGCAGGCGAGATGACCAACGAAGACGTCACCCGGGCGCTGCCGAACATCGCCTCCGCCCTCGACGTCGCCACCACCGCCGTCCGCTACCTGCCGGACCCCGACTCCGCCCGCAGGGGCGACCTGGTCGTGGTGCCCCGGGACATGCTCGCCGACGTCGTCGAGTGGGAGATGCCGACCAACGTCGGCGGGTCGATCGCCGACCCGCTGGTAATCGGCCGCTACGACGACGGCTCCCCGCTGCACCTCTGGCTGCCCGGCGACCCGGAGAGCGGCCGCAACGCCACCCACCTGCTCATCTGCGGCATGACCGGTTCCGGCAAGGGCGACGGCGCGCTGAACGTGCTGTGCGAGATCCTGGCCCGCCGGGACGTGATCGTCTGGCTGAGCGATCCGAAGAGCTTCCAGGACTTCGGCCCCCTGGTCCCGGCCCTGGACTGGGCGGTCGAGGGCGGCGCCCCGACGGAAACCATGGTCACCGGCCTCCAAGCCGTCATCCCGGTCCGCACCCGGTGGCTCGGCGCCCACGGCTACCGCCAGTGGGTGCCGGCCGCCGCCGAGCAGCAGAGCGACCCCGCCCACTCCTGCCAGAAGGGGCGGGCCTGCGGCTGCGAGGGCATGCCGTTCCTGGTCGGCTGGTTCGAGGAGGCCGCCGCCACCATCCGGTTCATGGGCGACGAGGGCTTCACCGAGGTCGCCCAGCTCGCCCGCGCCGCCGGCATCGCCCTGGTCATCAGCCTCCAGCGCCCCAGCCACGACCAGCTCTCCACCAGCACCCGCGCCAGCCTGCCGTCCGCGCTCGTGTTCGGCCTCGACGCCCGGGACGAGGGCATGGCCCTGCCCGGACCGGTCATCGACGCCGGCGCCCACCCTGGCGCCTGGGGCAACAGGAGGCCCGGCTACTGCTACCTGGTCACCCCCGGCGTCGCCGAGCAGCGCTACAGCGCGCCGGGCCGCACCTTCCGCTTCACCGGCCGGGCCGCCCGCGTCATGGAGCAGGTGGCCGCCTGGGCGGTGCGCAACGGCGCCAAGGTCGACCCCGTCACCGCGAAGGGCGCCACCACCACCGCCGGCAACGCCTACACCCACCGCCACGGCCAGGACACCACCGACCAGAGCGGGGAGGGGGACAGCGTGTACGCGAACGCGGGCGGGACCGAGGCGGACGGGACCGACATCGGGGACGTCGCGGTGGGGCGGGTGGACGCGGAGGACGAGGGGCTGGACCCGCAGGCCGAACTCCCCCCGGTCCCCGACGCCATGGCCGACGCCGTCTTCGGCGCCGGCGCCGGCGCCGGTGTCCCGGTGTTCACCGCCGAGGAGGCCCGGGCCGCGATGGACGCCATCGTCGCCGAATTCGAACACAGCGGCGTCATGGTGATCGGTCCCAAGGACGTCATGGACCACGCCGAGCGCTTCGGCCGCACCCGCTCGTGGGTGAGCGGGGAGTTCCGCCGCCTCATCGAGGAAGGCCGCCTCGTGCCCACCGCGAAGGGCGGCCGCTACCGCATCGTGCCCGCCCCCGCGCTGGTCTGACACCCCCTGACACCTGACACCCCCTGACACCCATTCCCCTAGGCAGACCCGGGTGTCAGGGGCGCCTGACAGTGCCCCTGACACCCGCTGACACCCCGCCCTGACACCCTTCCGCGCCGCCCCTGACAGGAGAGCACCGTGGACCACCAGCCCCTGCCGCACTCGCCCGCCGCCCCGGTCCTCTACACCCCGGACGGCACCCCCTACTACGCAGCCCCCGCCCCGCTCACCAACCCGCCCGCCCTCTACCACCCCACCGCCGCGCTGCCGGTACCCGCCCAGCACCCGGCCTCCATGCCGACCGCCGTCTACGCCCCCGTCCCGCTCCCGCAGCACCCGCTCACCGTCCCGGGCCGGGACCCGTGGCCCGCCCGCCTGCTCGCCGGCGGCATCGGCGTCGGCGCCGGAGGGCTCGGCCTGGGCTTCCTGCTCCAGACCCTCGCCGCCGCCACCACCGGCCTCGGCCTGCTCGTCGCAGCCCTTGGCGTCCTCTATCTCCTCAAGAACGGCGGCGGAGGCGGCAAGGGAGGACAGGGTGCCGTGAACGTGAGCGTCAACGTCACCAACCGCAACCGCTGACCTGAAGGAACCCGCCTGGCCCGCCTCGGACTGACCACCTCGGCGGCTAGCAGCCACTGCGGAGGTTAGGCCAGCGGGAAGCCCCCGAAGCCCTCACTGGTACGGATCACCAGGGCGATGCCAAGCGTGTCCAGCAGTGCCCGAAGGTCCTTGCCCGGGTCACCCGGCAGCAAGACAGCAAGCCGCAGACCTTCGGCGGCGTCGATGTGGCGCCGGTAGTCGAAGAGCTGGCCGATGGCCATGCGGACGTCATCGCGACGCACGGTGCCCTTGGCCTCGTACAACACGTTGTCGGTGACGTCGTACAGGTCCGTCTTCAATGTGCTGGCCACGCCCTCGATGGAGATCTGGTAGCGCTTCACCGTGTGGCCCGCAGCGACCAGATGGGCCTTGTATGCCTTGGTCAGCTGGCCCTCCCGCCGCTGGACGGTCCGCTGGCCACCCGGGATGTTCGCCACGGTCTCGTCTGTGGAGTGTTCCTCAGTCTCGACCTGCGACGACGACGGGCCCGTCGACACCGCATCCTCGGCCTCGGTGTCCGTCTCGGGCTCCGTCTCGACTTCAAGGTCCACAACGGCGTGCGCGGTCGCCGGGGGGATTGCGTCCGCGGGCGTGAACTTCGGCGGGAACGTGGCCTGCGGGTCCGGCCGCAAATGAAAGACGATCACGGACCGCTCCACACCGTCCGTGCCCGGTGCACGCCTCCGGTCGTAGGGCTGCTCGGGGTCCAGGATCATCTGCCCGATGTAGCGCTGCCGCTTGCCCTTCTTCTTCTTTCCGGTGATCGGGTCGATGACGTTCCCGTCGGCCACGAAGAGCTGCAGCGTGCGGCCATCCGTGGCGTGGTGCCGGAGGGCCTTGTTCCCGCCGGTGAACTCCTGGTCCCCGGCCTTCCCCTCACCGGTGTAGAGGTACAGCGGGCCGCGGTCGTCATCCTCCGCCTGGCCATCGAAGGTGTAGCCGTGCAGCTCGCCGACCTTCGGGTCGGAGTACACGAGCACCATGTCGGAGCCGGGCGCCGGCTCGATGCCGCCGAACAGGCCGCCGCCAAACGCAGCGCCTACCTCAGCGCGAGTGGTCATCAGTCCCGGAACGAGCTCAAGGTCATGGTTCACCATGCCCGGACCCTAACCCCTCGGTCCGACAGACCAGTTCGCCCAGCAGGGTCCCGCCTTGCCGCCCAGACATGCGGAACCCTTCATGGCCCGCCTGTGACTGCGCTTGAACCCGCCCGCCTACTCGCCCGAACCGCCGTTCTAGCCAACCGAGGTAGCGCTTCCTCGCACCGTCCGTACGGCAGTTGCCCGATCCACCCACCCCCGCGGTGGGTGGTGAGGGGAGCTGGACCGTCCAGCCCGCCAGCACGAGGAGAGATACCACCGGTGTTCACCACCCACCAGACGGCCTCCCAGCACATCGGAAGCCGCACCCACCAGTGCGACACCACCGCCTACGACGAGAACTCGGTCACCGGTCACCGGGCGTGGGTCCTGCTCGACGGCATCGGAGACCGCCTCCACACCGCCATCTGGGTGCGTGCCGCCGCGCTTGGGCTCGCCCAGACGGCGGCCCATCTCGGAGACCCCGGCGCCGCGATCCGGCAGATCCGACCCGCCCTGCGCGCCACCCGCGCCACCATCGGCCACCCCGGGGACTGGCCGGCGGACGCCGCCGCGATCGTCGCCGTCCTCACCCCCGCCGGCCGCCTGTACATCGCGTGGGCCGGAGACTGCCGCGCCTACCTCGCGGAGCGGGGCCGGGCCAACCTGCTCACCGTCGACCACAACAAGGCCACCCAGCAGCGCCGCGAGGGGCGCGTCCCCGAGGCCGACGCTCACGACTACCTGACGTCGTCGCTGTGCTTCCTCACCGGCCGCATCGACACGGTGACCGTGGACTTCGGCCCCCGGTCGGGCGTGCGGCGGCTCCTGCTCGCCTCTGACGGCGCCTACCTGCCGCACGAGCGCGCCGGCACCCTCCCGCCGCCCAGCCCGGACGGCACCCCCCGACACCGAGACGGGTCCGGCGTCCCCGCCCCCGTCCTCGCCGACGGAACGCCCGAGGCCGTTGCCGAGCGCCTCACCAACCTCGCCGTGAAGTCTCCGCACGGCGGCGACAACGCCACCGCCATGGTCATCGACCTGCTGGTCGGCGCCCACTCCACCAGGACCTGACTCCACCCGGAGCGGCCGGTCATCCCGCCAAGGCTTCCGGCCGCTCCGGTTCCCCTGACCCATCGAGATGAGGAGAACCCCCAGCATGACCCATCCGACCAGCGCCCGGGACGAGAACCCGCTCACCACCGCGCTCTTCCTGGCGACCTTCGGCGTGCCGGTGCTGCCGCTGCGGGCTGGGAAGGTGCCGTTCGGCAACTGCCGGAACTGCGCCGACAACGCGTGCGGCGGCCGGCCGACCATGAAGGCCCCCGGCCCTTGCGCCTGCCCGGCACCGTGCCATGGATGGGCCGCCGCCACCGCCGACCCCGACATCGTCAACGGGCCCGCGTGGGCGAGGGCGTGGCGGGAGGCCGCCGCCGTGGCCTACCACCCCGGCGGCGCCGGGGTGACCGTCGTCGACCTCGACAACCCCGAGGCCATCGCGTGGGCGCGCGAGGCACTGCCCGCGACCCGGACCGTGGCGACGACCCGGGGTGAGCACTGGCTCTACCGGGGCGCCATGCCCTCGGCCAACGCGGTCCGGCCGGGCGTGGACATCAAGTCGACCATGTCCTACGCCCGGTGGCTCGGCCCCGGCGCCGGCACCATGACCACCCTGCCGGACGCCGTCCGCGCCCTGCTCGTGAAGGCGCCCGCGGCTTCCCGGCCGGCGGCCGTTGTCGTGTCCGTCCCGGGCGGGGGTGGCAGGTGCCCGCACCGCACGCCCACCTTCCTGGCCCGGGGCATCGCTATGGCCGAACAGCGCATCACCGCAGCGTCCAGCGCGGTGCACGCGACCGTGTACGGGACGTTCCTGGCGGTGCTGTCCACGCACGGCCGGTGCGGGTGCCTGACCGAGGCCCACACGGAGCGGCTGTTCGCCGCCGCACGGGCCAAGGGTGAGTCGCCGAGGCACTGCGCCGACGCGTGGGCCAACGCCCTGACCACGTTGGGGCTGTAGGCGTGGCCGAGGACGAGAAGAATCCCGCCCGCGCGGTCATCACCGACTACGCGCAGACGCACTTCCGGTACTTCCGCACCGCCGACGGCACCGTCTATGCCCACCGGATCGGCCATCCGGTGGCCAGGCCGATTCGCTCCCAGGGCACAACCGGCAGCCACCGCCAGGAACTCATGGTCGGCCTGTTCAAGGACGGGCGCGGCGTCTTCAATGGAACCGCCCTCAAGGAGGCGTTGGACTTGATCGAGGCACTGGCTCTGGCCGAGGACGTGCGGCCCGTCCACATCCGTGTCGCCCCCGGGTTCGACGGGGCGACGTGGTTGGACCTGGGGCGGGCCGACGGCCTGTCCGTGCGCATCCACCCCACCGGCTGGGACACCGCCGTCCCCGACCCGATGGAGGTGTGCTGGCGGCGCACCCAGCTCACCGGCGAGCTGCCGGTCCCGGTCAAGGACACCGACGGCAAGGGCATCGACCTGTTGCTGCGGCTGACGAACTTCGCCGACGCCAAGACCGAGTGCCTGGCCATCGCCTGGCTGATCGGCTGCCTCGGGCCGTCCGTGCCGGTGCCGGCACCGTTCCTCACCGGACCGCAGGGCGCGGGCAAGTCGACCGGCGGTCGGATGCTCGTGCGGATCATCGAGGGCATGAGCGGGGACCTGCGCCGGGCCCCGAAGAGCGAGGAGGACCTGATCTCGGCCGTCGCCGCCGGGTGGGTCACCGCCCTGGACAACCTCTCCCACATGACCCCGGACCTCTCCGACGCCATGTGCTGCATCGTCACCGGCGCCGAGAGCGTCAAGCGGGCGCTGTTCACGGACGGGGACGTCCACCGCTCCGCCTACCGCCGGCCCCTGCTCCTCACCGGCATCGACGTCGGCGTCATCCGCCCTGACCTCGCCGAACGCCTGCTGCCGCTGCACTTGGAGCGGCCGCGGGTCCGCCGTACTGAGGCGGAGTTGTGGGCGGAGTACGCCGAGGTGCTGCCGGTCGTGCTCGGGTCGCTGCTCGACCTTGCGGTCAAGGTCCGGGCTGCCGAGGCGGAGACGCCGACCGATCTGCGGATGGCGGACTTCGCGCACCTGTGCGCGCAGCTCGACGCCTCGACCGGCCTCGGGGCGCTGCCCGCCTACCGGGCCAGCCTCGACGACCTCAACGACGACGTGATCGAGGGCGACCTCTTGGCGCAGACCGTCCTGAAGCACGCCGAGACCATCGAGCTGGGCGGCGCGCAGCGCATGACGTCCACGGAGTGGCTGCACTGCCTCGGGCGCCTCTACAGCGGCGAGGACCTGCGGGCCCTGCCCAAGGGCTGGCCCACCACCGGCAAGGTCCTCTCCGACCGGCTCAAGCGCCTTCAGCCCACCCTCGCCGCCCGGGGCGTCCTCATCGACACCGGCCGCACGAAGGAAGGCCGCTACCTCGAAATGGCCCGCCCCACCCCTGCCGGCGCCGTCGCGCACGAACAGACCCGGATGCTCTGACCGCCGCGACAAGCAAGAGGAGCACCCCTCTGCCTGCCCGGGTGCTCCTCTTGCTGTTCGGCGAAGCCGCCCGAGAATCGGGCCGCGAAGCGGCTCCCAACTTCGCCTTTCGGCGGCGCCAACTACTACAGCCACCCCCTCCTTTTTTCCTAAGTAGGAAGACGCTGCGTCACCTGCGTCACCGGGCCTGAAAAACGGCCCCTGACCAGGGCGGGAACGGGTGACGCAGAGGACGGCCGCTGCGTCACCCCTGCGTCACCCACGTCACCCCTGCGTCACCCGATGACGCAGCCCATGACGCAGAGGTGACGCAGACCCCGACCCCTGCGTCACCCGAAACCCCAGGTCAGACGGCCCGGATGACGCAGATGACGCGGTGACGCAGAAATCCCCACCTAGGACACACGCGCACCGCGAGAAGCCCCAGCGTGCCCGAAACCCGCCGCCCGCTCCCCTCGTCAAGGAGTAGCCCCCGTGCCCAAGCAGGAACACCTGAAGCTCCCCGCCGTCCTCACCGAGATCGACATGTCCCGCAGCGCGTTCTACCGCATGGTCGCGCGCGGCCGGGGACCGAAGCTCCTGAAGCTCCCCAACGGCCAGATCCGCGTCCGCCGGACCGATCTCGACGCGTGGTGGGCCGCTCTGGAGCAGAGCACCGCCGCCTGACACCTGTCACCCCTGAGGGGCCCCGGCCATGGCCGGGGCCCCTTCCGTTTGGAGTGCCCTTGCTGACCTATGACGTGACGCTGTACAAGATCCGCCAGCGGCCCGGCCGGCGCCGCCCGTTCGAGCTTCGGTGGAAGGTCGGGGTGAAGCCGCACTCCAAGAGCTACGCCACCATGACGCTCGCCACCGGCCGACTCGCCGAGCTGCGCACGGCGATGAAGAAGGGCGAGGAGTTCGACCAGGAGACCGGACTGCCGGTGTCCGAGCTGCGAAAGCTCAACCAGGTCACCTGGTTCGCCCACGCCAAGGAGTACGCCGAGACGAAGTGGGAGCGGTCGTCGGCGAAGAGCCGGGCCGCCCGCGCCGATGCGCTCGCCACCATCACCGAGGCTCTGGTGAAGGACCGTCGCGGGCGACCGGACCGCCGCGTGCTCCGGCGCGCGCTGTCGTGCTGGGCGTTCAACTTCTCCGAGCAGCAGCCGGAACCGCCGGAGGAGATCACGGCCGCGCTGAGCTGGATCACCACCAAGTCGATCGGCCTCGGCGAGTTGGACGACTCCGAGACCGTCCGGCTCGCGCTGAAGGCCATCGCCCGGCGCATGGACGGGAAGGCCGCAGCGGACAACACCATCGCCCGCAAGCGGATGGTGCTCAACAACGCTCTCCGCTACGCGGTCGAGCGGCGCCGGCTCCCCGGCAATCCGCTCCAGTTCGTCGACTGGACGCCTCCGGAGACGGACGACGAGATCGACTTCCGGTGGGTGCCCAGCCCGCAGCAAGGGCGGGCACTGCTCGACGCGGCCGGGCAGGTCTCGGCGCGCGGGCGCCATCTTCGGGCCTTCTACGGGTGCATCCTCTACGGCGCCACCCGGCCGGCCGAGGCGACGAACCTGCGGCTGGCCGACTGCACCCTGCCGGAGACCGGGTGGGGCGAGCTGCTGCTCGGCGGCAGCTCGCCCCGGGTCGGCTCGCGGTGGACCGACGACGGGCAGTCGCACGAGGAACGGGGGTTGAAGCGGCGGTCGCGGAAGGCCACCCGGCCGGTACCGATCCCGCCAGTACTGGTCCGGCTGCTGCGCGAGCACATCGCCGAATTCGGCGTGGCGCCCGACGGCCGGATCTTCCGCGCGGCCGAGGGCGGGCGGCTGCTGACCAAGGAGACCGCGGCCGTGTGGAAGCGGGCCCGCGAGGTGGCGCTGACACCCGAAGAGGTGAAGACGCGGCTCGCGAACGTGCCCTACTCGGCGCGGCACACCGCCGTGTCCGGGTGGTTGGCGGCCGGGGTCGACCAGACCGAGGTGGCCCGGCGAGCAGGGCACAGCGTGGCCGTCCTGCTCAAGTTCTACGCGAAGATCATCAACGGGCGCCAGGAGCAGGCGAACAGCAAAATCGAGCGGTTCCTCGACGGCGAGGAACCTGCCGAGTAGACCTGGAGATCACGTTCCACGACCGTTCCACGCTGGCCCGAAGTTGGCCCACGGCTGGCCCACACACGCTGACCAGACACGGCACACGGGTGGGACACTCCGGGACGGAATCGAAAAGGGCGGGTATCGGCATGTAGCCGATACCCGCCCTGATCTGGGCTTTCTCCAACTGCGGAGAGCGTGGGATTCGAACCCACGGTACGGGGTCACCGCACGACAGTTTTCAAGACTGTTCCCTTAGGCCGCTCGGGCAGCTCTCCAGGCGGAGGTCAGCCTAACGGGTCCGGCGGGGTTCGGTGCACAGGGTTTCCGGGGAGGGGCGGCGGTCAGTTGTCGCCGACGCGGGTGCCGAGGGTGACCTTGGTGGTGGCGGTCTGGCCGTTGCGGGTGTACTCGACGTCGACGGTCTCGCCGGGCTTGTGCGTCCAGATCTTGCTGACCAGGGCGGGGCCGTTCTCGATCGGGCTGCCGCCGAGCTTGGTGATGACGTCGCCGGGCTTCAGACCGGCCTGGTCGGCGGCGCCGCCGGGGGTGACGGCCGGCTGGCCCTGGATGTCGCGGGTCTGGATCTGCGCGCCGTCGCCCTTGTAGTCGTCGTTGCGCAGCACGTCGAGCTTGGCGTAGACGGGCTTGCCGGTCTTGATCAGGGTGTCGGCGACCCACTTGGCCTGGTTGATCGGGATCGCGAAGCCGAGGCCGATGGAGCCGGCCCGGCCGTTGCTGGAGGCGTTGGACTGGATCGCCGAGTTGATGCCGATCACCGCGCCGCCGGAGTCGAGCAGCGGGCCGCCGGAGTTGCCGGGGTTGATGGAGGCGTCGGTCTGCAGGGCGTTCATGTACGAGGCCTGCGCGCCGGTCTCGTCGCCGGAGGCGACCGGGCGGTCCTTGGCGCTGATGATGCCGGTGGTGACGGTGGACTCCAGGCCGTACGGGGCACCGATGGCGATCGTGGAGTCGCCGACGTTGACCTTGTCGGAGTCGGCCAGCGGCAGCGGCGTCAGCTTGCCCTTGGGCGGGGTGTCGAGCTTGATGACGGCGACGTCGTACCCCTCGGCGCGGCCCAGCACGGAGGCGCCGTAGGAGGAGCCGTCGGCGAACTTGACGGTCAGTTTGCCGCCGCTGGAGGCGGGCGCGACCACGTGGTTGTTGGTGAGGATGTGGCCCTCGGTGTCGAAGACGAAGCCGGTGCCGGTGCCCGACTCGCCGTTGCCCTGGGCCTTGATGGTGACGACGCTGGGCAGCGCCTTCTGGGCGATGCCGGCGACCGAGCCCGGGGCGGCCTCGTTCTTCTGGGAGTTGTTGGCCTGGACCGTGGTGGAGGAGCGGTCGGCCTTGGCGCTGACGGTGGTGTCGTCGCGGTCCGCGATGGCCACGCCGACCGCGCCGCCGGCCACACCGGCCACCAGGGCGACGGCGGTGACCAGGGCGATCAGGCCGCCGCGCTTCTTGCGCGGGCCGCCGGGCACGGGCGCGCCGGGGTACTCGCCCGGGTAGCCGAGCGGACCGCCGGGACCGCCGGGGGCCCCGGGCGCACCGGGGGTGACGTCGTGCGGGGCGCCCCAGCCGCCGAGCGGCTGGCCTGCGCCGAACGGGTGATGGTGCTGGCCGGTCGCACCCGGGCCCTGCGGGGCGCCCGGGGCGGCGAACGGGTCGTGCGCGGCGAGCGCCGGGGGCACCGGCGTGCCCGGGGCCGGGGTGGCGTACGGGTTGCCGACCTGCGGGGGGGCGGGCACGGCGGGCGCCGCCGGGGCCACCGGCGCGGGCGGCAGGACCGGCGGCGGGGCGTCGAGGTAGCCGGTCCCCGCGGCCGGAGCGGGCTCCGGGGCGGCGGCCGGCTCCGGGGCCGGGACCTTGCCGAACGCCAGCGTGGGCGTGAACCCGCCGGAGCCCCCCTCGGCGGCCGGGGCCGGCGGGGTCGGCCGGTCGGCGGCGGACGTCGTTGCGGGGGCGGGGCCGGCCGCAGACTGCTGCGCCGGACCGTCAGAAGCGGAACCCACCACCCCCTGGCCGCCGGAGGGCTGCTCCCCCTGCGGCCCGGTGGACCCAACCTCGCGCTCGGTGCTCACGGACGACCTCCATAGCTGACAGGACCAACAACCATAGTTTTTCGCACACCCGATTCGATTGCCGTAAGGACCCTTCTGAAGAACTCATAAGAATCCTTAGCCGAGCCCGACAGCCGCCGCAGCACCGCGCGGCAAACCCTCCGGCCTTGGCGTTCTCCCCCACGGCGACTAGCCTGTCGCTCCGAACTGACACGCGGGAGCTTGGACCCACCAGGCTGAGAGTGCGCCGGTCGACCGTACGCCACGGACCCCGTGGACGGCCGTCGAGGGGGCGCAGACCGCCGGAACCTGTCCGGGTAATGCCGGCGTAGGGAGAAATCGGCCATGCCGCCTGCTTCGCCATCCTCGTCCTCCGGCGCGCCCGCGTCCCGGAACGGCGTCCCCCCGCTCCAGGACGCCGCGGGCGCCGCCCCCGGTTCCCGCACCGCCACCGCCGTCCTGGAGCCCCCGGGCCGGACCGAGGCGCCGCTGGTGCTGGACACCGAGCCGCCCCGCACCCTGCGCTTCCGCGACCACTTCGCGCTCTGGATGAACCTCGGCGTCTCGCTGATCGGCTTCACCACCGCCGCGACCGTGCTCGGCGCCACCGGCAGCGAGCTGTCGCTGGCCGCCGCCGTGACCGCGATCGTGGCCGGCACCGTGGTCGGCACCGCGATGCTCGGCGTGGCCGCGCTGATCGGCGCGCGGACCGGCGCGCCCGCCATGGCGAACCTGCGCGGACTGTTCGGCACCCGGCTGTCCTACGTGCCGACCGTGCTCAACATCGTCCAGTGCATCGGCTGGGGCGTCTACGAACTGCTGACCATCGCGCTCGGCGCGCAGACCGTGGTCGGCACCGAGGGCTTCCGCTGGGTCTTCGTGGTGCTGGCCGGCGCGCTGACCACCGCGCTGACCATCTGGCCGCTCGGCGCGATCGCGGTGCTGCGCCGCTTCGTCGCCGCCGCGGTGGCGGTCGCGATGGTGTACTTCACCGTCCAGCTCGGCCGGCACGGCGTCCCTGACCCGGGCGCGGGCAACTGGCACGGCTTCCTGCGGGCGACCGACTCGATGATCGCGGTGTCGATCTCCTTCGTGCCGCTCGCCGCCGACTACACCCGGCACTCGCGCACCCCGCGCTCGGCGTTCTGGGGCAGCTTCTCCGGCTACACGCTGGCGCAGGTCTGGTGCTACGTGCTCGGGCTGATGGCACTGCTCCAGGCGGACGGGGACCCCGGCCGGATCTTCGACTCCTTCCTGGGCGTCTGGGCCGGCTGGCTGTTCCTGCTGGTGCTGGTGCTGCGCGAGACCGACCAGTCCTTCGCCAACGTCTACTCGACCGCGATGTCGATCCACAACCTGCTGCCGAAGGTGGACCGCCGGGTGCTGACCGGCGGCACCGGCGTGCTGATCACCGTGCTGGCGCTGCAGATCACCGAGTTCACCGACTCCTACTACGCCTTCCTGGGACTGATCGGCTCGGTCTTCGTGCCGATGTTCGCGGTGCTGGCGGTGGACTACTTCCTCGGCGCCGGGCGGCACGGCTGGAACCTCTCGGCCGACGCGCCGTCCCGCCGGCTGATGCTGCTGCCGTGGGCGCTGGGCTTCGCCACCTACCAGCTGATCGCGCCGACCGCGGTGGCCGGCTGGTGGACGGACCTCTGGACCTCCGCGCAGGAGGCTCTGCACTTCACCCCGCAGGAGTGGACCTCGGCCTCGCTGTTCGGCTTCCTGGTGCCCGCCCTGGCCACCTGGGCGCTGACCCCGCTCACCCGGGACCGGGCCGCCGCCGCGCGCTGACCCACCGCGCAGCCGCGCACGCGGAGGCGAAGACGGCTCCCCGGGTTGGGACCGTCTTCGCCTCCGCGTCACTTGCGCGGCCTATCGTGTAGGGCGTGACCAGCCCTGATGTCTCGCCCGTGACGGCCCGCACCGCGCCGCCCGTCCAGGTGATCGCCCACCGCGGTTCCTCGTTCGCCCTGCCCGAGCACACCCTCGCCGCCTACCGCCGGGCGCTCACCGAGGGGGCGGACGCCCTGGAGTGCGACGTGCGGGTGACCGCCGACGGGCAGCTGGTCTGCGTGCACGACCGGCGGATCGGCCGGGTCTCGGACGGCCGGGGAACGGTGTCCGCGATGACGCTGGCGGAGCTGGAGGCGCACGACTTCGGCGCCTGGAAGACCGGCCGGCCGAGCGTGGACCCGGAGCTGCGCGGGGTGCTGCGGCTGGAGAGCCTGCTGGAGCTGGTGGTGGACTGCGGGCGCCCGGTGGACCTCGCGATCGAGACCAAGCACCCGGTGCGGTTCCGCGGCCGGGTGGAGTCCGAGCTGCTGCGGATGCTGGACCGGTTCGGGATCGGCGGCGCGGGCGGCGCAACGGCCGGCGCCGGGACGGACGGCGCGGGGACGGGCGCCCGGGAGCACGGCGTCAACGCCCGGATCATGAGCTTCTCCTCCCTGGCACTGGCCAGGGTGGCGGCGGCCGCGCCGCAGTACCAGCGGGTGTTCCTGTTCGAGCGCGGCCTGGTGCTGCGCGGACGGCTGCGCCCGGGCGCGCCGCTGCCGGGCGGGGCGCGGATCGCCGGTCCCGGCATCGAACTGGTCCGGGCCCGGCCGGGGCTGGTGACCAGGCTGCGCGAACTGGGCCACCAGGTGCACGTGTGGACGGTGGACGAGCCGGCCGACGTCGAGCTCTGCCTGGAGCTCGGGGTGTCGGCGATCATCACCAACCGCCCGGCGGAGGTGCTGGCCCAGCTCGGCCGCTGAACCCCGTCGGCGGGCCCCGGGACGGGGCCGGGTGGTGATCGCGTGATGCGTGGTACCGCTGTGGTGAACCGTTCAACCACCATCGGCCGTTGACCGTCTTGGTAGGGACTCAAACCTTTCGACGACGATTTCTGCCGCAATTTATACAGTTTCACGACGGAGTGTGAGCACCGAATCACCTGTCGCGCACCGACGGTGGACAGGCCTCAAATGTCCGCGCGGGATCGCCGTGCGGTCGTTTCCGACGTATTGCCAAGGGGCATCCATCCCTCGGCATACGCTGAAGGAGGTCCGGGGGTGGCGTTGATGGTGGCGCGTGAAGTGCCGACTTCATCGACCATGGCAGTGCCGCACGGCCCAGCGAGTGTCGGGGTCGCACGGCGCCGACTGCGTCGAGATCTGGGAGACCGCGAGATACCGGAACCGGTCATTGATGATGCTGTTCTGATCCTTTCCGAACTTTTGAGCAACGCTTGTCGTTACGCCCGGCCGCTCGGGCCACTGCCCGCACTCGGCCGGGGCGCCCGCGCCGGGGCCGCCGAACCGCTGCTGGTCGGCGGGCCGTCACGGACCGCCGGCAGCCAGAGCGCACCGAGCGCACCGAGCGCACAAGGCTCGCGGAGCCCACAGGGCGGCCAGGGCGGCCAGAGCACGCCGGGCGGCCAGAACGGACCGGCCGCCGCTCCGGGCGACGCCGCCGAGGACACCGGCGGTGTCCTGGTCCGCTGGCAGATGCACGCCGACGGCGTGCTCACCCTGGAGGTCACCGACGGCGGGGCGCAGACCCGGCCGTCACCGTCCAGCCCCTCGCTGACCTCGCACGGCGGCCGGGGGCTGAGCATCGTGGACCAGCTGGCCAGCGACTGGGGCGTGCGCGACGCCCCGGGCGAGGTGACCGTCTGGGCGGCCCTGCCGGCCCGGGCCCGGCACGCCCGCAGGAGCTGAACGACCGGGCGGCCGGACCGCGGGAACGGCAGGCGGGCGGGTCACCCCGCCCCGCCCGGCAGCGGGCGCCCGGCGGCCCCGCCCGCGCCCCGGCACCCGCCCACGTGCCCGGGGAACGTCAGTAGGCTGCCGGGAGCACAACACCACCGTTCCCGGGAGAGCCGCACCATGGGCAAGAAGGCCGCCAAGAAGGCGCCGCAGCGCAGCCAGTCCACCCCCGTCGCCACGGGCGAGATCCCCGTGGTCGGGGCCCGCGAGAACTGCCCCTGCGGATCGGGCCGCCGCTACAAGGCCTGCCACGGCCGCGAGGCCTCGCACGCCGTCCAGGAACTGGTGCACCGCCCGTTCGAGGGCCTGCAGGGCGAGGCGGACTGGGTCGCGCTGCGCGAGCTGGTGCCCGCCGCCACCGTGCCGCTGACGCTGGCCGCCGGGGTCGTCGAGGCCGCCGCCGGCGAGGTTCCGTCGGTCACCCTGGCCACCGTGCTGCCGCTGGCCTGGCCCGCGCTGCGCCGCCAGGACGGTTCGATCCTGCTGGGCCTGCAGACCCAGTCGTCCTCCGGCGACCTGAGCCGTGACCTCGCGGACGCCCTGGAGCTGGCCCTGGCCACCGAGCCGGGCACCCCGGTGCCGGCCCGCCGGACCGTGCCGGGCGGCCGCCGCCTGCAGGACCTGCTGGACACCACCGCCGCCTTCGAGCCGGCCGTGCACACCGGCTTCGAGTTCTGGCTGGAGGACGCCGAGACCGCGACCGGCGAGGTGGCCGCCTCGCTGGAGCGCGCCAACGCCTCGGCGATCCCCACCGAGAAGCTCGCCGGCGTCGACGCCGCCTACTGGTGCGGCACCCCGGACAAGAACCACCTGCGCTGGGTGATGACCGTGCCCGAGGAGCAGCTGCTGGACGCGCTGGCCCGGCTGACCGCCGCCGAGCAGTCCGCGCTCGGCCCGGACACCCGCCTGGTCGGCTCGTTCCGCGCGCACGGCCTGACCGTGCCGGTCTGGGACCTGCCGCTCGCCATGACCGCCGCCGACTGCGAGAAGCCGGCCGCGGAGTTCGCCGAGCGGCTCGCCGCCACGCTCGCCGACCCGGCTCCGCTCACCGCCGACGAGCGACGGGCCCGCGCGAACCTGGTGAACCGTCAGGTCACCCTGAACTAAAGGCGGGTCGGAACGCCGGGGCCACGCCCGGCGGATCGACGTGATACGCGTCACATTGTCGCCCGCAACCCGCAATTTCCGGGCTGCGAGGGCGTCTTGGAAATTGGCGCGGGCGCGGATCCTTGTTACTGTCTAAAGAGTCCGGTCGCTGGTGCATCCCCCGTCGCCAGCGGCCGGATCTTTTGTTTTCCGAACATCCCACGCCGGGACCGGTCGGGCGTGCCCGATCAGTGCGCCGACGACGGATCGTCAGTACGCCGAGCGGCCGCTGTCCAGCTGGACCGCCGCCGCCACCAACTCGCCCAGCAGCGGCTCGACCTGCGGCAGCCAGACGCCGCCGTCGGCCCCCTGACCGGGCGGCAGCACCCAGCGCACCCGGTCGCCGTCCCCGCCGCCGGGCGGCAGCGGCAGGAAGCCGCCGGCCCCGTGGTAGCGCAACGATCCGGGCACCCAGGGGAGTTGGACGAGCATCTCGCCGAGTGCGTCGAGCGAGTAGGGGGCGACCAGCATCGCGTAGCGGCCGGGCATCGCCAGCACCGGGCCGAGCCGCAGCCGCTGGGCGGCCAGGTAGGCGAGCGCGCGGGCGCCGGCCGCCGCCGGGAGGCTGACCGCGCAGACCGTCCGGCCGGTCGCCACCAGCAACGGGGCGTCCGGACAGCGCCGCTCCCACCACCAGCGCACCATCCGGGCGTCGGTGGTGGCCGCGAGCAGCGGCGGGTCGTGCGGGTGGGCACCCGGCACCCGGCAGTCCGGGTCGCCGCAGGAGCAGAGTCCGCCGTCGAGCAGGACGGCGCCGGGGACGACCGGCCAGCGGTACCCGGTGGCCGCCGTCAGGGCCCCGGCCAGCCGGGCCGCCCGGGCCGCCCCGAGTGCCGGCCGGCTCCTCGGGTCGTCGCGCAGTGGGTTGTCACGCATTGGCACCCGTTCCTTTCCGTGACCGCTCGGTGGCTCCGCCCGCGGTCGCCGGACCGGCCGCCGCCGCGCGTCCGGGGACGCCGGACCGGCCCGCGAACCGGACGGAGGGAACCGCCCGGGAGCCGGGTCGGAACGGACCGGGGGCCGGGCCGGAGCGGCCGGCGGGCGGGGCGGGCGGCGGTACGGACGGCGGTGCGGACAACGGCGCGGGCCTGGAGCACGCGGTGGAGCACGATGTGAAAGGGCTGCGGAATAGAACAGCCCTTGGAACGAGAATCCCGTATGCGACCGGATGGACGCCGCCCGGCCGCGGTTGGTTCCACCGTACGAGTGAGTCGCTTCCGGCCGACCCGGCCGGCCGGCGCCAGGGGCATACGATCCGGACGGCCGCCGGAGCCGTCCCCCCGGTTCTGCCCGCTCACCGGCCGCTCCATGCCCGACGGGCCCGGACGCGGCGTCCCGCCGGACCACGGCGCGACCGACCGGCGCGCGTGGAACGGAACGCGCCCCGCGGCCGGGCCCGCCACGGCGCGGAACCGGCCACCAGCCTTGTCATGGCTCTGGACATGCCCCGAATGGCCTGTGTAGAAGTGGTGGCATTGCTGTCGATCAATGACGAGTAGTAGCGAATCGAGGCGAAACGCGCCCTTTGGCCGTGCTCGCTCCTCACGGCCGTACCTGGGGGTTCCGCATGATCCGCGTGACACGCACCACCGCGTCAGGAGTGGCGGCATGACCGAGTCCCACCCACCGTCGACGTCCTCCGAGCCGGCCGAGGCCGGCGGCACCAGCGGGCTCTCCGTGCTCGACCCGCCGGGCTTCCCCGATCCGGCCGTGCCCACCGGGCAGCCGGACGGCCGAGCGCCCGGAGAGCTGCCGGGCGGCGGCGAGGGCGCGGGCCGGTCCGCGGGCGCCCCCGGCGCACCCGACGGCGCGAGCCCGGCGGCCTCCGCCGGTGGAGTGCAGGACCGTTTGGCCGGACGCCTGTCCGATTTCACCAGCCTGCACGAGCACACCGAACGGCTGGCCCGCGCCCGCGGCCTGTCCGCCACCCTGGACGCCGTGCTCGCCTCCGGCACCGCCCTGCTCGGCGCCGACCGCGCCCTGCTGGTCACCGCGCTGCCCGGCGGCGGCCCCAGCCAGCCGATCGGCCTCGGCCTGGACCGCGCCAGCCTCGGCTCGCTGGAGACCGTCCCGCCCGACCAGAGCCTGCTCGCCCGGCTGCTGCGCGCGCACGACCGGCCCGCCGAGCTGCAGTCGCACGACCTCACCGGCGACCCCGCGATCGGCGCCCGGCTGCGCGAACTGGCCGGCCACCTCGGCCTCGGCGGCTGCTACGGCCTGCCGCTCGCCACCGAGGAGGACGGCCCGCTGGCCGCCGCGCTCTGGTTCTGGGACGGCCCCGCCGTCCCGACCGAGCGCCAGCGCGAGCTGGCCCGCCGCTACAGCGAGGTGGCCGCCCCGCTGCTGGCCAAGCAACTCGACGCGGAGCGGGTCCGGCGCACCACCGAGGCGCTGCGCCGGGGCCTGCTGCCCGACCACCTCCCCCAGCCCGCCGGACTGCGGCTGGCCGCCCGGCTCGTGCCGGCCGGTCTGGACCGCTCCTGCGGCAGCGACTGGTACGACGCCATCCCGCTGCCGGACGGCACGGTCGGCCTCACCGTCGGCTC
This sequence comes from Kitasatospora sp. NPDC001527, assembly GCF_040298605.1. NCBI lineage: Bacteria > Bacillati > Actinomycetota > Actinomycetes > Kitasatosporales > Streptomycetaceae > Kitasatospora > Kitasatospora sp. NPDC001527. Next base: position 59,374 of record NZ_JBEPAM010000039.1, on the reverse strand, counting down.
GGTCTCCGGCGACGGGCCGGGCGCCGGTCCGGCCTCCGCCCCGGGCGCGGCCGCCGCGATGGGCCGGGTGCGGGCCGCGCTGCGGGCGTACGCGGTGCTGGAGGGCGAGGACCCGGTGTCCGTCCTGGGCGACCTCGAACTGCTGCTGAAGACCACCGAGCCGGCCCGCACCGCGACCGCCGTCTACGCCTGGGTGGAGCCGGAGGGACGGCGGATCACCCTGGCCGGGGCCGGGCACTGCCCGCCGGTGCTGGTCACCCGGTACGGCGCCGAGTTCGTGGAGACCTCGCTCTCCGCGCCGCTCGGCGTGCTCTCCTGCTGGGAGGCGCCCGGGGTCGAGTTCACCGCCGAGCGCGGCGACACGCTGGTCCTCTACACCGAGGGGCTGGCCCACCGCTTCGGCCCGACCCTGCACGCCGGGCAGGCCAACCTGCGCCGGGCCGCCGCCGACGCCCCGCGCGACGTGCGGATCGACCCCGACCGGCTCTGCGCCCACCTGGTGGCGGTCGCGGCGGAGCACGACGCGGGCGGACCGGGCCCGGCGGCCGTCCTCGGCCGCGACACCCCCGGCACCGGTCCGGCCACCGACGACCTGACACTGCTCGCCGCACGCTTCGAGTAGCCCGGGCGAACGGGCCCCGGGCGCGCGGCCCGCGTGCTTCGAACGGTCCGCGCGAAGGTCCGAACGGATGAGCGGCCGGGCGTCCGTACCATGGACGCACGGCCGCCCACCTGTGTCGCGATCCGACGCGCCCCGGGCGGCACCACGCGCAAGGAGGCGACGTACGTGACCGAGGACCGCACCCCCGCGGTGGCCGAGAACCCCGAGGCCGCCGGCGGCGACGAGGAGCCGCAGCAGTTCAAGGGCCGCAAGAACGGCCTCTACTCCGAGGTCTCCGACGAGCTGGCCGCCTCGATGAAGTCCGGCTGGGCGGACACCGAGCTGCACGGCCTGACCCCGGTCCCGCAGGCCCCGTACGCCGCCGAGCGCCGCGCCAAGCTGTCCGCCGCCTACCCCGGCGAGCGCCTGGTCGTCCCGGCCGGCACCCTCAAGGTCCGCTCCAACGACTGCGACTACAGCTTCCGCGCCGCCAGCGAGTACGTGCACCTCACCGGCGACCAGACCGAGGACGCCGTCCTGGTCGCCGAGCCCGACGGCGCCGCCGGCCACACCTTCCACCTCTACCTGCTGCCCCGCTCCGACCGGGAGAACGGCGAGTTCTGGCTGGACGGCTACGGCGAGCTGTGGGTCGGCCGCCGGCACAGCCTCACCGAGCAGGAGCAGCTGCTCGGCCTGCCGGTCCGCGACGTCCGCAAGGCCGCCGAGGAGCTGGCCGAGCGCGCCGGGGACGGCGTGCCGACCCGGATCGTCCGCGGCTACGACGCCGGTCTGGAGACCGCGCTCGCCGGCGTGCTGGACGCCGACAAGGACGCCGGGCTCAAGGAGTTCCTGAGCGGCCTGCGGCTGGTCAAGGACGAGTGGGAGATCGGCGAGCTGCGCGCCGCCTGCGAGGCCACGGTCAAGGGCTTCACCGACTGCGTGCGCGAGCTCGGCCAGGCCGTCGCCACCTCCGAGCGCTGGATCGAGGGCACCTTCTGGCGCCGCGCCCGGGTCGAGGGCAACGACGTCGGCTACGGCTCGATCTGCGCCGCCGGCCCGCACGCCACCACCCTGCACTGGGTGCGCAACGACGGCGAGGTCCGCCCCGGCGAGCTGCTGCTGCTGGACGCCGGCGTGGAGACCAGCACCCTCTACACCGCCGACGTCACCCGCACCCTGCCGATCAACGGCCGCTTCGACGCGCTCCAGCGGAAGATCTACGACGCCGTCCACGACGCGCAGGAGGCCGGCATCGCGGCCGTGAAGCCCGGCGCCCGGTTCCGCGACTTCCACGACGCCTCGCAGCGGGTGCTCGCCGAGCGACTGCTCGCCTGGGGCCTGCTGGACGCCTCGGTGTACGACGTCGAGAAGGTCCTGGAGCTGGGCCTGCAGCGCCGCTGGACCCTGCACGGCACCGGCCACATGCTCGGCCTGGACGTCCACGACTGCGCCCACTCGCGCACCGAGGAGCACGTCGACGCGCTGCTGGTGCCGGGCATGGTGCTCACCGTCGAGCCCGGCCTCTACTTCCAGCAGGACGACCTGACCGTGCCCGAGGAGTACCGCGGCATCGGCGTCCGGATCGAGGACGACATCCTGGTCACCGCCGACGGCAACGAGAACCTCTCGGCCGGCCTGCCGCGCCGGGCCGAGGACGTCGAGGCGTGGATGGCCTCGCTGGCCTGAGCCACCGGGCGGCCGTACCGCCCGAGCCGCCGGCGGTCCGGCCCCCGAGCAGTGGGGGCCGGACCGCCGGCGGCGTTTTCGGGGTGGCCCGGGCGGCCCTCAGCGGCCGGCGATGGCCATGCTCGGGTAGATGACGACCGGTGCGGCCTCCTGCCCGTCCCCCGTGGCCCCCACGACCGCGGCGAAGCTCTCGGGGTCGGAGTTCCAGCCCTCCGGCACGCTGAGCCAGAACGAGAAGGTCGTCGACTCGTGCGGCCGGACCAGCCGTTCCAGCAGGGAGGTGTCGACCACCCCCCGCCCCGCCTGGTTCCGGGTGACCGGCAGGCTGCGCCGCCCCTCGGTGCCGTACCCGGCCTGGACCATGATCTGGCTGCCCGCCTCCGTGCCGCTCAGCAGGACGGTCGGGAACACCGAGGCCAGCGGCGCCGCACCGGGATTGCGGACGGTCAGCGTGAAGGTGGCGGCCCGTCTGCCGGGCTCGGTGAAGTCCTCGAGGAGTTTGACCGTGAACTCGGGCGCCATCCGGGCGGCGGCGGGAGCCTTGGACAGCCGCAGGGCGGTCAGCACCGACGCCTCCACCAGGCGCTGCGGCGTGGCCGGTGTCAGGGCCAGGGCCTCGATCAACAGCGTCCCCTCCCCGCTGTCGATCGAGGGGTCCAGCCGGTAGCGGACCGTCCGGGAGGCCCCGGGGGCCAGGGGGAACGCCGCCTCGTCGCCCGATGCCAGGTAGTTGCCCGAGGCCTCGGTCAGCGGGACGTCCGTCCAGGCGCCGCCCTCGTCCTCGCGCTGCAGCCGGCCGCGCAGCGACCGGCCGTCGCCGTCCGCGTCGGCGAGCGAGCGGACCGCCACCACGGGGGCCACCTTCCCGTACGTGATCTCGGTGGTGTTGTGCCAGGTCACCGTGAAGGTCACCGGGCCGGCGCCCACCATCGCCTCCCTCCCGGCCAGGCCGTCGAAGCTCAGCTCGATGCCCTGGGGGGAACGGACCACGCCCCCGTTGCCCGCGGGCGGGTCGCCCGCCGCCCGCGTCGCGGCCGCCGTCCCGTCCGGCTGCGGGGAGGCCGCGCCGGTACCCGGCCGGGTACTGCCCGGACCTTGGCCGCCGGAGGAACCGGAGGTGCCGGGGGCGGGCGTTCCGGAGGCGTCGTCCGGGCCCTGCGAGGCGCCCTGGGCCGGGGCCCCGGCCGGGCGGCCGAGCACGTCGGTGGGCCCGTCGGTCGGGGACCTCGGGTCCGGGTCCCGGCTCGGGTCGGCGCTGGTGCTCATCGTGGCCGCCGGTGCGTCGTCGCCCTTGTCGGCGAGGGTGTCGCCGGGGACGGTGAGCACGCCGATGACCGTCGCCGCGGCCAGCCCCATCAGCGGCAGGCTCACCAGGTAGGCGGGCCGGCGGCGGATCCGGGGGCCGCTCGGCGGGTCGGCCGGGCGCAGGTCCTGGGCGGTGATCCGGACGGCGCGGGCCGCCATGGCCTCCCGGAGCAGGCGCTCCACCGGTGACTCGCCGCCGGGGCCCGTGCCGCGGCCCGCCCCGTCGGACGTGGGGCGCCGCTCCTCGCTCATCGGGCGTCCTCCAGCTTCTTCTCGAGGGCGTCCAGAGCCCGGCTGGCAGTGGACTTCACGGTGCCGCGGGACACCGAGAGGATCTCCGCGATCTGCGACTCCGACAGGTCCGACCAGTAGCGCAGCACCAGCACCTCCCGCTGGCGCGCGGTCAGCTCCTGCAGGGCCACCAGCACCCGGCGGTGCTCGTCGTGGAGCACCGCGTGGTCCTCCGCCGACGGCGCGTCCGCCTCGTGGGGCGGCACGTACTCGCGGGCCGTGCGGCGGCGGCGCAGCACCGACCGGGCGCCGTTGACCACGGCGGTGCGCAGATAGGCCAGCGCGTTGTCCAGGTCGTCCAGTTGCTCGCCGTGCCGTTGGTAGAGCTTGGCGAAAGCTTCCTGCACGACGTCCTCCGCCTGGTCCTGGTGGTCGACCAGCAGCACCGCGAGGCGGACCAGGCTGAGCCGGTGGGTGAGGTAGAGGTCGGTCAGCGACGGCCGGCCCTCGTGCGTCCGGCCGCCGCCGGGCAGCAGCAGGAACCCGGCGCGGCGCCGACCGGCCGACTGCGCGGCGACGGGGATGTCGAGCACCTCGCCCCCGCCCTGCGGCGCCTCCTGGGCGCCGAACAGCAGCGTCACCAGTCCGCGCAGGGTCGCCCCCCACCCCCGGCCGGACCCGGCGGCCGGCCCGATGGCCATGGACATCCGTCTTCGCTCTCCCCCCGACGGCGTTCCGGTTCCACGGCGGCGCGTCAGGACATCGTCTTCGGGTGGCCGGAGCGGTCGTGCTGAACGGCCCGGCCCTGCTCTCTCGGTTCTCCGCCCGCTACCAGCCGGCCCTGAGCAGCGGAACGATCGCCGCCCGGTCGGGCAGTGCCCGGCCGTCGACGCCGGCACCCGCCGTCATCAGGACGACCGCCTCGGGCATCCACCCCGACGGCACGTTGAGCCGGAACTCGTAGACCACGCTCTCCCCCGGCCCGAGCACCCGGGTGAGCCCCGTGGTGTCCAGCCGGACCCGGCCCTGCTCGTCGACGGATCCCTGGAGGCGGAGCCACTCGCCGTCGGCCAGCACCTCGGCGATCAGGTCGGCCGGCGACAGGTCGTGCTTGCCGTTCCAGGTCCCCCGGTCGGTCACCGTCAGCGCGGGGGTGACGGTGTGCTGGGCGAAGCCGTCCAGGTTGGCCAGCTCCACCTGTACCTCGGAGGGGAGCCGGCCCCTGGTCCCGTCGCTGGGCTTCGTCATCGAGAACTGGACCGGCTGGTCCACCTTCACGTTCACCTGGGCCTTCGCGCCGCCGGCCCGCACCGCCTTGGCGCTGCGGCCGATCCATCCCTCGGCCTGGACCGGCAGCCGGCCCGACGGGCTGCCGACGGACAGGGTCAGCCGGTAGCGGACCGTCCGGCTCTCTCCGGGGTCGAGCGCGAACGCGCCCGGCTGGGAGCCGCTGCCCACGCCCGGCTGGTCCAGCTTGACCTCGCGCCACTCGTCGAGGTCCTTGCGGTCCAGCATCCCCATGGCCGTCCTGCCGGGGCGGGCGAGCACGGCCGGGTAGTCGTACGGGAGCACCCGCACCACCGGGACGACCTCGTCGTAGCGCTGCCGGGTGGTGTTCCTCCAGGTCACCTCGAAGTCGAGGTAGCTGCCGCCGGCGTGGATCTCCCAGGCCCCGGAGAGCGGGAGCATGGAGACGTCGACGGCCTCGGCGACCGCGCCGGGCATCTCCTCGGGCCAGGACGGGGAGGTGCCGCGCGCCGTGCCGGACCCCGGCGTCGGCCCGGGCGCCGGCGTCCGGTCGGCCGCGGCGACCGGGGCGAACACCGGCGCGCCCCCCTCGGCCACCGGCGCGGTCAGCGCCGACCGCATCCGCGCCGGCCCGGCCGGTGCCGGCTCCCCCGGCACCGCCTCCACCAGTGCCGCACCGACCGGTGCCGTGCCTATGGACCCCGCCCCGGTGGACGCCGCCCCGACCGCCCGTGCCGGGCGGAGCTCCGCGCCGTCCTCGGCGGGGAGCAGCGCGTAGCCGGCCGCACCGGCGACAACGGCCGCCAGCGGAACGGTCCTGACGAGACGCCGGACAGTGGACGGGCGCATGGTGGTTTCCCCGTGGTAGTCGGACTCTGCCTGTGCGGCGAGGCCCGGAACCGGCGCGGTCGGACCCGCGCCGAATCGGCCCTCACCCTTTCAGACGCCCAAGTACCCGCGGGGTTGTGGGGTGTTCGAAGAAAATTTCGTCGTGGCCGGAACGACCCGCCTCCGACGGCGGTGCGGCCCGCCCCCGGGGGGCCGGGCCGCCGTCCGCTACTCCTGCCCGCCGGTGCGCAGCTCCGCGTTGGCGAGCATGGCGTCGTGCAGCCACTGGGCGAGGCCGGGGGCGAGATCCTCGTAGACCTTCGTGAAGCGGGGGTCGGCGAGGTACATCCCGGCGATGCCGCGGTGGATCTCGAAGGTGCAGTCGTAGAAGTTCTCGCGGATGTGCCGGCGGTGCTCCTCGGCGAGGTCCACGGCCCGGCCGCCGTCGGCGGGTTCGCCGGCGGTGAAGGCCTCCACCAGGCGGGCGTTGAGCGCGTCCGTCTCGGCCTTGATCCGCTCCCAGTCGGCCTTCTCGTAGCCGCCGGTGCGACGCTGGGACTCCGCCCAGGCCGCGGTGTCGCCCCAGCGCTGCTCGGCCTCGGTCTCCCACTCCTCGCGGTAGTGCTCGCCGAAGAGCTCGAACTTCTCCTCCGGGGTCAGCTGGATACCCATCTTCTCTGCCTCCATGGCGTGTTCGACGGCCGCGGCCAGTTTCTGGAGATGGGCGATGCGGTCGGTCAGCAACCGGTGCTGGCGCCGCAGGTGCTCCCTCGGACTCACCGAGTCGTCGTCCAGGACGGCCGCGATCTCCTCCAGGGGGAACCCGAGTTCGCGGTAGAACAGGATCCGCTGCAACCGGCCGAGGTCGGCCTCGTCGTACCGGCGGTAGCCGGCCGGCGTGCGTCCCCGGGGGGACAGCAGGCCGATCTCGTCGTAGTGGTGCAGGGCGCGGACGGTCACCTTGGCGATCCTCGCCACCGTGCCGACCGTGTACCCGTCGTCGGTGTTCATCCGGGTTCTCCCTCCGTGCTGACCACGACCCTCCCTCCTCCCGTTGCGTGAGGGTCAAGCCGGTTCCGGTACGGGTCGGTCGGCGGCCGGCCCGCGTTCGGCGCGCCGCCGCGCGCCGTCCTGACCGGCGACCCGTCGCGAGCCGCCGCCGCGCCCGCCGCGCCGCGGCCGGGTGGGCCAGAGCAGCACGTAACCCGCCGAGAGCACCACGAAGGCGAGCCGGACGAACCCGCGCGCCGGGTCGGACGGGAGGAACAGCGTGCCGCTGTACAGGGCGGCCAGCGCTGTCCAGCTCCACCACGGCACCAGCCGCCGCTGGCCGACCGTGTCCCAGAGCAGCGTGCCGAGCAGGATCGACGCCGAGTAGTACGTGTAGACGCTCGGGTCGAGCAGGATCCGGGCGTCCGCCCCCAGCAGGACGACGGCCGGCCAGCGGCCTCGCCACACCGCCAGGCAGCCGAGGGACAGGCCGAGGGCGAACTGCGCCGGGCGGTCCCACCACGGCGTCGCCGGATCGGTCACCCCGAACCAGCGCAGCGCCGAGGCGGGCTGGTTGGGGATGGTGAACTTCGCGGCCGCCATGGTGTCCAGGTCGCCCAGGTAGAACGGCAGCCAGGCGACGGCCACCAGCCCGGCGAACCAGAGCGCCGCCCGCGGCCATCCGGCCCTGGGCAGCGCGAGGACCAGCGGCGCGAAGGCCAGCGCCCAGGGTTTGGCGTCCACCGCCAGCGCCAGGTGCACGCCGACCAGGGCGGCCCGGCCCCGGCTGAGCTCGTACGCGGCGAGGGTGGTGAAGAACAGCGCCAGCACGTCGTCCAGGTGCGCGAAGCGCACGGACACCTCGACCCACATCGGGATGAACGCCAGCCCGGCGATCAGCAGCCGCTGCTGGAGCCGGCGGTGGTTGGTGCCGGTGCCCAGGTAGTACCGGGCGGCGGTGCGGCCGACCAGGACCAGCATCGCCAGGCCCAGTGCGGACATCACCGCCTCGGCGAGCACTTCGCCGGTCCCCGGCGGGAACGGGGCGAAGAGCCGGGCCACCGCCAGGCTGACCGGGCCGATCTGCAGCTCGGGGTGGTGGGCGTAGAGCCCGAGGCCGCCGTCCGGCCGGCCGCTGAAGAGCAGGTCCTCGCCCTGGCGCAGGTAGTGCCAGGAGAACCCGCCGTTCGGCGCGACCAGCAGGAACCAGAGGAGCGTCCAGGCGGACAGCACCACGTGGTGTCTGCGGACCGGCAGGCCCGCGATCCGGCCGGTGGTGGCCGCGTGGTCGGTGCCGGCCCGCGCCGCGTGCCGCGACCGTGCCGGCCCTGCCGAGCGCCCCGCGCCCCTTCCCCGCACCCCGGTACCTCGCCTGCCCCCGTGTCGGCCCCCTCGGACGGTCATCCTAGGCACGGCCCGGGCGGCCCTTCGCACCCGCCCGTGCCCCCGGTGGACCGGGGACACGGGCGGGTGGTGCGCGTCGTGTGGCGCGCCGTCGGCGGATCAGCCGTGCTGCGCGGCGCGACGGCGGCGGAGCACCACCAGGGTGCCGACACCGGCCGCGAGGACGGCGCCCCCGGCGATGGCGATGCCGGTGGTGTCGTCACCGCCACCGGTGGTGGCCAGGGCCTTGTCGGCGTTGGACCGCGCCTGGACGACGGCCTCCGGGGTGATCGGCAGCGGCGCGATGGCCGGCACCTTCACCGGGAAGTCGATCGGCTGCCGGGCACCGGTCTCCTCGTCGTCGCCCGGCGTGCCCGCCGGGGCCGAGGTGACCGGGCCGGAGGCGCTCGGCGACACGCTCGCGCCGGAGGTCGTCGACGCGCTCGGCGACGCGCTGGGGGAAGCGCTCGGCGAAGCGCTGCCCGACGGCGTCGCGCTCGCGCTCGGCGTGGCGGTCGCGGACGGCGTCGTGCTCGACGTGGCGCTCGGCGTCGCGGTGGCGGACGGGGTGCCGGTCGCCGACGGGCTGGTGCTCGCGCTCGGCGTGGCCGTGGCGCTCGGGCTGCCGGTCGGCTGCCCGGTCGGCGTCCCGGTGGCGGACGGCGTGGTGGTCGGCGAGGTGGTCGCCGACGGCGAGGTGGTGGCCGAGGGGCTGCCGGTCGGGCTCGCGCTCGGGCTGGTCGTCTTGGTGGGCGTCGGCGTGGCGGTGGGGCTCGGCTTGCCGCCCGCCACGATCCTGAACCGCTCGGCGCACTCGCCGTCACCGGCGAACTCACCCGGTCCGACCGGCTTGTTGGCCTCCACCTTGGAGGCGAAGACCACCGGCACCACGCCGGCCGTGCCGAGCGGCGCGTCCTTGGTGACCGAGACGCGGACGGTGACGGTGACGCTGTTGCCCTTGTTCACGGCGAGCAGCGAGCTCTTGTAGTCCGGCACCGCGTTGTCGATGAGCTTGGCCAGCAGGAACAGCACGCCCTCGTCGTCGCTCTCGCCGCCGCCCGGCGCGGGCTTGGCAGGCAGCCAGCTCTTGGTCCGGTCCAGCGACTCGGGCAGCTGGTACTCGACCTTGAGGTGCTCCCCGCGCAGGTTGCCCTTGGCGTTCTTGAACTTGAGCAGCGGGTAGTAGACGAAGTCGTGCTTGGTGTTGTTGTCGACCGTGAAGTTGAACAGCTTGGTGTCGCCGCCGGCGACGAAGGTCCGCGGCACCCCGTCCAGGGACAGGTCGAGCGCGCGGGCGGCGGCCTTGTCGGCCTGCGCCGCGGCGGCGGGCGACGATCCGGTGGTGGCGGCTGCCACCGCGCCCTGGGCGCCGGTCAGGGCCATCGAGGCGGCGAGCGCTGCGGCGCCGGCCAGGGCGAGACTGCGAGGTATGGAGATGGACAAGGGAGACCTCACGAGAGTGTCCGGGCGCGGCCCGGGAGCGCGGAAGGACCGAGCGGCCGTCCGAGCCGCGATCCCCCCGCGAAGCTGAAAGTCCGACGGAGACTACCGAAGGCCGCGACGGCGCCGGAAGGCGGGTGCCGGTTTCCGGCGGCGGTCGGAGGAATTCTGTCCGGTTGGCCCAACTCTGCCCCGGCACAGGGCTTTTGCTCCCGACCGCCAGGTGGCGCCGGGGTGACCGGTACACGTCCGCAGGACGGTACCGCACGGCCCCTCGCCCGCGCCGCTCCGTTCCGCCCTCCGCCCGCGCCGTTCCGTCCTCGCGCGCTACTCCGGCAGCCCGGCCCGTCGGCGCGCGACGGCCGCGACCGCCGCCCAGTCCTTCTCGCCGTCCCCGTGCGCCAGCGCGTCCAGGAACGCGTCCCGCAGCACGCTGCCGAACGGCAGCGGCACGTGCTTCGCCTCGCCAGCGGAGAGCGCGAGGCCGACGTCCTTGAGTCCGAGCGGCAGCTTGAACCCGGCGGGCTCGTAACGGCGTTCGGCGACCATCGCGCCGTAGCCGGAGTAGATCGGCCCCGGGAAGAGCGTCCCGCTGAGCATCTCGATCAGGTCGGTCGGCCGGACGCCGTTGGCCTCGGCCAGGCTGCACGCCTCGGCCATCGACTCGATCGCGCAGGCGAGCAGGAAGTTGGCGCTGATCTTGGCGGTGTTGGCCTGGCCCGGGCGCTCGCCGAAGTGCCAGACCCGCCGGCCCATCGCCGCGAACAGCGGCTCGACCGCCGCCAGCGACTCCGCGCTCCCGGCGGCCAGGATGTTGAGCTCACCGGCCTCCGCGACCGGCGGGCGGCCGAGCACCGGCGCGGCGACGTAGCCGATGCCGTACTCGGCGTGCAGGGCCTCGGCGCGCTCGGCCAGGGCGACCGAGACGGAGGCCATGTTGACGTGCACGCCCGCCGTGGCGGCCTCCAGCAGGGCCGGGTCGAGCAGCAGCCGCTCCACGGCGTCGTCGTTGGCGAGCATCGAGACGACCACGTCGGCCGCGAAGACGTCGGCCAGACCGTCGGCGGCCAGGGCGCCCCGGGCGACCATGGCGGCCACCGGCGCGGGCGAGCGGTTCCAGACCCGGACGGTGTGCCCGGCCTTCACCAGGTTGCCGGCCATGCCCTGCCCCATCGCGCCCAGTCCGACGAAGCCGACCGTCATCCCGCTCATCGCGCACTCCCGCTGTCGCCCGGCGGCCGGAGCGGTCCTCCGACCACGATCAACCGACTGTACGTCAGACGCCGGACACCGGAGGCCGGGCGCCGTACGCCGGAGGCCGGACGGTCGTGCGATCGGCCAGGTCGCGCCACCGGGGGCGGGTGCCGGGTGAGCGCCGCGTCAGGCCGCCGCGGCGTGCCGCCCGTCCGCCGAGCCGGCCTCCAGGTGCGCGACGACCCGGTGGCGCAGCAGCTGGTACTGCGCCTGCAGGCGGCCGGGGCGCAGCGGGCGGGCGACCGGCCGGCCGGGGCCGACCCGCTCGTCCGGGCCGAACCGCGAGCGGGTCATGTCGATCTCGGCGCCGGCCGCGGACCGGTTCCACCAGTGCAGGTCCGTGCGGACCCCGTCGGTGGACACCTCGCCCATCATCAGCTCGCCGCCGAGCAGGTCGTGCACCACCAGGGCGGTCGCCCGGCACTGGCCGTGGGCGGGATTGTCGGGACGCCACTGGGCCTGGTCCTCGGGCGCGCAGGTGTCGACACCCCAGGAGGAGCGGATCGCACGTTCGATGTCGTTGAGGGTCCACGCCGTCATAGCGGGAAGCCTGCCACGCGCCACCGACAGCGGCAGCGGCTTTTCGGCGGACGGCCCCGTGTTCTGCGGCGACCGGCGCGACCTTCACCCGTACGGGGAACCCACCGGGGCGGTGGAGTGCGCCGGGGCGGTCGGGGGTCCGCCCCGGCGCGCGCGGGCCGGCCGCGCGCCCTCGCCGGCGGCCGGTGCTCTCGGCGGGTGCTGCTCGGCGGGCGCTCTCGGTGGGTGCTGCTCGGTGGGTGCTACTTGGCGAGCGCCTCGACGCCCGCCTGCGCGAACTGCTCGTCGAGGTCGCCGCTGGGCGCGCCCGCGACACCGATGGCCGCCACCGGCGCGCCCTTGGACTGCACCGGGGCACCGCCGGCCAGGAACAGGGTGTTCGGGATGTCCTTGAGGTTCGGGGCCTGGGCGAGGCGCTTGGCCAGCTCGGAGGTGGGCGCGTTCCAGGAGACCGCCGTGAACGCCTTGCGCACCGCCGACTCCGGCGACTGCGGGCCGGCGCCGTCGCCCTTGAGCAGCACCCGGGTGACGCCGTCGCGGTCGACGACGGCCACCGAGACCCGCTGGCCGGCCTTGGCGGCCGCGTCCAGGGTGGCCTGGGCGGCCTTGGTGGCGGCCTCGATGGTCAGGCCGGTGGTCTGGGCCAGGTTCTTGTTCTGGGCGTCGGCCTTGACCGCGGCGGCGGCGACGGCCGGGGTGTCGGTGGCCTCGGCGCTGGCCGAGACGGCACCGACGGTCGCGGCGGCCAGCGCGGCGGCGGCGACGGTGCCGGTCAGCACCTTGGTGCGAACGGAGGTCTTCTTCATGGTCCGGCTCCTCGTCGGATGGCGGTGGTGGGGACGGGTTCGATCCTGCGTGGACGGCCCCCCGCGCCACATCGGCGGTCCGGACACCGCGGCCGGGCATGATGGACGACGGGCCCGTCAGCCGATCGGTTGATGCGTCCCCGGACCGGACGGGCCACCATCGGAGGATCGCCGCAGCCCGGACCGGCGGCCACCGGCGGCCACCGACGACCGCGACGGCGAGCGGACAGAGCGAGGAGCGGCCCGTGCACCACCCCGGCCCCCCGCCCGCCTCCCCCGGATCCGCCGTCGCCCCCGTCGGCCCCTCCTCCCCCGACCCGGACGCCGGCCGGCTGGCCGTGCTGCTCGACTCGGCGTTCCTCCTCCTGCTCGCCGCCTCGCTCAGCCGCTTCCTCACCCACCACCCCGGCAACCCGCGCATCCCCTGGGTGCTCGGCCTGAGCATCGCCCTGGCCGTCGTCCAGCCGGTCGGCTCCTGGCTCGCCCACCACCGTCCGCCCGCCCCCGGGCAGCGCCGCCGCGCCTGGCCGCTGGCCGTGGTGACCGTGCTCTGGGTGGTCCTGGTGCTGCTCGCGCCGAGCTTCTCCTGGTGCGCCGTCCCGCTGGTCTACACCGCCCTGCGGACGCTGCCCACCCCGGCGGCGATCCCGCTGGTCGCGGCGCTCACCCTGCTGGTGGTCGTCGGCGAGGTCCGGCTGCCGGGCCCGCCGGACGCCAACCTCGTGCTGCTGCCGCCCGCCGTCGCCGCGCTGGCCACCGGCGTCTTCCTCTACATGGAGCGGCAGGCCGAACGCCAGCGCGCGCTGATCGCCGACCTGGTCCGCACCCGGCGCGAACTCGCCGCCACCGAACGGCGGGAGGGCACGCTGGCCGAGCGCGAACGGCTGGCGATGGAGATCCACGACACCCTCGCCCAGGGCCTGTCCAGCCAGCAGATGCTGCTCCAGGCCGCCGACCGCACCTGGGACGGCGACCCGGCGACCGCCCGGGGCCACGTCCGCACCGCCGCCGAGGTGGCCGCCCGCAACCTCGCCGAGGCCCGCCGCTTCGTCCACGACCTCGCGCCCGCCGAGCTGGCCGACGGCCGCACCCTGGACCAGGCGCTGCGCTCGCTCGCCGAGCGGGAGTCCGCCGAGAGCGGGTTGCCGGTCCGCTTCCACCTGGACGGCACGCCGGTGCCGCTGCCGGCGGCCGCGCAGTCGGCGCTGCTGCGGATCGCCCAGGGGGCGCTGGCCAACGTCCGCGAGCACGCCGGGGCCTCGGCCGCCGGGCTGACCCTCTCCTTCCTCGGCGACCAGGCCGTCCTGGACATCGCCGACGACGGCCGAGGCTTCTCCCCCGCCGCCGCGCCCTCACCCGCCCCCGCCCCCTCGGGCCGCGGCCACGGCCTGCCGGCCATGCGCGCCCGGCTGCGCCAGCTCGGTGGCACCCTGACCGTGGAGAGCGCCCCCGGCGAGGGCACCGTGGTCTCCGCCGCCGTCCCGCTCACCCCCGACCGCCCGTCCCCGGGCCCTGGAGCCGTCCGATGAACCCCACCCCCGCCCCGTCCCCGGTCCGGCTGCTGGTCTGCGACGATCACGCCGTGGTCCGGGCCGGCCTGCTCGCCCTGCTGGCCAGCGCCGGCGACATCGAGGTGGTCGGCGAGGCGAGCAGCGGCGAGGAGGCGGTCGACCTGGCGGCCCGGCTGGCCCCGCAGGTGGTGCTGATGGACCTCCAGCTCGGTGACGGCATCGACGGCGTGGAGGCCACCCGCCGGATCACTGCGGCCCCGCACGCCCCGCACGTCCTGGTCCTGACCACGTACGACACCGACGCCGACATCACCCGGGCGATCGGCGCGGGCGCGACCGGCTACCTGCTGAAGGCCGAACGGCCGGAGGAGCTGTTCGCCGCGGTGCACTCGGCCGCGCGGGGGCGGACGGTGCTCTCGCCGCCGGTCGCCTCCCGGGTCATGGCGCAGATGCGGGCCCCGGCACCGCAGCTCACCGAGCGCGAGACGGACATCCTCGCCCAGCTCGCCCAGGGGCTCGGCAACCGGGAGATCGCCCGCGCGCTGTTCATCAGCGAGGCGACCGTGAAGACCCACCTGGGCCGGATCTACGACAAGCTGGGGGTCGACACCCGGGCGGGCGCGGTGGCCGTCGCCAAGGAACGCCGCCTGCTCCGCTGACACCGACACGCCGCTCGATACCGACAGGCCGTTCGGAATGTCGGACTCCGAACAAGCGCCCCCACCGCACCGCGCCCCCGCCCGGTGGCCTCCGAACGACCGGCCTCCACCAGCCCGTTTCCCCGTGGCCGCGCTTCCCCCTTGCCCTCCGGCTCCCCATCCCCGATGGTGGATGCCGCACGGATTCACCATTGACAAACCAACCATGCGGTTTGTTACCGTAATGATCAACGACGCCCCACCTCAAGGGGGCTTGCCGGGCCTGTGCGGAGCGCTCTCGCCGGAGAGCGGCGCCAGGGGGGACGGCGGGAGTCCGGGGCGATCGGGGGGAGCGGCGAAGAGCCGCGCGTCGACGCGGCGCGGAGCGAGTCCGGGGGGACTCGCTCCGCGCCTCCCTGCTTTTCCCTCCGGTCCTCCTCACCCGGTGCCATCGCGACCCCCACGGGTAAACTGCACCGGGTAGTGCAACACCCCGAGGAGGGACCCGCCCGATGAGCACAGTGGACCCGGCACCGACCACCGCCTCACGCCGCATGCCGGAGAAGCGCCGTGCCATCGCCCGCGCGGCGAGCACGGTGTTCGGCCGCGAGGGCTACACCCGGGCCAGTGTCGACGCCATCGCCACCGAGGCCGGCGTCTCCAAGCGCACCATCTACAACCACTTCGGCGACAAGGAGAAGCTCTTCCTCTCCGTCGCCCTGGAGACCGCGGGCGAACTCACCGAGATCGTCGCCGGCCTGGCCGACCGTCACCTGCACAAGATCGTCGACCTGGAGGCCGACCTGACCGCCTTCGCCGTCGACCGCGCCAGGGCCGTCCTGGCCGCCGGCGAGCACTACGCCCTCGGCCGCACCATCCGCGCCGAGGCCGGCAACATCCCGCCCGACGTCCTCGCCGCCTGGCTGGCCGCCGGCCCCCTCGCCTCCCAGCGCGACCTCGCCGACCACCTCGCCCGCCTCGCCGCCCAGGGCCTGCTCACCCTCGACGACCCCGACCTCGCCGCCACCCACTTCACCCTCCTCACCTTCAGCGGCGCGGCCGACCAGTCCTTCTACGGCGCCGTCCCGATCTCCGACGCCGCCCTCCACACCACCGTCACCACCGGCGTCCAGGCCTTCCTCCGCCTCTACCCCCACCCCTGACCAGGGCCCCAACCCTCCACTCCGGCAAGCGAAACGGGTACAGATCCCCCGAACCGGCGACCCCGGCTCTAAACGCGGAACGTCGCGGGCATCCCACCCTCGGTTGCTTCGCAGACGAAGCGACACCCGTGTGACGAGCGAAAGGCCGAAGCCATGAGCCTGCTCCAGACCGGCAAGCTGCAGCTCAACTCCACCCACGCCGCGGAGACCACCGGCGGGGACATCTCGACCTTCACCCAGGTCGCCTTCCCCATGCCCTTCCCCGAGAACACCAACGTGATCGTCGTCCCGTTCGTCCAGACCTTCAATGGCCCCGACACCCCGGGCCTGCGCATCGCCGACGTCACCACCACCGGCTTCAAGATCCGCTTCAACGAACTCGTCGGCACCGGCAGAGCACTGTCCGACGGCCCGCACACCACCGAGACCATCGGCTGGATCGCCACCACCGTCTGACCCGCCCCACCCCGCACAACACGAAAGCCGCAGGTCCAATGACCTGCGGCTTTCGCACTACCGGAGCGGGCGACGAGAATCGAACTCGCGCTCTAAGCTTGGGAATCTCTTCCGCGAGAATCGGCATAACCGCAGGTCAGGGGCCATATGAGGCAACGGGCCTGACGCCCTGAAGCGCGAAATCCTTGACCGCTGTTGACCGTGGTTTACCGCCGTTACCCGTGCACTAGTCGTGCAAGACGCGTTCTGACCGTTTCGATTCGACGGCTGGGCTGCCATCGGCGGCGCCAACCGAAGCTGCTTGGTGATAACCGGCACGGAGGGCCGGGCTCTCGTCGGCCGTCCGGAGGTCGGTTTGGACGTGATCCTGGCGACCGGCCCCAACGGGGTCTCCGACACCGGCATCGGCGCCGCCGACGACATTCGGCGCTTCGAAGTACCGGACGCCACCAGACCCGGGGCAATCCCTGCTCGTGCCGCCTGGCCGAACCTCCGCCGAACAGGCCGGATCGCCTGGGGACGAGCTTCGGATCCGACGACAATCTGGCTGCGGCAAGTAGGACACAGGCTTCAGGTTTCGGTTGCTGCTCGTCCGTACATCACCGCGTACGGTTCGCCGGCCCAACGGCCACCGCCTTCCTTCGGTCCCGCCCACCGCCAGCTGGCAAGCTGCTTGCATGGCGATGATCCCTCCTGCCGATGCCGCAGACTTCACCTTCACGCTGGACGACGCACTCGATGTCCCGGTCCGCGTGCGTTCCGACGGAGATCTGTCGAAGTGGGACCGCAGGAAGGCCCCCAAGGCCGTGCAACCGTGGCCGGCCGCTGACGTGCTGCCGGTGGATGGCGAGTACCTGGCGACGACCACCTGGCGTCAACTCGTGACCGCGGCGGCCGGCGCTGGGCGCGACCTGGCGCCCTGGCTTCGCAAGACGCCGGCCTTTGCCGTCAACGAACTCATCGCTCGCGTCGCGCCGCTGCAGGCGTACCTGTCGCTCAAGGACGTCCCGGCGCCCACGGCTGCGGCGGGGCGTCGTCTGTTCGTGAACGCCGTCTACCGCCACGGCACGGAGCGCAGCGCCCACGCCGCCTTCGGCTACCACCTCGGCATGACGATGGCCCAGTGGTTGACCGTCGGCATGGCCGGACTGCCGGCCACCGTGCATCTGGAGGCGTGCGGGATCCCTGCGCTGACGGACCCGGCGAAGAAGCTCCCCGACCTCTACGGCAACCACGTGGCCGAGGCGCTGCCGTGGCTGATCGAGGCCAAGGCGCGCAAGTCGCTGGGCGCGACCGACATGCGTGGCGGGCAGGCGCAGCTGGATCAGGCGAGCGCGGAGATCGCGGTGCCGCACCGGCAGATGCTCTGCGGAACGGTCCTGCCCGAGCCCGGCCGATGGGAGGACGACCATCTGGTGATGATGGTGCACACCGCTCTCGTCGGCCCGTCCCCGGGTGGCGGCGTCCACTCCCTGCCAGACCCCCCTGGCGGCCCAGGCGTGCCCCCACTGGATGAGTCCCCCGACGAACTGCTGAGCGTCGCACGGGACCAATTGCTCGTGTTCCGGGCCTTGGCGTTCGGCGCGGTGCAGGATCTACGGATCGTGCCGTTGGCGGAGACGGGGGCGGAACCGGCCGGGAGGTATGGGCGAGTGGGCAGGACGTGGCCGCTGGAGTGGGACGCCGGTACTCGTGAGCTGCGTGGCCTGATGCTGGACGAAGGAGTGCCCTACGAGTGGATCCGGCAGCAAGAAGGCCCGGCTGTGCGGGAGTTTGTGGTGGGACGTATCCCTGGCATCGGTGTCCACCTGGGTCTGTCGCGTGGTCTGTACGCGGCCTGCGCCCGCCTGCACCAGGTACAGGCGGAAGTCCCCGCGGAGGAGCCTTTGTTCCCAGCGGACCCCTTCCTCTCGCGGCGCGGCGAGGACGAGGCACGCGAGGAGATGAGCCGCGAGGCACGGCGCACCTACTACGAGCGCGAGCACGAACGTCTGGTGACCGCCAAGCGGGAGATTGCCCGCGCGTATGCGACCCAGGAGGTCCCAACCGGGCTCCTGCACGGCGCTCGCCTCTCGGTGGAGCGGCCCGAAGCCGGCGGGCTGCTGGAAGCAAGGACCGCCGAGACATACGTGGCCGTCGAACCCCCCGACCCGATCCTGCGGGGACGCCGTTGACCCCACCCCCTACCACACCGAGCCGTGCTCAGCCGTCACCGTACGAACCGGACCGAGGCCCGACCCGCTTCGGGAAGACCCACGGCCGGGCCGACTCCGCCATCAGGCGGCGCCCGGCGCGTCGGCCCGGACGGCGGGCCTGAATCCAGGCCCCAGGTGCGGGACGAGGCCGTCCGACAGCCGAGAGCGGGGGACAATGGAAGTCCCCGGTCCACCTCCTGCCGCGGGCCGCCGCGAACGCCAGCAAGACGGTACCGGCCACCGCGAAGCGTGGTACGCCTTCGACCTCAGCCGGAAGGCGGCGCCGGGGGAACGTGCAGATGCCCTTCAGCTCCATCCGCAGATGGCAGTCCGTCCCCGACGTGCCGCGGCGGCGAGTTCGTCCATACCCAGTCCCTCGGGCGGCGCCCTCTGGAGACCTGACGCCTACCAGTCGCTCCACCCCACCCCACCCTCTGCACCACAACGCGGCTCGCTGCCAGTTCGCCAAGGGCCGGCGACACCGGACCATGCTCTCGTGTGCGCGGGCGTCAGCGCTTGGCTACGGCGCTTCGGTAGCGGCCGGCCGTAGGGCGGTGCGGTGGCGTCGGCGCCGGGTTGTGCGCAGGGTGAGTGTGCTGCCAACTGCTGCGGTGACGAGGACGGCGGTGACGCCGCCAGCGGCGGCGAGGAAGTAGGGGAGGTTGCTGTCGAGGTGATCCTCGTTGATGCGTAGGTAGGTGAGGCCGACGGTGGTGGAGGCGAGGGTGGCCAGGGCCATCGTGACGGTGGAGGTGACCAGGGCCTCGGTGAGCTGGACGGCGGTCAAGCGGCGGCGGGCGATGCCGAGGGCGCGCAGGGCGAACCATTCCCGGCGGTGTCCGGTGTCTTCGGCGAGAGTCAGGACGGCGCCGAGGACGGTGATGGCGGCGGCGACGGTCAGCCCGAGCAGGACCCAGCTTCCGGTGCTGTCGAGGACCTGGGACCGTTGGTAGGAGTTGGCCAGCTGGTAGGCGGGTGAGGAGGAGACGACCCAGGTTCGGGCGGTCTCCCAGGCGGCGGTGTCCACGGGGATGCGCATGTAGGTGGAGATCAGGAACGGGGTGCCCAACTCGGCGAGGGCGCCGTCGTCGGGCGGCAGCACCATGAGGGCCTCGATCGGGGCATCCGATCCAGACGGCAGTTCCAGGGTCCCAGCAACGGGCGCAATGCTCGCCTGCCGTGTCCGGTCGGCGGAGCGCAGGATCAGCTCGCCACCCACATCCGGCGCTCCGCCCACTTCTGGTGAGTCAGCGGACCGCAGCATCATCCGGCCGCCGGTGCAGTCGGGGAGGGGCCCGGCCAGGAGGGTTTCCAGTTGGGGGCAGGTGGCGACGAGTGCGGCGTGGGCGGGGCGGGTGGCGGGGTCCTGTCCGGGGGACCACAGGGCGACGGCGGGGACGAGGCCGCGGACGGCGTCCGGTGGCTCGCCGAGCCGCAATGGCACGGCTTCCATGGTCTCGGCCCTGGCGAGGAGGTCGGTGTGGCCGGCGGCCCGGGCCGCTGCGGCCCAGGGCAGGTCGGGCTGGGCCAGCACCTGGGAGACCGGTTGGGCGGCGCCGACGGCGAAGACGGCGATGCCGACCATTCCGGCCACTCGGAAGCGGGTCTGCGGGTCCGCCGCCAGCCGTCGCATCGCCAGCAGCCAGACGACGCCGGCCTCGATGCGGCCCAGGAGTCGGGCCAGCCACTGGCCCGCCCAGGCGGCGGCACTGGGCAGGCCGGTGCCCAGCAGTACGATGGCGCTCCACAACAGCGGGTCGC
Organism: Kitasatospora sp. NPDC001527; assembly: GCF_040298605.1. NCBI lineage: Bacteria > Bacillati > Actinomycetota > Actinomycetes > Kitasatosporales > Streptomycetaceae > Kitasatospora > Kitasatospora sp. NPDC001527. The sequence continues at coordinate 39,338 of NZ_JBEPAM010000039.1, read as the reverse complement.
GGGCCTTGTGCCGGGCGAAGGCCACCGCGAGGAGCAGCAGTCCGGCGCCGAACAGCAGGGCCACCCAGGGGCTGGTGAGCCGGACCGGTTTGAGGAAGCGCACGCTGCGCGAGGCGCGGTCGGAGCCCGCCGCGGTGGCCGCGCCCAGAACCGCGGCAAGAGCGGTGACCCCGAGGACGGCGAGTGCCGACCGTCCGATCGGCACGTGCAGGTCGGCGCCGAACAGGTGGCGGCCGGTGACCGGGAGCGCGAACATGTCCGGCAGCAGGAGGGGCCAGGCGAGCGCGGCCAGCAGTGCGCCGGCGGCGACCGGTGCGGCGCTCTCCAGCGCGCCGGCCAGCCGGGCGTGGGCGGCGGGCAGGCCGAGCAGGCGCAGGGCCTGGTAGCGGGTGGTGCGGACCTGGCGGCCGAAGCGGCTCGCGGTCAGGACGAGGGCGAGCGCGGGCATGACCAGGAACAGCATGCACCCCAGCGCCGGGTACCAGCCGAACCCTGGTCCTCCCCTGTCGCCGAAGCCCGTCAGCGGGCCGTGCTGGGTTCCCAGTTCCTCCGGTGGCACGCCGACATAGGCGAGCAGTTGGCCCGCGCTGCCGACGGCGGTTCGGGGAAGGACCTCGGTGTCCACCGTGGCGAACCACTCGGCGGGCGGGGAGTCCGCGCTGTGAATCAGTTCGTCCAGCGCGGGGCTGACCAGGGCCTTTCCCGGGCGTGGCCAGGCGGAGATCCCCGGCGGGAACGGCCCGCGACCGTCCGGGTCGGCGATCCGGACGATCTTGATGCGGCGGCCGTCGTGGTGGTGCTCCACTTCCGTCCACCCGGTCTCGGCCACCCCCTGCCTGCTGAACACCGGCTCGCCGCCGAAGCCGGGTGGCGGACCGAACACCGGCACCATCGCGCCGGAGCGGGCACTCTCGCGTCCCTGCATCGCCGCCGCGCCGAACGTGGCCAGCACCCCCAGTGCGGCCACCGCACCGACCAGGGTGAGCAGCGCGACCCGGCGCCGCGCCCCACGGGACAGCACCGTGCGCCACGCGACCGCCACGGCCGTCGCCCAGGACGCGCTCACGCGGCTTCCACCACCCGTCCGCCGGCCAGGACCACGGTCCGGTCGGTGCGGGCCGCAAGGAGGCGGTCGTGGGTGACCAGCACCACCGCCGCCCCGTGCTCTCTGGCCTGTTCCAGGAGCAGGCCGAACACCACTTCAGAGTTGTGGTCGTCCAGGGCGCCCGTCGGCTCGTCGGCGAAGACCACGTCCGGGCGGTGCACCAGCGCACGGGCGATCGCCGCGCGCTGCAACTCGCCTCCGGACACCTCCCCCACGGTCCGGCGCCCCAACTGGCCGATCCCGAGCGCGTCCAACTGCTGCGCCGCCCGCCTGCGCGCCTCGCCGGCCCGCACGCCTTGCAGGCGCACCGGCAGCGAGACGTTCTCCAGCAGCGTCAACTCCGGTACCAGGTCACCGAACTGGAAGACGAAGCCGAAGCAGGAACGGCGCAGTTCATCGCGCTGACTGATAGTCATGTTTTCGACCGGTCGGTCACGGTAGAGGACGCTGCCGCTGTCGGCGAGGAGGAGTCCGGAGAGGCAGTGGAGCAGGGTGGTCTTCCCCGAGCCGGAGGCGCCCACCACCCCCACCACCTCTCCGGGGCCGATGCTCAGATCGACGCCCGCCACCGCGGCCGCCGGGCCGTAGCTCAGATGCAGGGCCCGGGCTTGCAGTACTGGTGGCACGCGTTCACTCCTCGCAGCGGCCGGCGAACCGGCGAATCAGGCGGTGGTGCCGAACCACGCGGAGCAGATGTCCGGGTCGTTCTGGCGTTCCTTGCAGACGTGGAACCAGAGGTAGCTGTTGGTCGCCGTGATGCCGTAGTAGCCCCAGTTGGTGTTGATGTCCTGCTGGCGGGAGATCCGGCTGCTGGCCGAGTGGTTCGAGTTGAACGAGTAGTCGACGTAACAGTAGTCACTGTCGTTGTTGTCGACGTCCCGAATGCCGAACCAGTCGGGACCCGAGAGATACTGGGCCTCGCACTGTCCGTTCGAGGCCGATACGACACCGCTGTCGGCCATGGCCTGGCCGGGCATCGCTCCCAGACCCAGGGCCAGCGCCGCAGCGCCGACGGCCCCGCGCCGTATCCAGCGCCCGGTCCGCTGAGAACTCTTCATGAAATCCCCTCCGAAGTCGCCCATGTGATTCATGGGTGCGTACACACGCTATGCACCCCCAAGGGGAACTACAGGACGCTTTCAAGTCATTCCATTCAGTCACTATGGATACGTAGGAAGCAGGCGAAATAGGTGTACATCGATCACATGAAGAGAGATGGGGGACAACTGCGGCAACTACCCGCACCTGGCCGTAGCAGCAGCCCACTAGGTTCCGATCAGCGGCTCTTCTGACCTGAACCCGCCTACAGTTCCGGTGCGCGCCTCGCCGAGGAAGGAGTCGGGAGGCGAAGCACGACTGGGCCCAGCCTCGCGCTTTCACGATGCGGCTCGTCCGACGGGCGGTCAGGAAAGCAGAAAGTGCCTCTGACCAGCAAGAATAAGGATTGTCGAGGTCCTTGTTCCTGCCACTGTCGGAGGCACTTCCCAGGTGAGTCAGCATAGCGGGTCGTACCCGCGTGTCCGGGTCTCGGGTGGTGGCGTCGGGGTCGTCTCGCAAGCCGGCCGGATGCTGCTGGTCGAGACGGTCCGCCAGCCCGGCGGCCGATGCGACATCAAGACCCTCGCCATCGAGGCCGCCGTCGGCCGCACCGCCTTCTACGGCACCCGCCCTTACACCAACCTGCGCGAAGAGTTCGAACGCCGCCTCCAAGCCCTGCAACAGGCCGGAGAGGTCACCGACCCGCGAGAAGCCCAGATCACACGCCTGAAAGCCGAGGTCACGGCGCTGAAGGAGCGGCTGGCCCGCCCCGCGGAGACCATCGACGAGCTCGCCGACTTCCGGGCCCGGGCCCTCGCCCGGCTCGCCGCCCAGCACGACGAGATCATCCGCCTGCGCGGCACTGCCGACGCGGCCAGCCGCGTCACCCGAATCCCAACAGCCCGCACAACCACGATCGGTTCTTGCAGCTAACGGCGAGTGGGCCAGGGGCGTCTCGCTGAGCCCGACCTCGGTTCAGTTTCCGCAACCTTGGACATGGGCCACCACGATTCGTCGACTCGGATGCCACCGTGATCGCGGTCGACCAAGACGGGCGGTCGGCGGGCCACACACCGCCGCGAACGAGCCCCAGCAGCCCTGCAGCCACCCGTCGGCGTACAGCCGGCCCGCGGCCCGCAGCAGATATGGTCGCCGCCGAAGCTCTCGGCCGATGCGTCGCTCAGGTGGCGCGACGGCAAGCTCGCGGGGCTCGAAGGCCGCCGAGCCGAGGCATCCGCACCGTGCCTATGAGGTCCAGACTGGTCGCAGAAACACCTATCCGTAGCCGCGGGCTCGACGACCTGAAGATCACAGCACGACCCGTGAAACGGCCGTGCTACCGATCCGGCGACGCGACGATCCTCCGCCTCCGCGCTCGACCTGCGGTTGCCGTCCGCCGAGGAGGACCGCCATGACCCGCAAGCCGAAGAAGACGCGGCGCGGCTTCGGCAACATCCGCCAGTACCGCTCCGGCCGCTGGAGCGCGACCTACACCGACCGTAACGGCCAAACGCAGCGGTCCCCCGAGACCTTCGACACCGAACTCGACGCCATGACCTGGCTCGCGCTCGTCCGGGCCGACCTCGCCCACGGCCGCCGCACACCGAGCGCCTCCCCGCTCAAGGGCGTCCTGTTCAAGGACTACGCCAAGGACTGGATCGACAACCGCCCCCTGATGCCTACCACCCGTGGGCTCTACCAGCGCCTGCTGCACGCACACCTCCTGCCCGCCTTCGGCAACGTACCCGTCCCCCGCATCACCTACGCGAAGGTCCGCGCCTGGAACACCGAACAGCGCGGCACGACCGGGCCCTCGGTCGCCGCCAAGACCTACCGGCTGCTGAAGGCCATCATGGAAACCGCCGTCGCCGACGACGAGACCATCCTCCGCAACCCCTGCCGCATCCGCGGCGCCGGCAGCGAATACCCCGCCGAACGCGGCGTCGCCACCATCGCCCAGGTCTTCGCACTTGCCGACCATGTCGGCGACCGATGGCGGCTCCTCGTCCTGCTCGCCGCGTTCGCCACCCTGCGGCCCGAGGAACTCGCCGCCCTGCGCCGCGAGGACATCGACCTCGCCCGGCGCCTGCTCAGGATCCACTCCGCCTCACCGGAACTCGCCAACGGCAGACGCGCCACCGGACGCCCCAAATCCAGAGCCGGAACACGCACCGTCCACCTGCCGGCCTCCCTCGACGACGCACTCCGCCTGCACATGGACCACTACGCCGAACCCGGGCCCCTCGGACTCGTCTTCGTCGGAGAGAAAGGCGCCCCCTACCGGCGCTCCACCTTCGACCGAAAGTTCCACGAGGCCCGCGCCCGCGTCGCAGGCCTGCCGACGAACTTCACCTTCTACGACCTGCGCCACACCGGGAACACCTTCCTCGCCCAGGAGAACACCAGCCTTAGTGGCTGTTGTCTTTCTGGGCTTGAGTGCTGCGTTTCCGCAGTTCAGGTCTGGGGTCGGCGGTGTCGGGGAGTGGTGACCTGTCGTGTTGTCGCTCTGCTGGAGGTCGGGGATGCCGTCGGTCGTGGGGCTGCTGGAACAGCGTGAGCTGACCGCTCGCCGTCGTGTGGACGCGCTGCGGGAGGAGGCGGACCGTATCCAGGCCGAGCTGGTCGTGGCCGAGCGGGAGTGGAACGAGTGGGTCATCGCCCGTTCACGCGTCGGCGAGGTGCTGTCCCCGTGCGCAGAGAACGTCGCCGGCCCGGATGCCGCCGACGAGTCGTCGGATCGCGGTGAACCGCCCGCGCTTCCTGCGTCTTCGCAGGCGGCGAAGCCGAAGTCGGTGGTGCCGATATGGCGTGCGGGTCTGGCCCGGTCGGCACTGTCGGCGGACTACCAGCGCATCGTGCAGGCTCTCGCGGACCGAGTCCGGCTCGGTCAAGGCCCGCTGACCTGCCAGGAGATGGCCGACTGCTTCGGCCTGGAACCGGTGCCCGCGAAGATCGAGGCGTTGCGGTCGAAGGCGAAGCGGCTGACCGCGCGCGGGTGGCTGGCCGAGCCGGCGCCGGGCCGGTTCACGCTCGCGAAGAGCCTGGCCGGGCAAGGCGGCGGGTCATGAGCTGCGTCATCGACCAGTAGACCATCGCCTCCGCGCTGCCGGTGGACCGCTCGAAGTCCCGCACGAGGCGGCGGCTTCGCATCAGGTGGGCGAAGAACCGCTCCACGATCCAGCGCTTGGGCAGCACGACGAAGCCGCGCATGTCGTCACTGCGCTTGATGATGGCCAGGACCAGAGCGAGGACGGTGAGGCCGTACTCGACGAGGCTGCCCGTGTAGCCGCCGTCGGCCCAGACCAGCGCCAGCCGGTGATGCGCGGCAGCCACCTGGGCGAGCAGAACCTGCCCGGCGGCGCGGTCGCCGATGTCCGCGGCGGTGACCATCACCCCCAGCAGCAGGCCGAGGGTGTCGACCACGGCGTGCCGCTTGCGGCCGTTGATCAGCTTGCCGCCGTCGAAACCGCGGCTGTCACGGCCGACGACGGCGTCCGCCTTGATGGACTGGGAGTCCATCACGCCCGCGCTCGGCTCCGGATCCCGCCCGGCCTGCTCGCGGACCTTGGGGCGGAGCCGGTCGTGGAACTCCCGGACCAGACCGTGGTCGCGCCAGCGGCGGAAGAACGTGTAGACCCGGTCCCACGGCGGGAAGTCGGCCGACATGGCCCGCCACTTGATGCCGTTGTCGACGAGGTAGCGGATCGCGTCCAACATCGCGCGGTGGCAGTACGCCTCCGGCTGCCCGCCCCGCCCGCGCAGCCAGCCCGGCACCGGCAGCAGCGGCCGCACCACCGCCCACTCCGCATCGGACATGTCCGTCGGGTAGCGGCGCGCACGGACCCCGTGGTCGGCGGCGTTCCCGAACCGGTGTGCCAGGCAGTCACACGCGAGAGTGACCGAAGTGGACCCCGCTCCCACGATGCCGTAGAAATGCGACAACAGAGCCTCCTGGACCGCTCTTTGGCGTAGACACCCTTCGAGCTACCAAGAGGCCTTGCTTTCATGCACGGCGTCCGCCGGACTCACCCGATCGAGCCTCCCGTTCGACCGGCACCCCTCAAGATATGACCGGTGCCGGTCACTGAGCTCGTGAGTCCAAGGTGCCGGGCGGGGTTCAGCGGGTAGTCGTCATCGCCGGAAGAGCTGAGGGTAGGGACAGGCGTCCAGGGGCCCCGCAGGCCGGTCCGCCCAGTGCCACCAGATGTGACCCGCCGAACACTTCCAGGCATGACGGCACACGCGCTGTTGGTCCTCGTCGCGGAGAGACAGGACCAGGCCCAGGCTCCTCAGCGGTTGCCCGCAGTCGGGGCAGGTCAGCAGCTCAGGAGTGTGGTCCACGGCGCACAGGCTAGCCCACCCGATCCAGACTCCCGTTCGATCAACACTCCTCAAGATCGGAACGACAACAGCCACTAAGGTCGCCAGCCTGTCGGGGCTACATCAGGTACGGCTGCCAGATGACTCGGCCGAGACAGACATGGGCCGTGGGTGGCAGGCGGTAGCTGCCGCCCGTGGCGTCGGCAGCAAGAACCGATCGGCAGCCGGGACCTGGCACTGCCGCGCATTGCACCCGACCAGAAGCGAACGTGGCCCCTAAACTCTGAGCCTGGAAGGCTCAGAGCTCCGGATCGGGCACGGAGGCGGCGGGACACGGGATCCGCTGCCGGCGGCGGACCCCTTGCGCTACTCGTGCGCTACTCGTGCACACCGACGACCAGGCCGCTTTCACCCACCCGCCAAGGGCCGAACCGGGACACGCGCGGAAGTGGACGTGCGCCGGCGAAGCCTGGGAACCCCTCGAAGAGTCCGGTCAAGTCCCTATCCAGAAACGGCATGTGGCGTGGATACAGGTCCGGCCTCAGAAGCCTCCGGGGCCCGGAGTCGGCGACACCGACTGCGAGGCTCGTGCCGCACCCTGGAGAAGCGGAGAAAACCAAGCTCATAGCTTACGCCCGCATTGGTCTAGACAACGAACAAGCCCCAGGCCTCTGACCTGGGGCTTTACGCTGGAGCGGGCGACGAGAATCGAACTCGCGCTCTAAGCTTGGGAAGCTCATGTTCTACCATTAAACTACGCCCGCCTGATGAGCCGTCAGAAACCGCTCGATCTGTCCCTCACTGTACCCCATCCGTGACGCCAGCCGCACAGGTGGGTGGTGGTTGTGGCGCGGCGGCGGGGGTGGGGGCGGGGGCGTACTGTGTGGGCCGCGTGAGAGTGCCCCGGCGGGTGGGCGCGGGCGGCGAGCCTTGGTGTGGAATGTCCGGTACATCCCCTAATGTGACGCTGGTCCCGGGGGCTCCGCCGTTCGGGGCGACGAGTACGGGTGAGTACTGGGGTAAGGATGGGAAGGGGATCGATGGAGCAGCGCGCCGTCGTTCGTTGTGCCGAGGGGCACCTGTTCAGCACCACCACGTTCCCGATGCAGAACCTCGGACCCGGTCGGCTGGGGCCCGGCCGGCTGATCAGGTGTCCGCAGTGCGGACGGCTGCGGAGTTCGGTGCTGGCCGACGTACGGGAGCTGTCCGAGCCGCAACTGGCCCGGGCGCTGCGGCTGGAGGCCGCGGAGTTCCTCGCCTGACGAGGGCGGACACGGGAGAGAAGTGACAGGTGCGGCCCCGGGCGATTCGTCCGGGGCCGCGTCGTGCACGTAACCTCGAAGCGTGCTGCTCTCTGACAAGGACATCCGGACCGAGATCGACAACGGCCGGGTGGTGATCGATCCGTTCGACCCCGCGATGATCCAGCCGTCGAGCATCGACGTGCGACTGGACCGCTTCTTCCGGGTCTTCGAGAACCACCGCTACCCGCACATCGACCCCTCCGAGGAGCAGCCGGACCTGACCCGGCTGGTCGAGCCGGAGGGCGACGAGGCGTTCATCCTGCACCCGGGCGAGTTCGTGCTGGCGTCGACCTACGAGGTCATCACGCTGCCGGATGACGTCGCCTCGCGGCTGGAGGGCAAGTCGAGCCTGGGCCGGCTCGGGCTGCTGACGCACTCCACGGCCGGCTTCATCGACCCGGGTTTCAGCGGGCACGTCACGCTGGAGCTGTCGAACGTCGCGACGCTGCCGATCAAGCTCTACCCGGGGATGAAGATCGGGCAGCTCTGCCTGTTCCGGCTCTCCTCGCCGTCGGAGCACCCGTACGGCTCGGAGCGGTACGGCTCGCGGTACCAGGGGCAGCGCGGTCCGACGCCGTCGCGCTCCTACCTGAACTTCCACCGTACGGACGTCTGAGCAGGACGAGGACAGGACGAAGAGCGCACGGTGCGGGCGGTCACCCTTCCGGGGGTGACCGCCCGCCGGCGTCTCAGGCGCGCTTCGGGCGGGTGACCGCGACCAGTTCGCTGCCGTCCTCGGAGAGGTTCAGCTCGGTGCGGAGCCCGGCCAGCTCGCCCAGGTGGTGCAGGTGGGTGCCGCCGCAGAAGATCTGCGCCGCGCCCTCGGGCAGCTCGCAGTGCCACTGGCGGCGGGCGGTCAGCTCCGGGCCGGGGACGTCGATGCGCACCGGGGCGTCGGCGGCGACCCAGGAGGCCAGCCGGCTGTTGACGGCCTCGGTGAGCCCGGGCAGGGCGTCGGCGAGCGCCGGGAGGTCCTCGGTGGCCTCGGTGGTGAAGCCCTTCTTGCGCAGCGACTTGCCGAGCCGGTAGGTGTCGGTGCTCGCCTCGGTGTCCATCACCGAGCTCGCCATGGCGAGGCTGTCGAAGTCCGGGTGGCCGAAGGCGTCGGAGCGGCCCGGGTCCTTGCGCCAGCGCGGCGCGAGCGCCTCGTTGAGGGCGAGGGCGAGCAGGTGGCAGCCGCTGTGCGAGGCGCTCAGCGCGGCGCGGCGCCCGGCGTCCACGGCGAGGACGGCGGTGCGGCCGACGAGGTCGCCCGGGTCGGCCGCGAGGACGTGCAGGACCAGCCAGGACCACTCCTCGTCGCCGCGCCGGACCGGGATGTCGGCGCCGACCAGCGGCGCGCCGCCGTCCGGGCCCACCGCGCCGGTGAGGCAGTCGACGACGGCCAGCTCGACGCCGTCCACGGTGAGGGTGCCGAGGTCGGCGGGCTGGTCGGGCCAGGTGTGGTCGAGCGGGTGGAACGGGGTCGCCCCGGTGACCACGGCGTAGCGGCCGTCGCCCATCGGGTGCACCGCGAGCACCGTCGACTCGCCGGTCACCGCCCCGGCCGGGAAGCTGACGTGGGTGGTGGGGAGGGTCATGCCTGGCTCCGTGCGGGTGAGGGTGAACAGGTGGAAGAGGTGGAAAAACGGAACGGGCCCCGCGAGGCGAGGCCCGTCCCCATTGTCGCCGAGAGTCGGCCGCCGCCGAGGTCAGCCGAGGGTCGGCAGCTTGATCAGCACCAGCAGGGCCAGCAGCTGCAGCGCGGCCGCGCCGGCCGCCTTGCCCCAGGGCAGGTCGTGCACCCGGCGGACCATCGCGGCCAGCAGGTAGCCGCAGAGCAGCCAGGTCGCCCAGCCGACGACCTGGACGAGCAGGTTGTCGGCGGGCAGCACCAGCGCCAGCAGCAGCCGGGGCGCGTCGGTGACCCAGCCGATCAGCACGGCGAGGCCGACGGTGGACTGCCAGGGGCCGTCGCCGCCGAACTGCCGGGCCAGCCCGTACGTCACGGCTCCGAGCATCGCGCCGGCCAGGGTGAAGCCGATCGCGGCGGCGAGCATCGCGGTGAGCGCCACCGTGAAGGTCGAGTTGACCACGTCGTCGCGGGTCAGGCCGATGCCGAGCACGGCGAGGGCGCCGTACAGCAGGGAGACGGTGACGGCGGGCAGCCAGACCTGGTGGTCGCGGGTGCGGTCGAAGATCGCGGTGGGGGTGCGGAACAGGCCGGTCAGCAGCTCGCGCCAGGTCGGCCGGGGGCCGGTGACCTGCGGCGCGGACTGCCCGCCGGCCCGGTAGACGGCGACGTTGTCCTGGCCGTAGGCGTCCGGGTGCGAGGGCTGCTCGTACCCGTACGGCGCCTGGCCGTAGGAGGACGGCTCGCCCGCGTAGGGGTCGCCGCCGGCCGGGAAGGCCCGGGTGTGGCCCGGGTTGTCGGCCGCGTAGGGGTCCTGGTGCGGGGCCTGGTGCGGGGCACGCGGACCGTACGGGTCGTACGGCGCTCCGTACGGCTCCTGGTGCGCCCCCGGGTGCGGCCCCTGCTGCGGCCCGGTGAAGTACTCCGGCCCGTCCGTCGGCCCGTACCCCCCGGGCGCCGCCTGCTGCTGCGGGGGCGCCGACCACCCGCCACGGGGGTCGGCGCCCTGACCGCTGTCGTATCGATTGCCAGCCACGTTCCGAAGGTACCCGCCCGGCGGGCACCGCGGCGGGCGGGCACCGGACCAGGGCCGGTTTGCAGCGAGCCTGTTACCGCCGCGCGCCGACCTTCGGCCCGTGCACCGCGGCGGCGGCGCTGGTGCCGGCCGGGCATCCGCCCGGACCGGCCGAGGTGCGCACCGCGCCGACCGGCAGCAGGGTGCCGCAGGCGATCCGCACGCCGTTCGGCAGCTCGTTGTCGGACTCGACGATCGCACCGTCGCCGATCACCGCGCCGTCCAGCGCGGTGCGGTCGCCGATGGTCGCGAAGGCGCCCACGATGGAGTCCTTGACCAGGGTGTCCGGGCCGATGACGGCGCCGGGCAGGATCACGCTGCCCTCGACGATCGCGCCGGCCTCGACGACCGCGCCCTCGGAGACCACCGTGCCGCCGCTGAGCACCGCCCCGTGCCGCACGGTCGAGCCGGGCAGCAGCAGCGCGTCGCCGGTCGGGCCGGGGACGGCGGGCGAGTCGACCTTGCCGAGCACCAGGTCGGCCGAGCCGCGCACGAAGGCGGCCGGGGTGCCGAGGTCGAGCCAGTACGAGGTGTCGACCACACCGCGCAGCAGCGCGCCGGTGGCCAGCAGCTCGGGGAAGGTCTCGCGCTCGACGGAGACCTCGCGGCCGGCCGGGATGCGGTCGATGACCGAGCGGGTGAAGACGTAGCAGCCGGCGTTGATCTGGTCGGTGACGATCTGCTCGGGCGTCTCCGGCTTCTCCAGGAACTCCAGCACCCGCCCGTCGGCGTCGGTGGGCACGAGCCCGAAGGCGCGCGGGTCCTCGACCCGGGTGAGGTGCAGGGTGACGTCGGCCCCGGCGGCCACGTGGCCGTCGCGCAGGGCGGCGATGTCGACGCCGGAGAGGATGTCGCCGTTGAACACCAGGACCGGCTCGTCGGGGCCGCAGGTGAGCCCGGTGGCCGCGTTGCGGATGGCGCCGCCGGTGCCGAGCGGCTCGCGCTCGGTCAGGTAGACCAGCTCGATGCCGTAGGGCGTGCCGTCCTGGAAGTGGTCCTCGAAGACCTCGGCGAGGTAGGAGGTGGCGAGCACCACGCGGGTGACCCCGGCCGCCGCCGCGCGGGCCAGCTGGTGCGCGATGAACGGGACGCCTGCCACCGGCAGCATGGGCTTGGGGGTGTGGGTGGTCAGCGGACGCAGTCGCGTGCCCTTACCACCGACCAGCATGATCGCCTCGGTCATGGTCTGCGCTGTTCCCCTTGTGGTCTCTGCGGCCCGGCCCGCGGGCCGATACCTCCGTCGGTGTGCTGGACGCCGTTCCGGGGGCCGGAACGGATCGACCGGCTCGCGGCCGGTCCGGCGCCTACTGTATTTCCTTCCGACCGAGCGGCCCCCCGGCGGCCCGGTGGTCGGCGCCCCGGCCGGTGCCCGCGCCGCGGCCGCCGGAGCGGAAAAGCCCGGCCCGGGCGGGCGCTGGCGGCGCCCCCCGGGCCGGGGTGGTTGTTGCAGAACTGTCGAACAACCGGGCCGGTTCCACGGCCCCGTCGGTGTGTCGGGCGCGCCTCAGGCGTCGACGGTCTGCGGCTCCTCGGCCCCGGCCGGCGGGATCGCCTTGACCGAGTCGAGCAGCAGCTGGGCGACGTCGACGACCTTCAGGTGCTCCTTGGCCGCGCCCTCGTTCTTCTTGCCGTTGACCGAGTCGGAGAGCATGACGAGGCAGAACGGGCAGGCGGTGGAGACGATGTCCGGGTTGAGGGACAGCGCCTCGTCGACGCGCTCGGTGTTGATCCGCTTGCCGATGCGCTCCTCCATCCACATCCGCGCGCCGCCGGCGCCGCAGCAGAAGCCGCGCTCCTTGTGGCGGTGCATCTCCTGCTGGCGCAGCCCCGGGACCTTGTCCATGATCTCGCGCGGCGGGCTGTAGACCTTGTTGTGGCGGCCCAGGTAGCAGGGGTCGTGGTAGGTGATGAGGCCCTCGACCGGGTTGACCGGCACCAGCTTGCCCTCGTCGATGAGGTGCTGCAGCAGCTGGGTGTGGTGGATGACCTCGAAGTGGCCGCCGAGCTGCGGGTACTCGTTGGCGATGGTGTTGAAGCAGTGCGGGCAGGTCGCCACGATCCGCTTGACCGGGGCGTCCTCGAGCGCCGCGTTCAGGGTCTCGACGTTCTGCGCGCCGAGCATCTGGAAGAGGAACTCGTTGCCCAGGCGGCGGGCGGAGTCACCGGTGCAGGACTCCTCCTTGCCGAGGATCGCGAACTTCACGCCGGCGGTGTGCAGCAGCTCGGCGAAGGCCTTGGTGGTCTTCTTCGCGCGGTCCTCCAGGGCGCCGGCGCAGCCCACCCAGTACAGGTACTCGACCTCGGCGGGGTCGATGTCCTCGCCGATCACCGGCACCTCGATGCCGGTCTCCTTCTTGAGCTCCTTGACCCAGTCCAGACGGGCCTTGGTGGCCATGCCCCAGGGGTTGCCCTTGTTCTCCAGGTTCTTGAGCATGGTGCCGGCCTCGGTGGGGAACGAGGACTCGATCATCACCTGGTAGCGGCGCATGTCGACGATGTGGTCGATGTGCTCGATGTCGACGGGGCACTGCTCGACGCAGGCGCCGCAGGTGGTGCAGGACCACAGCACGTCGGGGTCGATGACGCCGTTCTCCTCGGCGGTGCCGACCAGCGGGCGCTCGGCCTCGGCCAGGGCGGCCGCGGGGACGTCCTTGAGCTGCTCGGCGGTGGCCTTCTCGGTGCCCTCCATGTCCTTGCCGCCGCCGGCGAGCAGGTAGGGGGCCTTGCCGAAGGCGTGCTCGCGCAGGCTCATGATCAGCAGCTTGGGCGACAGCGGCTTGCCGGTGTTCCAGGCCGGGCACTGCGACTGGCAGCGGCCGCACTCGGTGCAGGTGGAGAAGTCGAGGATGCCCTTCCAGGAGAAGTGCTCGACCTGGGAGACGCCGAAGACGGCGTCGTCGGCCGGGTCCTCGAAGTCGATCGGCTGCCCGCCGCTGGTCATCGGGCGCAGTTCGCCGAGCGCGGTGGAGCCGTCCTCCTCGCGCTTGAAGTAGATGTTGAAGAAGCCCAGGAAGCGGTGCCAGGCGACGCCCATGGAGGGGTTGATGCCGATGGTGATCGCCCAGGCGAAGGAGATGCTGATCTTCAGCATCGCGAAGAGGTAGACCAGGTTCTCCAGGGTGCTGTGGGACAGGCCGCGGAAGGCCACCACCAGCGGGTAGGAGATCAGGTACGTGGCCTCGTAGGAGCCGACGTTCTCCAGCGCGCCCTCCAGGCCGCGCAGGATCATGATGCACAGGCCGATGCCGAGGATCGTGTACTCGACGTAGAAGGCCTGCCAGGCGATCGAGCCGGCGAAGCGGGACTTGCGGCCCGCCCGGCCGGGCAGGCTCAGCAGGCGGATCACGATCAGCGTCGCGATGCCCAGCGTGGTGAGGGTGCCGACCAGCTCGGTGAACAGCTCGTACGGCAGCCAGCCGCCGAGCACCGGCAGCACGAACTCGGCGTCGAACAGCTGGAAGAAGGCGGTCAGCAGGGTCAGGCCCAGGGTGAAGAAGCCGACCGCGACGAACCAGTGGGCGATGCCGACGATCCCCCAGCGGTTCATCCGGGTGTGGCCGACGAACTCCACGGCCACGGTCTTCACCCGCTGCGCGGGCTGCCCGAAGCGGGTGGCGTCCGGCTGGCCGGTGCGCACCACCCGGTAGATGTACAGCGCCGCACGAGCGGCGAGCGCGGTGCCGACCACGAATGTGACCAGCGAGATGACGATCGCTGCTAGCTGCATCGGCTCTCCGTCTCCTGCGGCTTGCGTGTTACGGGTGTGCGGTGTCCCCGAGGGGCAGTGTACTCGTCGGTAACTTCCAGGGCCGACGGCCCGGACATTACCGTTCGCCAACACTTCTCCTGAAGATGCTCAAGGTATGGCGGCAGTCACGCGCGCGCACGCGCGGCCCGGCCGGCCCGTCGCATCCGGAGGAACGGCTCAGCAAAGTTGAGCGAACCGGACTCATCCCTGTTGACGGCACCTACTTGGTCATGCATCCTTGAGCCCGTAAAGCTCAACTCTTCCGTGGAGGTATCTACGATGGCACGCGCGGTCGGCATCGACCTCGGCACGACGAACTCGGTCGTCAGCGTTCTGGAGGGTGGCGAGCCCACCGTCATCACGAACGCCGAGGGCGCGCGGACCACGCCGTCCGTCGTCGCCTTCGCGAAGAACGGCGAGGTGCTCGTCGGCGAGGTGGCCAAGCGCCAGGCGGTCACCAACGTCGACCGCACCATCCGCTCGGTCAAGCGCCACATGGGCACCAGCTGGAAGATCGGGCTGGACGGCAAGGACTTCAACCCGCAGCAGATCAGCGCCTTCGTGCTGCAGAAGCTGAAGCGGGACGCCGAGGCCTACCTGGGCGAGCAGGTCACCGACGCCGTCATCACCGTTCCGGCGTACTTCTCCGACTCCGAGCGCCAGGCCACCAAGGAGGCCGGTGAGATCGCGGGCCTCAACGTCCTGCGCATCGTCAACGAGCCGACCGCGGCCGCCCTGGCCTACGGCCTGGACAAGGACGACCAGACCATCCTGGTCTTCGACCTCGGCGGCGGCACCTTCGACGTCTCCCTGCTGGAGATCGGCGACGGGGTCGTCGAGGTGAAGGCCACCAACGGTGACAACCACCTCGGTGGTGACGACTGGGACCAGAAGATCGTCGACCACCTGGTCAAGGTCTTCCAGGCCGGCCACGGCGTGGACCTGTCCAAGGACAAGATGGCCCTGCAGCGTCTGCGCGAGGCCGCCGAGAAGGCCAAGATCGAGCTGTCCTCGTCCTCCGAGACCTCGATCAACCTGCCCTACATCACGGCCTCCGCCGAGGGCCCGCTGCACCTGGACGAGAAGCTCACCCGGGCCCAGTTCCAGCAGCTGACCTCCGACCTGCTGGAGCGCTGCAAGATCCCGTTCCACAACGTGATCAAGGACGCCGGCATCTCGCTCTCCGAGATCGACCACGTCGTCCTCGTCGGCGGCTCCACCCGCATGCCGGCCGTCGCCGAGCTCGTCCGCGAGCTGACCGGCGGCAAGGACGCCAACAAGGGCGTCAACCCGGACGAGGTCGTCGCCATCGGCGCCGCGCTCCAGGCCGGTGTCCTCAAGGGCGAGGTCAAGGACGTCCTGCTGCTCGACGTCACCCCGCTGTCCCTCGGCATCGAGACCAAGGGCGGCATCATGACCAAGCTGATCGAGCGCAACACCACGATCCCGACCAAGCGCTCGGAGATCTTCACCACGGCCGAGGACAACCAGCCGTCCGTGCAGATCCAGGTCTACCAGGGCGAGCGCGAGATCGCCGCGTACAACAAGAAGCTCGGCATGTTCGAGCTGACCGGCCTGCCGCCGGCCCCGCGCGGCCTGCCCCAGATCGAGGTCACCTTCGACATCGACGCCAACGGCATCATGCACGTCGGCGCGAAGGACCTCGGCACCGGCAAGGAGCAGAAGATGACCGTCACCGGCGGCTCCGCGCTGCCGAAGGACGACATCGAGCGCATGATGCGCGAGGCCGAGCAGTACGCGGAGGAGGACCACAAGCGCCGCGAGGCCGTGGAGACCCGCAACCAGGCCGAGCAGCTCGTCTACTCCACCGAGAAGTTCATCGCCGACAACGCCGACAAGCTGCCGGCCGACGTCAAGACCGAGGTCGAGACCGCCATCGGCGAGCTCAAGGAGGCCCTGAAGGGCGAGGACATCGCGAAGATCCGCGAGGCCTCGGAGAAGGTCTCCACCACCGCCCAGAAGCTCGGCCAGGCGCTGTACGCCAACGCCGACGCCGCCGGTGCGGCCGGTGCGGGCGCGGGTGCCCCCGGTGACGCCGGTGCCAAGGACGACGACGTCGTCGACGCCGAGATCGTGGACGACGAGAAGCCCAAGGGCGGTGCGGCATGACGGAGAAGCCGCAGGGTGCCCAGCCCGGCGACGACTCCGCCGCCGAGGAGGCCGTGATCAAGGCGGCCGAGGAGGCCGCCGCGGCCGGGGCCGAGGGCTCCGCCGCCTCCGGCACGGAGGCGCTGGCCGCGGCCAAGCGCGAGCTGGCCGAGCGCACCGGCGACCTCCAGCGCCTCCAGGCCGAGTACCAGAACTACCGCAAGCGGGTCGAGCGCGACCGGCTGACGGTCCGCGAGATCGCCGTCTCCAACATCCTGGAGTCGCTGATCCCGGTGCTGGACGACATCGGCCGCGCCCGCGACCACGGCGAGGTGACGGGCGGCTTCAAGTCCGTCGCGGAGTCGCTGGAGACGGTCGTCGCCAAGCTGGGCCTGCAGCAGTTCGGCAAGGAGGGCGAGCCCTTCGACCCGACCATGCACGAGGCACTGATGCACAGTTACTCCTCGGAGGTCACCGAGGACACCTGCGTCCAGATCCTCCAGCCCGGCTACCGGATCGGCGAGCGGATCATCCGCCCGGCGATGGTCGCGGTCGCGGAGCCCCAGCCGGGCACCCAGAGCACGTCCGGCCCGGACGCCGACCCGGCCAAGGGCGGGGACGGGAAGGACCAGGCCGACGGTGGCTCGGACAGCTGACCGGCGGTGACAGCTGACAACCCCCGCGCTGCGGAGTCGTACGCCGGCCAGTACGGCGGCCGGCTCCGCAGCGCGTTGTCGATCTGCCCGGGCACGGACCACCGTGTCCGGCGCGTTGACAGCACAGTGACGATGGACCTCGGGAGGTGGCGCCGGCCATGAGCGGCAAGGACTACGTGGAGAAGGACTACTACAAGGTCCTCGGCGTGCCCAAGGACGCCAGCGCCACGGAGATCAAGAAGACCTACCGCAAGCTGGCGCGCGAGTTCCACCCCGACGCCAACAAGGGCGACACCAAGGCCGAGGAACGCTTCAAGGACATCTCCGAGGCGTACGACGTCCTCTCCGACGAGAAGCGCCGCAAGGAGTACGACGAGGCCCGCAGCCTGTTCGCCAACGGCGGCTTCCGCCCGGGCGGCCCCGGCGGCACCGGCAGCTACAGCTTCGACTTCGGCGACCTCTTCAGCGGCAGCCAGGGCGGCGCCGGCGGCGGGATCGGCGACGTCTTCGGCGGCCTGTTCAACCGCGGCGGCCGGCAGGCCCAGCCGCGCCGCGGCGCCGACGTCGAGACCGAGGTGACGCTCTCCTTCGAGGAGGCCGTCGACGGTGCCACCGTCCCGCTGCGGATGACCAGTCAGGCCCCCTGCCGGCTCTGCAACGGCACCGGCGCCAAGTCCGGCACCACCCCGCGGGTCTGTCCGACCTGCGTCGGCTCCGGCACGGTCAGCCGCGGCCAGGGCGCCTTCGCGCTCTCCGAGCCCTGCCGGGACTGCCGCGGCCGCGGCATGATCGTCGACGACCCGTGCCCGGACTGCCACGGCAGCGGCCGCGCCAGCTCCGCCCGCACCATGCAGGTCCGGATCCCGGCCGGCGTCCAGGACGCCCAGCGGATCCGCCTCAAGGGCAAGGGCGCCCAGGGCGAGCGCGGCGGCCAGCCCGGCGACCTGTACGTCACCGTCCACGTCGACCCGCACCCGGTCTTCGGGCGCAAGGGCGACAACCTGACCGTGACCGTCCCGGTCACCTTCCCCGAGGCCGCGCTCGGCGGCACCATCGAGGTGCCGACCCTGAACGGACCGTCGGTGAAGCTCAAGCTGCCCCCGGGCAGTGCCAACGGCCTCACCCTGCGGGCCCGCGGCAAGGGCGCCACCCGCAAGGACGGCACCCGTGGCGACCTCCTGGTCACCATGGAGGTCGTGGTCCCCCAGCAGGTCACCGGCGACGCCCTGACCGCTCTGGAGCAGTACCGCGAGGCGACCGCCTCCGACGACCCGCGAGCCGCTCTCTTCCGGGCGGCGAAGGGAGCGTGACGACCAGATGACCCCCGACGACCCCATCGGCCCCGGCCTCGGCGACGGCCTCCCCGGTGGCGGCGGCCCCCGCCGCACCACCCGGCGGACCGCCCCGCAGCCCCAGTACGTGCTCACCGAGGAGACCCCGGTCTACGTGATCTCGGTGGCCGCCGAGCTCTCCGGCCTGCACCCGCAGACCCTCCGTCAGTACGACCGGCTCGGCCTGGTCAGCCCGGACCGCACCGCCGGCCGCGGCCGCCGCTACTCCGCGCGCGACATCCAGCAGCTGCGCGAGGTCCAGCGGCTCTCCCAGGACGAGGGCATCAACCTGGCCGGCATCAAGCGGATCATCGAGCTGGAGAACCAGGTCACCGCCCTCCAGTCGCGGATCGCCGAACTGGTCGACTCGCTGGAGGGCGCCGCCACCGCCCTGCAGCAGCGCGAGGCCACCATCCACGCCTCCTACCGCCGCGACCTCGTCCCCTACCAGCCGCCCACCCCGCACTCCAGCGCCCTCGTCGTCTGGCGCCCCAAGCGCTGACGGCCGGCCCGCCGCCGCGCACCGCTGCCGGTACCCGCCGTACAGCGGGTACCGGCAGTATCGTTCCAATGCGAAGGTTCAGCGAGCACGGAACCGGCCGAACACCGCGCGCCGGCCGGTACGGGGGCCGCGGCGCCTAGGATGCCCACGGCGGACCCGGTCCGCGCAGTTCACCCGGTCCAGCCAACGGCGAGGAGCCGCAGATGAGTGCCGGACAGAGGTCTGGAGCCGCCCCCGAGGAGGTACTGTCTCCCGAGGCCCGCGGCCTGTACCAGAAGGCCCTGCGCCACGACGGGCCGCTGTCGGACGAGCGGGGCTGCCCGCTGTCCCCGGAATCCGACCACGAACCGCTCCAGGAACTGCTGCGGCTCGGACTCCTCAATCCCGAGGTCGGCCCTCCGGGGACATTTGCCGTGAAAGACCCCCGGCAGCTCGCGGAATCGGCGTCGAACAACCTCCAGATGCAGGCCGCCGACCTTCTCCGCCGCTCCATTTCGCTGCACGCGACGCTTCAGGAACTCGGCCTCGAATACCAGGCCCACACCACCGGACCGGAACCCGGCGGATCAATTGAGTACGTCCAGGGCCGCGGCACGATAAACCAGCTCCTGGAAACGCTGTTGGAGAACGCCTCGCGCGAGATGCTGACCGCGCAGCCCGGCGGCGGACGGGCGGCCGACGCATTGCGGATCGCCATCGACCGGGACATGAGATTCGTTCAGCGCGGCGGCACCATCCGGACCCTTTACCAACCGGGTGCGCGCTATTCCAATCCGACGGTCGACTACGTCCGGGAAATCACCCAGGCCGGCTGCCAGGTGAGAACCATCGACGAGGCGTTTGCCAAGCTCATCGTGCTGGACCGCAAGGTCGCCGTGGTGACCGTGGGCGGCGAGGAGAATCGCGACCGGGCGGCCTTCATCCGGGACGAGGCCGTGATCAGCTACATCGTGCACGTGTTCAGCAGCCAGTGGGAGCGGGCCATCCCCTTCACCGGGAGCCACGAAATCCCCCGCCAGGTCGTTTCGAGCATGCGTCAGCAGATCATCCGCATGATGCTCCAGGGAGCCGGCCACAGAACGATCGCCCGCCGTCTCGGACTGAGCGAGCGCACGCTGGCCCGCCATATAGCCGAACTCCGCGAGGAACACGAAGTGGAGACGCTCTTCCAGTTGGGCTGGAAACTCGCGCAACTGGAAGAAGGACCGATGCTGCCCGATGCATCGGTCCTTCCTCTTGACGGCCCAAACTCCTACCAGTGACTGTCCATGTCGAGCATGGCAACCTGCCGCTGTTCGGCCCCCCAATGGGAGTCTTCAGCGGTGGCCGAGCCCACTCCAATGAGCATGGCGATGCCCAGGAGGAATGCAGAGACAGCAATACGGCGCGCCTTCAGCACAACATCACTCCTTTCAAGACAACTTACTGCGAGCATCGACTCATCGGGCGACGGTCGCACTAATGCGACCATATGATGACCCATGGAGGGCCTGCGTGTCACGCCCCAGTACACCCGCAGAAGCGCTGGAGAGGGCTGGCAGGAGCACGCCGTCGGCGTCTAGTCTCGCCCCGAACAAGCCCACCTGATGTGAGCACATCCAACGTACCGGCCCGTACGCTCAGAAGCGTGTCATCTGACTGCCTGGCAGTCAGATGCCAGCACGACGCTGTGGACGCCAAGACCCGTCTCATTGGACGATCAACCCGCCCGTCGCAATAACCTACGTTGATTGTTCAGGCAGGACGGAACAGCACCTCGGAGCAGCGGTGCCATGTCTTCTCGCCTGACCACCACTTCCCCGGAGTCGTCATGAGCGAGCCCTATCTGCGCGACCTCCCCACGCAGGCCCATGAGGGCCGGCGTGCACGCGTGTTCCTGGCCGCGCCGCTGATGCGGTTGACCGGGCCGGCGGACAGTGTGGTGACCCTCGCCAGCCGGACGCGGCTGACGACCCTGCGCACCACCCTCCTCCGCAGCGGCGCCGCCGTCTACAGCGCCCATCACAGTGACGCCTGGACCGTCGCCGGGCGCGCCCCCGAGCCCCGTGTGCCGTCCGACTTCCGCGCGCTCCAGTCCGCGGACCTGGTCTTCGCCTACGTCGGCGCGCCGCTCTCCGCCGGCGTGAGCCTGGAGCTCGGCTGGGCGTCGGCACTGCGCAAGCCGATCGTCCTGCTGGTCGACGAGGCCATCACCCACAACCCGCTGATCGCCACCATCGAGCAGGTCGCCCCCGTCCTGCCGCTGGTCTTCGACGACACCTGGTCCCAGGAGGCCCTCCACCACACCGTGGAGACCGCCCTCGACTGGGCCGGCATGGCGCTCTCCCTTCGCGAGGGCTTCTGGACCGCCCCCGGCGAGCAGTTCACCGTCCCCCGCCAGCAGCCCCCCGCCGTCGGCCCGTCCGGCTACTGGCCCACCGGAGCCGCGACCGGCTGACCCCCGTTCAGCCACGCCGCGGGACCCCGCGTCCACCGGTTCCCGGGTGACGGCCCAGCGCGGTCCCGGCCGGGCCGTCAGGAGCCCTTCCCGGGCCTCCCGGACCGGCCGGGTCATCCGCCGTCACGGCCGCCCCGCATCAGCCAGCCGAGCTGGAAGAGGGTCTGGGCGCCGTAACGGTCCCGCAGCCGCGAGATGTGGGCGGCGACGGTGCGCTCGCTCAGGCCCAGGCGGGTGGCGACGGCGCGCTGGGTGAGGCCCCGGGCCAGCAGCCGGCCGACGCGTTCGGGGGCGCTGTGGGCGGGGCCCTGGCTGAGGACGGCGGACCAGTCGGTGGCGTCGGCGCGGGACCAGTCACGGTCGAAGGCGTTGACGATGAAGGCGATCGCGGCCGGGTCGGTGATGAACGCGGCGGTGCTGTGGTCGTCGCTGGCGGAGATGACCGCGACCGCGCGGTCGAAGACCATCAGCCGCTGGAAGGGCTCGTCCAGGATCCGGATCAGCGAACCGCGCCGGGTGACCTCCTCGGCGTAGGCGAGCGCGGGGGGCTCGGAGAACGCGACGGGCTGGTAGACGGTGCGCAGCGAGCAGCCGCGCTGGAGGAGCTGGACGTCCTGCTGGATGGCGATCTTGAGCGCGTCCGCCGGACGGGCGCCGGGCTGGGCGGTGAGGACCTCGGTACGGCAGTCGGCGACCAGCTGGGAGATCCGGTGCCGGATGTGGATGTGGCCCTCGATGTAGACCGCGCCGCCGGAGCGCTCCGGCGGGCGGGGCATCGCGTCGTAGGCGCGGGTGAGGGAGTCCAGGGCGCCGGGCAGGTTCTCGGCGCGGACCAGCAGACGGGTGGCCTCGCTGCGCAGTTCCGCGCCCAGGCGGTCGCTGACCGAGCGGGGGCTGACGGCCGTGTAGCAGGCGTCCATCGGATTGGGCATCAGCAGGCCGATGGAGACGAGCTGGCGGACGCCGTCGCGGTCGGACTCGGGGACGTCGGCGAACCGGACGCGGCCGCCGTCGGCGAGGATCGCGAGGTAGACGCGGCGGGCGGCCTCGTCGGGCTCGCCGGCCGCCGCGGCACCGGCCGCGCCGTCGCCGGCGCCCTGGGTGGTGCTCGGGTCGGCCGTCGCCTCGAAGCTCACGTCGAACCGCTCCCTGCCGGATGCTCTCGGGTGGTGGTGCTCCGCGCGCCGCGCGGGGCGGCCGGCGGTGATCACGGTACTGGGGACCGACGGTCCCCCGGACCTCGGGTGCCGTCGCACGCGGGTCCGGGGGCCGCCGGTGTACGCCATGTCCCAGCGCTTCCGGCGAGGCGGAGCAGCAACGCCTCGCCGGCTCCGGTCCCGGGGGCCATCACCACACATGGCGTCCCGGCCGGCGCTCTTCCCCCCGATATGCAGGCACGTGCGGACGTGCCGGTCGCATCCAGCAATGAAGAGCAAGTCGCCGTCATCGGGCTGCGGTGGCCCGGACGACCTGGCGTGACTCCACCCTCACAGCGTGACGGCCGGTGAACAAGTGCCACCCTGCTGCATGTTCTCGCAATTGCATGAACCTGCACCGCCGGCCCGGCGCGGCCTCGCGCGGCTTGCTTCCGGTTTCTGCTAACCCGCAGGTCAGCGCGGTGCAGCGGGGCTTTTCCGACCGTCCGTCCGGTCGGTCGCGGAGTCGCGTGTTCCGGAACCCGGCCGGTTCCCGGGAGCAGCGGCAGCCCCCATCGGGCGAACGGACCTCAGCGGGCGAGCAGCCGGCCGCCGGCCAGTGCGGTCACCGTGCCGCCCGCCGCGAGCGCCCAGCCGGCCAGCAGCAGGACGAACAGGCCGGCGGCGAGCCCGGTGAAGCCGGCGAACCCGGTGTGCCGGGCGAGCGCCGCCGCCCCGGTGACGCAGGTGCCGACCGGGAAGGTGAAGGCCCACCAGGTCATCGCGAACCCCATCCCGGCCCGCCGGGCGCGCAGGTTGGCGGCGACGGCGAGCAGCAGCCAGAGCATCGCGACGCCGAGCGCCGCCACCCCGAACAGCTCGGCGAGGGCGAGCGCCACGGGCGCCAGGCCGGGCAGGACCGTTCCTGCCGCGTCGGCGAGCTGGTGGACGGCGGTGGTGGACTGGCCGAGCGGGCCGAGCACCAGGAAGAGCGTCGGGGTGAGCGCCAGGGCCGGCAGCTTGCTGTGCACCAGGCCGGTGAACACCACCGGCAGCAGCGCCAGGGTGGCCAGCAGGCCGATCCCGAACAGCGCCGCGCAGCCGTACAGCAGCGCCTCGCGGGCGGCGCCGGCCGGCAGGTGCGGGACGAGCGCCGGACCGGTGGCGGAGGCGACCAGCGGGGCGACCACCGGCAGCAGCCAGGTCGGGTTGGCGGCGAGCGGGGAGACGGCGTGCCGGGTGATCATCAGGTACGGGATGCCGGCCGCGACGGCGAGCGCGTACAGCGTGCCGGCCGTCCAGAGCACGAGGTCGAGCGCGACGGCCGGGTCGGTGCCGATGACCCGGGAGCCGACGGTCAGGGTGCCGAGGCCGACCGAGAGCAGCGCCATCGGCGGGCAGCCGTAGAAGACCGCGGTGGCCGGGTTGTCCAGCAGCTGCTCGCGGGCGGCCGCGCGGTGCCGGGTGAGGTGGACGGCCCGGCCGGCGCCGACCACCAGCAGGCCGGCCAGCCCGAGTGCCCACATCACCTCGGCGAAGCCGATCAGCCCGGGCCACCGGACGGGCAGGGCGGCCGCGCCGTTGGCCGTGATCGCGGTGCCCATGACCGCCGCGTACCAGTTGGGGCCGAGCTGGCCGGGGTCGAGGCGGCGGACGCGGGTGGACGGGCGTGGGCGGGGCGCGGTGCTGAGCAGGGTGGCCATGGCACCCACCGTCGCCCGGGGCGGCGGGCGCCGGTAGCGCCGCCCGCTCTATGAGGGCATAGCCTGAGCCTATGGCCCTCTCTCCGCGCGTCCCCGAACTCGGTGCGCTGGAGCTGCTGCTCGCGGTGGCCCGGCTCGGCAGCGTCGGCCGGGCGGCCGCCGAACTGGGGGTGAGCCAGCCGACCGCGAGTGCCCGGATCAAGGGCATGGAGCGGCAGATCGGCGTCTCGCTGCTGGAGCGCTCCCCGCGCGGCTCGCGGCCCACCGAGGCGGGCCGGCTGGTGGTCGAATGGGCGCGGCAGGTGGTGGAGGCGGCGCAGGCGCTGGACGCCGGGATCGACGCGCTGCGCGAGCGCCGGGACGCCCGGCTGACCGTGGTGGCCAGCCTGACCGTCGCCGAGTACCTGATGCCGGGCTGGCTGCTGGCCCTGCACGCGGTCAGCCCGGGCACGGCGGTGACGCTGCGCACCGCCAACTCGGCGGACGTGGCCGGTCACGTGCTGGCCGGGGACGCCGACCTCGGCTTCGTCGAGGGGCCGCTGCCCCCGGCCGGGCTGGCGGGCGCGGTGGTGGCGGCCGACCGGCTGGTGGTCGTGGTGGCGCCGGACCATCCGTGGGCGCGGCGCCGCTCGCCGCTGTCCGGGCGGGAGCTGGCGGCGACCCCGCTGGTGCTGCGCGAGCCGGGCTCGGGCACCCGGGAGGTGCTGGAGATGGCGCTGGCGCCGTACGGGGGCACCGCGCCGCCGCGGCTGGAGCTGGCCTCGTCGACGGCGCTGAAGGCGGCCGCGATGACCGGCGCCGGGCCGGTCTGCCTGAGCGAGCTGGCGGTGGTGGAGGAACTGGCCACCCGGCGGCTGGTGGCGGTGCGGCTGGTACCGGAGCTGGACCTGCGGCGGCCGCTGCGGGCGGTCTGGCCGGCCGGGCAGCGGCCGACCGGCCCGGCCCGGGAGCTGCTGGCGCTGACCCGGCGGACGGCCGGCACCCACCAGGCGCGGATGGCGCAGGCGCGGACCCTGCCGCCGAAGGCGGCCCGCAAGCCCGCCGGCCCGCCGGAGCGCCCCGCGCTGCGGGTCCGCCCCGACCGTTCATCCAAAAGTTGAGCGGAATAGACTCAAGTTAGTGCATGCTGTAGACAGCAGACATCACGCACGACGAGGGAGGACCCCCCAGCAGTGGACGCCAGCAAGTTCACCACCAAGACGCAGGACGCCCTGTCCGCCGCGATCCGGCAGGCCGGGGCCGTCGGCAACCCGGACGTCAAGCCGGTGCACATCCTGATCGCCCTGCTGGAACAGCCCGAGGGCATCGCCAGGCCGCTGCTGGAGGCGGTCGGCGCGGACGTGTCCCGGCTCGACGCCGAGGCCCGCCGCCAGCTCACCGCGCTGCCCAGCGCCTCGGGCGCCACCGTCGCCGCGCCGCAGCTGGCCCGCGACACCCTGGCCGTGCTGACCGAGGCCGGCAAGCGCGCCGACGACCTCGACGACCAGTACGTCTCCACCGAGCACCTGCTGGTCGGCCTGGCCGCCGAGGGCGGGACGGTCGCCGAGCTGCTGGTGCGCCAGGGCGCCACCCCGAAGGCGCTGCTCTCCGCGTTCAAGGACGTCCGGGGCAGCGGCCGGGTCACCTCGCCGGACCCGGAGGGCACCTACAAGGCGCTGGAGAAGTACGGCACCGACCTCACCCAGGCCGCCCGGGACGGCAAGCTCGACCCGGTGATCGGCCGGGACCAGGAGATCCGCCGGGTGGTCCAGGTGCTCTCCCGCCGGACCAAGAACAACCCGGTGCTGATCGGCGAGCCCGGCGTCGGCAAGACGGCCGTGGTCGAGGGCCTGGCCCAGCGGATCGTGGCCGGCGACGTGCCGGAGTCGCTGCGCGGCAAGCGGCTGGTCGCCCTGGACCTCGGCGCGATGGTCGCCGGCGCCAAGTACCGCGGCGAGTTCGAGGAGCGGCTGAAGGCCGTCCTCAACGACATCAAGCAGAGCGACGGCCAGGTCGTCACCTTCATCGACGAGCTGCACACCATGGTCGGCGCGGGCGCCGGCGGCGACTCCGCGATGGACGCCGGCAACATGCTCAAGCCGATGCTGGCCCGCGGCGAGCTGCGGATGGTCGGCGCCACCACGCTGGACGAGTACCGCGAGCGGATCGAGAAGGACCCGGCCCTGGAGCGCCGCTTCCAGCAGGTGCTGGTCGGCGAGCCCAGCGTCGAGGACTCCATCGCCATCCTGCGCGGCCTCAAGGGCCGCTACGAGGCGCACCACAAGGTGCAGATCGCGGACGCCGCGCTGGTCGCCGCGGCCACCCTCTCGAACCGGTACATCACCTCCCGCTTCCTTCCCGACAAGGCGATCGACCTGGTCGACGAGGCGGCCTCCCGGCTGCGGATGGAGATCGACTCCTCCCCGGTCGAGATCGACGAACTCCAGCGCGCCGTCGACCGGCTGCGGATGGAGGAGCTGGCCCTGGAGAAGGAGTCGGACCCGGCCTCGGTCGACCGGCTGGCCCGGCTGCGCCGCGACCTCGCCGACAAGAACGAGCAGTTGAGCGTGCTCACGGCCCGCTGGGAGCAGGAGAAGAAGAGCCTGAACCGGGTCGGCGAGCTCAAGGAGCGGCTGGACGACCTCCACGGCGCGCTCGAACGCGCCCAGCGGGACGGCGACTTCGAGCGCGCGTCCAAGCTGATGTACGCCGAGGTCCCGGCCGCCGAGAAGGAGCTCGCCGACGCCCAGGAGCGCGCCGCCGGCGAGGACGCCTCCGCCTCGATGGTCAAGGAGGAGGTCGGCCCGGACGACGTGGCCGACGTGGTGGCCTCCTGGACGGGCATCCCGGCCGGCCGGCTGATGGAGGGCGAGAGCGCCAAACTCCTGCGCATGGAGGAGGAGTTGGGCCGCCGCCTGATCGGCCAGGCGGAGGCCGTGCAGGCCGTCTCGGACGCCGTGCGGCGCACCCGCTCGGGCATCGCCGACCCGGACCGCCCGACCGGCTCGTTCCTCTTCCTCGGCCCCACCGGCGTCGGCAAGACCGAACTCGCCAAGGCCCTGGCCGACTTCCTCTTCGACGACGAGCGGGCGATGGTCCGCATCGACATGAGCGAGTACGGCGAGAAGCACTCGGTCTCCCGCCTGGTCGGCGCCCCGCCCGGGTACGTCGGCTACGAGGAGGGCGGCCAGCTCACCGAGGCGGTCCGCCGCCGCCCGTACAGCGTGGTGCTGCTGGACGAGGTGGAGAAGGCCCACCCCGAGGTCTTCGACGTGCTCCTGCAGGTGCTCGACGACGGCCGGCTCACCGACGGCCAGGGCCGCACGGTGGACTTCCGCAACGCGATCCTGATCCTCACCTCCAACCTGGGCAGTCAGTTCCTGGTGGACCCGACCACCCCGGAGGAGCGGAAGAAGGACCTCGTACTGGAGTCGGTGCGGGCCGCCTTCAAGCCGGAGTTCCTCAACCGGCTCGACGACATCGTGGTCTTCGAGCCGCTGGGCACCGCCGAGCTGACCCGGATCGTCGACCTCCAGGTGGCCCGGCTGGGCGACCGGCTGCGCGAGCGCCGGCTCACCCTGGAGGTCTCCGGAGCCGCCCGTGACTGGCTGGCGCTCACCGGCTACGACCCGGCGTACGGTGCCCGGCCGCTGCGCCGGCTGGTGCAGTCCGCGATCGGCGACCAGCTGGCCCGGGCGATCCTGGCGGGCCAGGTGCACGACGGCGACACCGTGCTGGTCGAGCGGGACGAGGACGGCGACCGGCTCACCGTCCGTGCCCGCGGACCGCTGGAGAAGTAGCCGCCCGTCACACCCGGACGATCATGGTCCACTCCCGGGGTTCACCGGGGGTGGACCGCGCTCCGGCCGTGCCCCGCCCGGTGGCTGCCACCCCTGTGAGGCGAGCCCCGGATGAGGCAGGATGGACTCGGAAGGGCGGCCTCTCATTGCCGACCACCACGTGCACTGAGGAAGAGGACCCCATGAGCATCGACCCGTCGTCCATCCCGTCGTTCGGCATGCCCCAGGGCGGTCAGCCCGGAGGCCAGGGCGGGCGTCCGGCCGGCCCGCCGCCGATCATCGTCCCGGACCAGAACCTGGTGGGCCAGCTCCTCGACCAGATGCAGCTCAAGCACGGCGTCGACGAGGAGGGCGACCTCACCGCGCCCTGGGAGGGCTTCCGCGTCTACTACATGTTCCGCGGCGAGCAGAAGGAGCTCTTCGCGGTCCGGGCGTTCTACGACCGCCCCTACCCGCTGGAGAAGAAGGGCGAGATCCTCGACCTGATCGACGAGTGGAACCGGGAGACCCTCTGGCCCAAGGTCTACACCCACACCCACGAGGACGGCGTGGTCCGCCTGATCGGCGAGGTCCAGATGATCGTCGGCACCGGCGTGAACCTGGACTACTTCGTCACCACCACCGCCAACTGGACCCAGGCCGCCGTGGGCTTCGAGCAGTGGATCGTCGAGCGCCTCGGCCTGCAGGACGACATCGAGGGCGAGGACGGCGAGGGCAAGCCGTCCGACGGCTCCGACGAGGGCTGACCGCTCCCCGGGGGGCGTCCCCGCAGGGCCCCGAACGGCCCGCCACCGGCACCCGGTGGCGGGCCGTCCTTGTCCCCGGCCGCCCCCTGGCCCCAGGATGGGCCCGACCGCCGCCGACACCGAGGTGCGAGGAGCCGTGATGGGTACGAGGCCACTGTTGAACCGCCGGCTGGCCGGCCTGGGGACGACGATCTTCGCGGAGATGTCGGCCCTCGCCACGGCCACCGGTTCGATCAACCTCGGCCAGGGCTTCCCGGACACCGACGGCCCCGAGGAGGTCCGCGAGGCCGCCGTCCGGGCCCTGCGCGAGGGGCGCGGCAACCAGTACCCGCCGGGGCCCGGCGTCCCCGAGCTGCGCACCGCGATCGCCGCGCACCAGCAGCGCCGCTACGGCCTGGCGTACGACCCGGACACCGAGGTGCTGGTCACCGCCGGCGCCACCGAGGCCATCGCCGCCGCCCTGCTCGCCCTGCTGGAGCCCGGCGACGAGGCGATCGCCCTCGAACCCTTCTACGACTCCTACGCGGCCTGCATCGCCATGGCCGGCGCCGTCCGCGTCCCGCTCACCCTGCGCGCACCGGACTTCCGCCCCGACCTCGACGAGCTGCGCGCGCTGGTCACCCCGCGCACCCGGCTGCTGCTGCTCAATTCGCCGCACAACCCGACCGGCCTCGTCCTCACCCCCGACGAGCTCGCCGCCGTCGCCGAACTCGCCGTCGAGCGCGATCTGCTGGTGGTCACCGACGAGGTCTACGAGCACCTCGTCTTCACCGGCGCCCACCACCCGATCGCTGCCCTGCCCGGGATGCGCGAGCGCACCGTCTCCATCTCCTCGGCCGGCAAGACCTTCTCCTTCACCGGCTGGAAGGTCGGCTGGGTGACCGGCACCCCCGAACTGGTCGCCGCCGTCCGCACCGCCAAGCAGTACCTCACCTACGTCAGCGCCGGCCCCTTCCAGTACGCCGTCGCCGAGGCCCTGCGGCTGCCCGACGCCTACTTCGACGGCCTGCGCGCCGACCTGCTGCGCAAGCGCGACCTGCTCGCCGCCGGCCTCGCCGACGCCGGCTTCCGGGTCTTCCGGCCCGAGGGCACCTACTTCATCACCACCGACATCACCCCCCTGGGCGAGAAGGACGGCATCGTCTTCTGCCGCACCCTCCCCCAGCGCTGCGGCGTCGTCGCCATCCCCAACGCCGTCTTCTACGACGACGCCGAGGCCGGCCGGAGCCTGGTCCGCTTCACCTTCTGCAAGCAGACCGCCGTCCTGGAGGAAGCGGTCGAGCGGCTCTCCCGGCTGGCCCGCACCTGACCCGTCGACGGAACCTCTCGCACGTTCCGACGATTCGTCAATTGCCCTGACAGATCCCATGGTTGCCGCCTGCCGGGCCGTTCCTTCGGCCTGCCCGGCAGCGGCGCCCGGGGTGGTGCGCCCGGGGCAGGAGGGACAGGGGCGCAGGGAGGTACGGACGGCGCGTGGACGGCGCACACGGCGCGCGGGCCGGGGTGAGGGGCGCGCGCTGTGCAGAGTCGTACACCGGGTCGATCAGAGCAGGGAAGCAGGTGTGCTCGAAACGGTGAATGCTTGACAAAGTTGGGTAAATCACCGACGGACCCGGCGTATTCGTGCTTCTCTGCTGCTGAATCTCCAGCCGGAATCCCTCCTTCCACGGTCGGCCGCGCCCTGGACCGTACAGCCACGAACAGCCTCGCCCAGTGCCCAGGCCTACTCGCTGCTGCTCGGCGGGCGCGCACGGAGCTGAAACGCGGAGCCGAGCATGCTCACCACTTTGCAGACCTCCTACACGGACACCCGCGCGGGTGACCTGGCCTGGTGCCTGGGCGGCGAACCGCTGCCCGCCCTCGCGGTCCGCGACCTGAGACTCGACGGCCCCGGCCACCCCGGACCGTCCGGCACCCTCCAGCTGCGCCTGCTGGGCGCCTCCCACCAGGTACTGATCGCCGCCGGGCCGGGCCAGTGCCTGGAGACCGTCGCCTGCCTGCCCGGCCGCCGCACGCCGCTGCCCGCCCGGGTGGCCAAGCAGGTGGACGGCTGGGAGTACGAGTTCGCGGCCCGGATCGAGGCGCTGCCGCCGCACGACTTCGCGGCCCGCGCACAGGAGTTGCTGGCCCTGGTCGAGGGGCACCCGCGCGGGCTGGCCGGCGTCTTCCCCGGCGACCCCAGCGCCTTCACCGCGCTGGTCACCCAGGGCGGCACGGACCGGCTGCTCTGGCGCACCTGGCACGCCTACCCGCAGGAGGGGCAGCTGGTCTGCACCCGGTCCTCGCTGGTGCTGTCCCGGTGACCGGCGCCGAGGAGCTGTCCATAGGCCGGCCCAGCGGATTCCATTCGTACGCAGGAACGATTCGTCAACCTGCCATATCGCACTGTCCGTCGAATGGGCGCAGCCGTCCGTCCCGCACGTCGCCTAGCGTTTGTTCGTGATCAATCATCCGGCCGGTCCGCCGCCCGCACAGCCGAGCCCCGACCTCGACGACGGCAGCCCGCCCCGGCCCGCACGTAGCCCGACCCCGCTGCCCGCCCGCCGCCGCTCCCGGCTGCGCGCCCACCCCGAACTCGCCCGGCTGGCCGTCCTGCTGGCCGCGTTCGTCTGCGCGGCCTGCGGACTCGTCTACGAGCTGGAACTCGTGGCCCTCGGCGACTATCTGCTCGGGGACTCGGTCACCCAAACCTCGGTCGTGCTCTCCGTCATGGTGTTCGCGATGGGCCTCGGCTCGCTGCTCGCCAAACGGTTCACCCGCCGCCCCGCCACCGCCTTCGCCCTGGTCGAGTGCGCCCTCGCGCTCACCGGCGGCCTGTCCGTCCTGGCGATCTACGCCTGCTGGGCCTGGGTCGGCCACCACCAGGCCGTGATGGTCGGGCTGACCTGCCTCATCGGCATCCTCATCGGCGCCGAGATCCCACTGCTGATGACCCTCATCCAGCGGATCCGCCGCGAGGACGCCGGACACGCCGCCGCCGACCTGTTCGCCGCGGACTACGTCGGCGCGCTGATCGGCGGGCTCGCCTTCCCGTTCCTCATCCTGCCCGTGCTGGGCCCCGGCAGCGGCGCGCTGGTCACCGGCGCGGTCAACACCGTCGCCGGTGCCGCCGTGGTGCTCTGGCTCTTCCGCGAGGAACCGGCGCCCCGGGCACGGCTGCTGCTCTGGGGCGGCTGCGGGCTCGTGCTGGCGCTGCTCGCCGCGGCCGCCGCCTGGTCCGACGCGGTGGAACGCGCCGCCCGGCAGGCGCTGTACGGCGGGCAGGTCCGCTCGGTCAGCCAGGGCCGCTACCAGGAGATCGTGCTCACCGGCCCCGCCGAGGGCCCGCTGCGGCTCTACCTCGACGGCCGGCTGGCGGTCTGCGGACCCGACGAGTACCGGGGCAGCGAGGGCCTGGTCCACCCCGCGATGGCCGCCGGTCCGGACGCCCGGGTGCTGCTGCTCGGCGGCGGGGACGGGCTGGCCCTGCGGGAGGTGCTGCGGCACCGCGGGGTGCGCTCCGTGCTGGTGGTCGACCGCGACCCGGCGCTCCCCCGGCTCGCCCGCACCGACCCCGGCCTCGCCGCGCTCTCCGGCCGCTCGCTGGACGACCCCAGGGTGCGCACCGCCCAGGCCGACCCGCTGGAGTGGCTGCGCACCGTGCGCCCCGCGCCCGGGGAGTCCTTCGACGTCGTCCTCGCCGACCTGCCCGCGCCCGCCGACGGCGGACCGGTGACCTTCCACTCCCAGGAGTTCTACGGCCTCACCACCCGGCTGCTGGCCCCCGGCGGGCGGCTCGCCGTCCGCGGCGGCGACGAGCAGCACGGGTGGCAGGGCCTGTGGCAGGCGGAGTCGGGGCTGCGGGCCGCCGGGCTGCGGACCGTTCCGTACGCGGTCGCCGGCAGCGCGACGGCCAGCTGCCGCCCCGGGCCGGAGGGCAGCCAGAGCTTCCTGCTCGCCGCCGCCGCCCAGCCGCCGCTCACCCTCGCCCCGGACGCGCCGCCGCCGCGCGCCCTCACCCCGGACAGCCTGCGCGGCTCCGCCGCCCGCCTCACCGCGCTGCGCCCGCTCCACCCGCCCGCCGCCCTCACCCTCCTCGGCCCGCACTGAGGGCGGACCGGGGCGGGTCCCGGGGCGGGACCGCTCCGGGACCCGCGGCGACAGGTGGGGGACAGGGCGGGGCCGGGAGGGGGTTCGGTCGGTAGGCTCCGTGGCATGGAGCATGAGGTTGTCGTCCCGATGCCGGCCGGGCAGGTCCGGCAGGCCCTGCAGGATCCCGCGCTGCTGGCGCGTTCCGTGCCGGGGCTGAGCACCGAACCCGCCGCCGTCGGCAGTCGCGGGGCGGAGGAGATCGGCGGGCGGTTGAAGCTGCGGATCGGCACCTCCACCATCACGTACAAGGGCGTGCTGTCACTGATCGAGGGCCGCGAGGGCGTGCTGACCGCGTTCGCCGAGGGCCAGGAGGCGCGCGGCAGCGGCGAGGCCACCGCGACCGTCCGGATCAGCGTCGCCGAGGGCGCCGAGGGGACCGCGGTGGTCCGCTTCACCGGTGACCTGAGCGCCACCGGGCGGCTCACCGAGTTCGACGGCGAGACGCTCGACGCGGCCGGCCGCCGGCTGCTGGACCGTTTCACCGCCGCCCTGACCTCCCAGGGGGACCAGGCCGAGGCCGACGAGGACGAGGCCGGGGGCGAGGACGGCACCGGGGCCGAGGACGCCGGCGAGGCCGGCCAGGACGCCGCGGCGGAGGAGAACACCGCCGGGGAGGGCACCGTGGTGTTCCTGGAGAACCGCCAGGAGGACCGCGAGGACGAGCCCGGCGACGACCTCGACGACGACCTCTCCGACCTCATCGCCTTCTCCGACGCCGACGCCGAGCGCTTCGGCCTCCCGCTCGGGAACGCCGACGCGGACGCCGACGACGTCGAGGAGCCCGCCGGCGCGGAGGAGACCGCCGCGGCCGAGGAGGAGGTCTCCGCCGAACTCCCCGCCGAGCTGCCGTTCGGTTACGAGCAGGAGCCGGCGCTCGGCGGCCCGGTCCGCCGCAGCATCGTCGGCCGCTCCGCCGAGGAGGTCGACCACGCCCCGCCGCGCGGCCCGTACGCGCCCGCCCTGCCGGCCCGCAGCGCCCGGGCCCGGGCGGCCTCCCGCTGGGGCGGCGACGCCGGCGGCATCGTGGTGCCGGGCGTCGGCGGCCGCAGCACGGTGCCGTGGATGATCGGCGGCGGGGTGGCCCTGCTCGGCGGCGCGGTGGTGCTGGTCAGGGCCCTGCGGCGGCGCTAGCGGGCTCCGGAGGACCTAGACTGGACGCTCATGAGCAACGACCGCGACGCCCTGCTGGCACAGATCAAGGACAAGGCCGTCGTCCACGGCAAGGTCACCCTTTCCTCCGGCAAGGAGGCCGACTACTACGTCGACCTGCGCCGGATCACGCTGGACGGCCAGGCCGCCCCGCTGGTCGGCCGGGTGATGCTGGACGCCACCGCCCACCTGGAGTACGACGCCGTCGGCGGGCTGACCCTGGGCGCCGACCCGGTCGCCGCCGCGATGCTGCACGCCGCCGCCGCGCGCGGCCGTGAGCTGGACGCGTTCGTGGTCCGCAAGGCCGGCAAGGCGCACGGCCTGCAGCGCCGGATCGAGGGCCCGGAGGTCAAGGGCCGCCGGGTGCTGGCCGTCGAGGACACCTCCACCACCGGCGGCTCGGTGCTGACCGCCGTCGAGGCGCTGCGCGAGGCGGGCGCCGAGGTGGTCGGCGTCGCGGTGATCGTCGAGCGCGGCGGCGCCGCCGCGGTCGAGGCCGAGGGCCTGCCGTACGTCACCGCGTACACCCTGGAGGACCTGGGCCTCTGAGCCCGGCCCGCACACCCCCGAACACGGCGAACGGCCGGGGCCCGGTGTTTCACGTGAAACACCGGGCCCCGGCCGTTGCGGCGGAACGGGAACGGGGATCAGTCGCGCCGGTGCCGGCCGCCGCCGGCCTGGACGGCCTCGCCGCTCTCGGCGGCCTGCACGCCGCCGGCCTTCTTCTTCTTGCGCTCGCGCAGCACCTCGAAGATCATCGGCGAGATCGAGAGCAGCACGATCAGCAGCACCGCCGGGATCAGGTACTTGTCGATCACCGGGGCGAGCGCGTCGCCGAAGAAGTAGCCGATCAGCAGCATCGACTCGGTCCACAGGACGCCGCCGACCACGTTCCAGAGGAAGAAGGTCTTGGCCGGCATCTCCAGGGTGCCCGCGACCGGGTTCAGGAAGGTCCGGACGATCGGCATGAAGCGGGCGAGCACGACGGCCTTGCCGGGGCCGAAGCGGTTGAAGTACTCCTCGGCCTTCAGCACGTACTCGCGCTTGAAGATCTTCGATTCGGGCTTGTCGAACATCCTCGGTCCGACCTTCACGCCGATCTGGTGCCCGAGCTGGGCGCCGGCGATGGCCGCGAGCGGGGCCCCGATCAGCAGGGTCGCGAGCGGCAGCCGCGCACCGTCGCCGAGGACCGACGAAGCGGCGCTGGAGGAGGCCACTCCGGCGATGATGAGCAGCGAGTCACCCGGGAAGAAGAACCCGACCAGGAGGCCGGTCTCCGCGAAGATGATCGCGATCAGCCCGATGGCACCGAGGGACGAGATCAGTGATTTGGCGTCGAGCAGATTGACGGCCAGCTGGTTGTAGTCCACACGGCGCAGGATAGCGGGCCCGTCTTTACCAGGGCTTCGCACCGGGGGGCGAGCGGGCCCTCATCCTTTCGTCGCACCCCGCTCCGCCCCGCGGGGAGCACCGCGCAGAACACCGCGCAGAACACCGCGCGGAACACCGCGGGGACCCCCGGCGGGAGCACCGCGGGGAGCTCTCCGGGCCCGCCGTCCCGACTGGCGGGCCGCATGGTGGAGCCGGTGGGCATTCTGGGAAGATGGCACCGGCGTCCGGCCCGCAGTGGCGAACACCCTCATCGCCGCACCGCGGCCGCTGCCTCGAACCTTGGTACCGGTCCGCCGCACCGCAGAGCCGCGCACCGGCCCCGGTACCCCGGAGTCGTCACAAGGCGTACACAGCGTCGGACAGCACCGTCCGTACGCCGCAAACCCGACAGGAGCGGATTCGCATGCCCATCGCAACTCCCGAGGTCTACAACGAGATGCTGGACCGGGCCAAGGCGGGCAAGTTCGCCTACCCGGCGATCAACGTGACCTCGTCGCAGACCCTGCACGCCGCGCTCCGCGGCTTCGCCGAGGCCGAGAGTGACGGCATCATCCAGATCTCGACCGGCGGCGCGGAGTTCCTGGGCGGCCAGCACAACAAGGACATGGTGACCGGCGCCGTCGCGCTCGCCGAGTTCGCGCACATCGTCGCCGCCAAGTACGACATCACCGTCGCGCTGCACACCGACCACTGCCCGAAGGACAAGCTGGACGGCTACGTCCGCCCGCTGCTGGCGGTCTCCGCCGAGCGCGTGGCCAAGGGCCAGAACCCGCTCTTCCAGTCGCACATGTGGGACGGCTCCGCCGAGACCCTGAGCGACAACCTGGCCATCGCCCAGGAGCTGCTCGCCCAGGCCGCCGCCGCCAAGATCATCCTTGAGGTCGAGATCACCCCGACCGGCGGCGAGGAGGACGGTGTCACGCACGAGATCAACGACGAGCTGTACACCACCGTCAACGACGCCGTCCGCACCGCCGAGGCGCTGGGCCTGGGCGAGAAGGGCCGCTACCTGCTGGCCGCCTCCTTCGGCAACGTGCACGGCGTCTACAAGCCGGGCAACGTCGTGCTGAAGCCGGAGCTGCTGCGCGAGCTGCAGGACGCGATCGGCAAGCAGTACGGCAAGGCCGACCCGTTCGACTTCGTCTTCCACGGCGGCTCCGGCTCGACCGCCGAGGAGATCGCCACCGCGCTGGAGAACGGCGTCGTGAAGATGAACCTGGACACCGACACCCAGTACGCCTTCACCCGCCCGGTCGCCGGCCACATGTTCGCCAACTACGACGGCGTGCTGAAGGTCGACGGCGAGGTCGGCAAGAAGAACACCTACGACCCGCGCACCTGGGGCAAGCTCGCCGAGGCGGGCATGGCCGCCCGCGTGCTCGAGGCCGCCCAGCAGCTGCGCTCGGCCGGCAACCGCCTGAAGTAAGGCCCGCGTCCCGTACGAGGTCCTGCGTCCGTGCCCCCCGGTGGTTCACTGGGGGGCATGACCATTCACGAGAACCTCCTCGGGGGTCCGCCCCCCACGCACCTGCCCGCCGAGCCCGCTCCGCTGGAGCTGCTGGCCGGCGGCGCCTCCCCGGCCGAGGTCGCGGCGAAGTTCCCGACCTCCTCGTTGGCCTGGGCCCAGCTCGCCGACGACGCCTTCGCGGCCGGCCGGGTCGTGGAGTCCTACGCCTACGCCCGCACCGGCTACCACCGCGGACTGGACGCGCTGCGGCGCAGCGGCTGGAAGGGCCACGGCCCGGTGCCGTGGGAGCACGAGCCGAACCGCGGCTTCCTGCGGGCGCTGCACGCGCTCGGCCGGGCCGCCGCCGCGATCGAGGAGAAGGAGGAGGCGGAGCGCTGCACGCAGTTCCTGCGGGACAGCTCGCCGACCGCCGCCGCCACCCTGGGCTGACCGCCGGACCCCGCTGACCGACGAACGGTGACCGGTGACCGGACCGACCGCCGACGCCGCCCCTGGTGCCCGAATCGGGCAGCGGGGGCGGTTCTCGTCCGTTCCGTGCGCACCCGGGTCCGTGGACATTCACCACTCCGCCGTGTCAGGGTGGGCCCGCGAAGGGGGAGCGCACGTCAGTTCGAGGGTTCGCGGCCCCACCGGTCGACAGAGAGCCCAGCGTGCCCGCACCCAGTCCCGCCCGCCGACGATCCCGTGGCGCGGCACGTCCCCGGCCCCGCACGGTCTCCCGCCGCCGGCGCCCGCCGCGCCGCCGGCTCGGGCCCGGCATGCTCGCCGCCCTGATCACCTCGGTGGCGATCCTCGGCGGCACGCTGTTCGTGCTGAACCGCCCCGACGCGCTGCCCGGCGCGGACCGGACCGCCCAGGCCCGGGTCACCCCCTCCGAGGCCGGCACCACGCCGCCCGCCGCGGCTCCGGCGCCGTCCTCCGCGGCTCCGCTCCCGACCGCCACCGCCGTCACCTCCTCCCCCGCTCCCACCGCCACCGCCACCGCGCAACCGAGCGGTCCGGAGAGCACCTCCACCAAGGGCACCGGCACCTTCACCGTCGCCCAGGGCTCCGCCGACCCGGTCGGCCAGGGCAGGATCCGCCGCTACCGGGTCGAGGTCGAGGACGGCATCGGCGTCGACGCGGCCGCCTCCGCCGCGCAGATCCAGGCCGTCCTGGCCGACCGGCGCGGCTGGACCAACGACCGGAAGAACGGCTTCCAGCTGGTCGCCGGCGGCGGCTACGACTTCACCGTGAAGATCGCCTCCCCCGCCACCGTCGACCGGATCTGCGGCGCCGCCGGGCTCGACACCCGCGGCGAGGTGAACTGCAACGTCGGCAACCAGGTGCTGGTCAACGTCAAGCGCTGGACCACCGGCTCGCCCCAGTTCGACGGCCCGATCGAGGAGTACCGGGCGCTGGTGATCAACCACGAGGTCGGCCACCGGATCGGCCACGGCCACGAGACCTGCCCGGGGCCCGGCAAACCGGCGCCGGCGATGATGCAGCAGATCTACGGGCTCAAGGGCTGCAAGCCCAACGCCTGGCCGTACGGCAGCGACGGCCGCTACCTGAGCGGACCCTCGGTCGCCTGAACCGGTCCTTCCCCGGCCGGAGTCGAGACCGTCCGGCGCCCCCGGAACACCGGGCGGACCCGGATCGCCCCCGGGCACGGGGCCGATGGGCCTCGCCCGGCTGCGGCCGTGGGCTCAGCCGAGCAGCGGCAGGTACGTCCGCAGGTCGCTGCGCTCGCCGCTGGCGGACACCGCGGCGGTGTCGACCGCGTCCGCCCAGCCGGTGCGGCCGGTGGCCAGCCGGATCCAGGTCAGCGGGTCGGTCTCGACCACGTTCGGCGGGGTGCCCCGGGTGTGCCGAGGCCCCTCGACGGCCTGCACCACCGCGTACGGCGGCACCCGCAGCTCGACCGCGCCGCCGGGCACCCGGTCGGCGAAGGCGTCGGCGAGCATCCGGGTGACGGCGGCCACCGCCTGCCGGTCGTGCGGGAACGGCTCCGGGCCGAGCGCGTCGGCCAGGTCGTCGGCGTGCACCACCGTCTCGACCAGCCGGGTCACCAGGAACTCGGTGAGCGCCATCGGGCCGAACCGCATGGCGACCGGGCGTCCCGGCGCGTCCCCCGCCGTGCCGTCCAGCGCGGCCCGCGCGACGTCCACCGACCGGCCGAAGCGGGCGGCCGCCTCCTCGGGCGGGCCGGCGAACGCGGCCGCCGCGTGCTCGGTCACCGCGGTGTCGACCACCTCGGCGACCGTCGCGGGCAGCTCGGTGAAGCGGCTCAGCGAGAGCGGCGGCCCGTCCGGCGCCGGATCGGCCAGCTGGGACGGCAGCAGGTCCAGCAGCAGGCTCAGATGGGCCACCAGCTCGCGCACCCGCCACTCCCCCAGCCGGGTCGGCCGGTCCAGGTCGGCGGCGGTCAGCCGGTGGACGGCCGCGCGCAGGGCCTCGGTCTGCGCCGACAGCGCGGCGCGCACCCTGGCGGGCTGGTAGGTACGGGACTTGGCAGGCATAGCCCCCAACATACGCCCGGGGGCGGACGGTTCCGCGGAACCGTCCGCCCCCCGGGGGGGTCACGGGGGCCAACACCGAGGCCGGGGCCGGGAAGG